>JAQWOJ010000069.1 GCA_029245905.1 Gammaproteobacteria bacterium
TTTCCGGTAATCTTTATTACCGGAAATAGCGGTATAGATCATTTAACCCAGATTTACTTTAGAGCGTTCATTGATCCTTCTTACCCCAACAGCCTCTCCATAGCACTATCGAATCTTAACGCATTTGTGGTTCCCTAGCGCTTCCGCTTCATCTGGCCGCTACACAATAATCGAAGTTCCTTAACTGAGCGTAGCTAAGTACGACTTCACGGCAGTATTATTTCAGCGTTATCTAGAGCAGAATGAGCGTAATTCCCACAATGCAAAATGATTTATTTCAGAGTGCGCCTACTTATCCTGAGGGAGTTAAGGTACATAAGCTCGGCGATGCCGAAATCGTGGAGTATAAATCAGCGTTTAATGAATCCGAGGCATTAGAACTTCTTCATTCCCTTTCAGATGAGGTGCCTTGGCAGCAAGACTCGATCTGGATCGCAGGTAAACATCGGCAGATACCCCGCTTGCAGTGTTGGATGGCTGATCCCGGGAAAGTCTATCGATATTCCGGCCTGAAGCTTAGACCTGCAAAATGGAGCGAAAAAGTCTTAAAAATTAGGCTTAGAATGGAATCTGTAACCAAACAGTCCTTTAACTCAGTTTTATTAAACTATTATAGGGATGGTATGGACAGCATGGCGTGGCACGCAGATGACGAAAAAGAGCTCGGTGAGAATCCAATTATCGGTGCTGTATCATTCGGGGCTGATCGTTACCTTCAATTTAAAGCAAAAGTGGCAAGTGATAAACGTCGACTTAAGCTAAAGCAACACAATGGCAGTATTTTCCTAATGAGTCATACAGTTCAAAACAATTGGCTGCATCAAATTCCGAAAGAGAAAAAACTCACATTACCGCGAATCAATCTGACTTTTAGGCACGTATATTAGGCTAAAATCAGAGGATTACTTGTCCAGCTTCTTTATCCTCAGGGGCACAATGGAGCAAAAGGAAGGACCGA
The DNA here is from genome assembly GCA_029245905.1 of Gammaproteobacteria bacterium. GTDB lineage: Bacteria > Pseudomonadota > Gammaproteobacteria > Pseudomonadales > Pseudohongiellaceae > UBA9145. The sequence continues at coordinate 959 of JAQWOJ010000069.1, forward strand.
AAAATGGACTCATTTGATGTCTGCATTGCCGGCGCTGGTGTCGTCGGTTTAGGAATTGCCTACCAGCTCTCTATATCTGAGCGTTACCGCTCAAAATCAATAGCCATACTCGACTCAGAGTCTGATTTTGGCCGCGTCACTAGTAGTCGCAACAGCGAAGTAATACATGCTGGTATCTATTATCCCGAAAATAGCCTGAAGGCTCAGTTGTGCGTTGAAGGCAAAACACTCTTATATGAGTTTTTAGAAAAAAACACTATTCCTTATAAAAAAACTGGGAAGCTAATTGTTGCTCAAAAAGGAGAAGAACAAGAGCTGCTCGAGATAAAAATGAACGCAGAAAGAAATCAGGTGACAGACCTAGAGTGGGTTGATCAAGAAAAACTGCGATCTATAGAGCCAAATCTATCTGCAACCGCGGCGTTGCACTCACCGTCCACAGGCATTATAGATAGCCATACCTATATGAAGAAATTACTATGGTATGCCGAAGATAATGGAGCGTACTTTGCTCCCCGTACTCAAGTTGACCAAGTTGAAAAGGTCGGACGAAATTTTCTTGTAACGACAAAATTAATGCAGAATCCGCGAAAAGAAGAAACGTACAAATTTCTTTGTAACGAATTTATTAACAGTGCAGGGCTTAATGCTCAGCAACTAGCCAGAAAAATGATTGGTATGGATACATCTAACGTGCCTGCCCTCTACCTATGTAAAGGAGATTATTTCTCTTTCAGCGGAAAGAGTCCGTTTAAACATTTAATTTACCCAATCCCTGAAAAAAATTATACAGGGTTAGGAATCCACTCAACGATAGACATGTCTGGTCAGACTCGATTTGGGCCAGACACAGAGTACATAGATCAACCAGATTATGAGGTAGACCCAAGAAAGATGGACGCTTTCGCATCGAGCATAGCTAAGTACTTTCCTGAAATTGATCCCGCTCAATTACAGCCTGCGTATTCTGGGGTCCGTCCAAAAATCTCTGGTCCAGGGAGTATTGCGGCAGATTTTTCTATTCAGGGCCCCAACACGCATGGAGTAGAAGGATTGGTGCAGCTATTCGGAATGGAATCCCCTGCTCTGACAGCGAGTTTAGCAATCGCTAAATACGTGGAAGCAATGTTGAAGCCTTAGCTGGTTCTTGCAAAATGCTCTTAATGATTTCTTTCTAATCTTTCGGTAATCTCTTGGTCTGACATTCCCTCTTTCTTCAAAATACGAATACGTTGAAGCCAAAGTGCTAATGACTTGTAAGAAACTTTAGCAATACGCAACTCTCTCAGTTGATTTTTAAACTCATCTCTACTCATCGCTAGTTGACTCCTTAAAGCTTAAGTTACCAAAATCCTCTGAAGAATTATTCCCGCCAAAGGCTATGCCATTGCCAAACAAGCGACTCTACAATTAATTGCGTATTTAGGTTGGTTTCCGAAAGATGCCGCCTCGCGACCAGAAGCTCATCATGAAATTTAAAAAAGGCTAAGGCTACATTTTTCGTTGATAGATTAGAGGCCGAGCAAATGTCCAAAAATGTTTTTTCTTGAGAAGAAATTTGATCTTCTAGGCTCCCATGCAAGAGAGCTTTAGTGGTGTTACTAAAAAGATTTATCAAATAATCGATTGCAATAACCTCGCCTATATCTTTTATAGCTTTGACAATTAGTTGCAATGAAATTTTTCCTGTTGTTAACTCCAGAAATAAATTAATGAACCTTTCCTCGACGGCTAGGAGATCGTTTTTTTGTAGTTCTAAGGCATATAAAGGACGTCCTTTTGCCGAGTTAAGCAGGCTATCAAAATCGCAAGGAGTTACTACACTTTGTTGGAGCCAATTAATCGCTATGGATTTTTCGGGCAGTGTCATTTGTATGGTCTGGCATCGACTTCGTATTGTCTGAAGAAGTGAAGAGGGTGAATCGGAACACAGGAATATAAACGTCTTATCAGAAGGTTCTTCTAGCGTCTTCAGCAAAGCGTTTGAAGCAGCGGTGTTTAAATAATTAGCATTATTAATCAGAGCTATCTTGGCCCCACCCGCATGACTAGTTTGACTGAAGAATTCTGACAGCGACCGAATGTGATCCACTTTAATTACGCGGCCTTTATCGTCTGGAAAAATCTTCATGCAGTCTGGATGATCTGACTTATGACCAAGCGAACAGTTGTCACAATTACCGCACGCATTGCCATTACTTGGAGAACGGCATAATAAATACCTTGAGAATTCGCAAGCGAACTGGTACTTCCCTATATCTTTTAGCCCAGTTATCAAATAAGCATGAGACAATTTCTTTACACTGTGCAAATTGACAAGTCTTGACCAATAATTAGCTTGCCAGGGGAAAGGTGATTGAGGGCTCATCAGTTATTTTACAAATTTTTCAGTGAGCAAGTCATGAATTTGTTTAGAAATTACCTCTCTTTTGTTATCAGCATCTATAACAACGCATCGATCAGTCGCATTACCGGCAATAGATAAGTAGGTCGTTCTTACCCTTTCAAAGAAATCTAGCTGTTCTTTCTCAAATCTATCTAACGCTCCTCTATTCCTTGCTCTTGATAATCCAATACGCACATCCAAATCTAAAATGATTGTAAGATCAGGTCGCAAAGACCCCTGAACCAAGCTCTCTAATTCAGAGATTATCGAACTACGTAACCCCCTACCCCCGCCCTGATAGGCATAGGTCGCGTCAGTAAACCGATCACATAAAACCCAAATTCCTTCTTTTAAAGCTGGCTCAATTACTTTCTTTATGTGCTGCGCTCTAGACGCAAAAATTAGTAATAACTCACATAGCTCTACAGGGTTTTCATCTTCAACTTTCAAAAGCAAGCCTCGTATACTCTCAGCTAAAGAAGTCCCTCCAGGTTCTCTGGTGACTATCGATTTAATCCCGTTCTGGGTTAAGAAAGTCCTAATTGATTCAATATTAGTAGACTTACCGACGCCCTCAATCCCTTCAATTGTGATGAATTTTCCAAGCACTCTTACGTTCCAATTATTCGTTTAGTTGCTCTTTAAATCGTTATTTTCGCGAAACCGATCCACTGCATCATTATGTTCTTTAAGACTTTCTGAAAAATAATGACTTCCATCCCCTTGGGAAACAAAATATAAATAGTTAGACTCAAGAGGGTTGAGGCTTGCTTTCAGCGACTCAAGCCCAGGCAAAGCAATCGGGCTGGGAGGCAATCCTTCAATGCGATACGTATTAAACGCTGTTTCTTGCATTAACGCATCACGTGTAATAACCCCATCATACTCTTCTCCCATCCCATAGATTACCGTAGGATCGGACTGCAACCTCATCCCCCTCTCAATACGATTTATAAACACACTAGATATATAACCTTTTTCACTTGTGGTTGAGGACTCTTTCTCAATTATAGAAGCCATAGTTAAAGCTTCATAAGAGGAATCATAAGGGAGGCCGCCGAGCCTGTCTTCCCAAGCACTGCGCAGCATGCCTTGTAGATTAATATAAGCCCTTCTGACAATGCTAATATCAGTCGCGCCCTTAGTAAAAAAGTAAGTGTCTGGGAAAAGCATACCTTCTGCACTAGCGACCTCAAGACTGAGCAAGTCGGCCAGACTCTTAGGATCCTTCGTTTCTATCTCCTGGATAATCGCGTCGTCACTCCACAATGTCTCTAGCACCTGGTCTATCGTCCATCCCTCGACTAGGGTAATTCTATGTTGAAATAACTCTCCGCTTATCATTTTCCCTAAAAGCGAACTAGGACTTGTGCTTTCCGTGATCTCATATTCCCCCGGTTGAATAAGCCTGTCTACCCCTTGGATACGGGCATAAGCGGCGAAAATTTTCGGATAGGCAAAGATCCCATCTTTTTGAAGTTCATCGCTCACCGAGTTAAGTGTGCTTCCCTCTTTTACTTCAAAAATTATAGTGTCTAAATCTAAGGTAATGGGCGAATGAAGGAGCGTCCTTAAAATTAATAAAATTGCTAGAGACACCGCTATAAAAGAAATAGCAGTCTTTATGAAAATAGATTTGTAAGAACTTATGAGTCTTGCAAGGTTAACACTCATCGTGACAAAATTTTATCATCGCCAGTTACCTGGGTCTCATATTTTAACTGTTATTCGGGTTCATATCGGGAAAATATCAAACTACCGTTAGTTCCGCCAAATCCAAACGAGTTAGTTAGTACCGTATTAACCATTTGGTCTCTAGCCTCACCAGGAACGTAGTCCAAATCGCAACCCTCGTCGGGGTTTTCCAAATTAATGGTAGGAGGAATAACTTGGTCCTTTAGCGTTAAGACTGAAATTATCGCTTCCGCAGCCCCAGACGCACCTAATAAATGGCCAATCATGGACTTGCTTGAGCTGACGCATAGTTTCTTAGCATGTGAGCCAAAAACTGCTTTTATAGCCGCGGTTTCTGCAAGATCACCCGCTGGTGTGGATGTTCCATGGGCATTTATATAATCCACATCATCAGGATTCATTCCTGCATTTCGCAAAGCATTCTTCATGCACAACGCTGCTCCAGCACCATTTTCGGGAGGCGACGTCATATGAAAAGCATCACCGCTCATACCAAACCCCAAAAGTTCTGCATAAATTTCAGCACCTCGCTTTGTTGCATGCTCTAAGCTCTCGATCACCATAACACCAGCCCCATCACTCAAAACAAACCCGTCCCGACCCCGATCCCAGGGCCGGCTCGCTTTTTGAGGCTCATCGTTTCGGGTAGATAACGCTCTCGCGGCACAGAATCCGCCCAGACCTGCAGGGGAAGTTGCCATTTCCGCACCACCCACGAGCATAATATCAGCTTGATCATTCATTATTAGACCTGCAGCCAAGCCAATATTATGTGTTCCTGTTGTACACGCTGTCGTCACCGCGATATTAGGACCTTTAAGCCCATAGCGAATAGAAAGATTACCAGCAATCATATTGATAATAGAGCCTGGGACGAAAAAGGGAGAGATCTTGCGCGATCCAGAATCCCTGATCTGTAGCGTCGTATCTTCTATGGTTTTTATTCCGCCTATACCCGAACCTATCGCGACACCGAAACGCTCTGGATTGAATGACCCATCTACAAGATCAGAGTCCTCGTAAGCTTGGACGCCTGCCGCGATGCCATATTGCATGAAAATATCCATGCGACGAGCCTCTTTAGGCTCCATGAAATCCTTACAATGGAAACCTTTAAGGGACCCTCCGAACCGGGTGGTAAAACTGCTTGTATCGAAGTGCTCAATCGGCCCGATGCCGCTTCTACCATTTTTTAGAGCGCTCCACGAACTATTCACATCGTTTCCGACAGGCGTTAATAACCCTAAACCGGTGACAACAATTCTTCTCTTAGTCAACTAGGCCTCCAAAAATATTTACAAGACGCCAAACAAACAAAAGCCACCCTAGACTGCTCCAGAGTAGCTTTTATTAAGTGGATTTAGCTCTTATAAGTGTTCGTTGATGTAGTCGCAGGCCAGCTGGACAGTCGTGATTTTTTCAGCCTCCTCGTCAGGGATTTCGGTCTCAAATTCCTCCTCTAAAGCCATTACTAGCTCAACGGTATCTAAAGAATCAGCACCTAAATCTTCTACAAAGGCAGCAGAGGGCTTCACATCCTCATCTTTAACACCAAGCTGTTCGCAGACTATCTTCTTTACACGATCTTCAACGCTACTCATATCTATTATTAGCTCCTAATTCTTTGTTTCTTAAGGTTTTTCAAAAACCCTTTCAATGCAGTTTGGATTAATCAAACCAAACGTACAAATAAGAGACGGGATTTTACCTCTATTTAGAGGCGTTGTAATGTTTAAATTGCAAATTCCTGTTGTTTAAAACTCAACCATATTATTCAACCCATATACATGCCGCCATTCACATGCAATGTCTCCCCAGTTATGTATGACGCTTGTTCTGACACCAGAAAGCCGACTACTTTAGCTATTTCATGAGGCTCACCAAGTCTTCCCATAGGGATTTGCGCTAACAGCCCGTCTTTTTGCTCCTTTGGAAGGGATTTGGTCATATCCGTGTCTATAAAGCCCGGCGCAACCGTGTTTACGGTAATACCCCTTGATCCTATTTCCTTAGCTAATGATCGGGTGAAGCCCTCTATGCCCGCCTTAGAGGCAGAGTAATTGGTCTGGCCTGCGTTTCCGCTTGCTCCAACGACAGAGGACACATTGATTATTCGACCCCACCGTGCCCGCGTCATTCCTTTAAGGCACGATTTTGTTACTCGAAAAATTGAACCTAAATTAGTTTCAATAACATCATGCCATTCAGTCTCTTTCATACGCATCAGCAAATTATCTCTCGTTATCCCAGCGTTGTTCACCAGTATGATTGGCGAAGAGAATTTATCGTTAATGTTTCTTATTAAATTATTGACCGAATTTTCTTCGGCCACATCTGCGCACATGCCCTCGCCACTCACCCCTAAATCTTCTAAATAAGTTGAGATATTTTTAGCGCCCTCGTCGCTAGTAGCAGTACCTATAACTGTCAAATCTTGGTCCGCCAGTTCCAGCGCGATCGCTTTGCCGATCCCTCGGCTAGCACCCGTAACAAGTGCAACCGGTCGAGTTTGATTAAGCATTAAACTCTTTCCTCAAAATATTGTTAATTAGTTATTTGATTGAGATATTTCGGATATAGCAGACTGAATCTGCTCTAAAGAATCGGTCGCATAACAGACAAGTTTTGGCTCAATTCGTTTTACTAGACTTGATAAAACTTTGCCAGGCCCGCACTCGACGACATTCTCAGACCCTTCCAGGAAGATACTCTTCACACAGTCTACCCACAAAACTGGCGAATAAAGCTGCTTAACTAAGTTTAGTTTAATTTGGTCCGGTTCTTTTGCTAAATCACCATCGGCATTCTGCAGAACAGGGGTCTGTGGAGACTTTATCTCTACAGAAGCCAATATATTTCGCAGTTCTTGTGCTGCCGGCCTCATCAGTGCGCAGTGTGACGGAACACTTACCTTGAGCAAAAGCGTCTTTTTAGCCCCAGCATCCTTGCAGAAATCCATTGCTGTCTTAACAGCTAGGCCGTCCCCCGCGATAACCGTTTGAGTTGGGGAGTTATAATTAGCCGCAGAGACAACCCCTTTTTCAACCATCACTTCATCACATATCGCATTAATCTCTTTGCCTGTTAGTCCAATTATTGCGGCCATTTGGCCTTGCCCCTCTGGAACGGCAGCTTGCATCAATTTACCTCTTTCATGCACAACACCAATCGCGTCACGAAACCCCATCGAGCCCGCACAAACCAAAGCCGAATATTCGCCAAGACTATGGCCAGCCATAATAGAGGGAGATAGATTTGTCATGTCTTGCCAGAACCGCCAAATAGCCACTGAGGCGCTCAGAAGTGCAGGCTGAGTTATTTCCGTTTGATCTAAAATGCTCTTGCAGTCGTTCTGACAGATTTCCCACAAATCCAACCCCAAGGCGTCGGATGCTTCTTCGAAAGTTGATTGGATAATCGGCGACTCACTAGCAATCCCTGAGAGCATCCCTAGCTTTTGCGACCCTTGACCGGGGAATATAAAACCGAATTCCTGCACGCGTAACCTTCTTCATTGTACGATTAATTTACTTGTCTCAACAAATTTCCAAGAATTTTTCTAGTAATGTTGGCAGGGCTCATTCCTCCGACACCTCGATAACCTTTTTACCTTTATAAAACCCATCGGCTGTTACATGATGACGGCGATGAACCTCTCCTGTTGCGCTATCAGTTGACAAAGTCGGCGCACTCAGAGAATCATGAGTCCGTCTCTTATTCCGTCTTGATCGTGTAACCTTGCTTTTTTGAACTGCCATAACAAACTCCTAAAGTGACGCTGCTAATCATAATCTATTACAAAAACACTTTATAACGATTTAGTTTTAAGTGTTTTCAACACCGCAAAGGGGCTATCTTTGCTCGAATCACCCTTCTTTGCACTGACGTTTGCCTGATAATTTAACTTGTTGGTGCAATCAGAATCCTCATGGTGATTCACTATCGGCAAACAGAGAATTAACTGCTCTTCAACCAACTCTGACAGCGATAATTTATAACCTGAACAAATCCACGGGTCTAACGTGCTATCCAAGCCCGACGCCAAGTCTTCGGACTCTATAACTCCCAAACTTATGTCATCCCCTATCAAAATCTCGAGCTGTTCTAAGCATCGCTGGCAAATAACGTTCAGGGTCGCTTTGACTTTGCCCTTTATGATCCTATTTCCTGAGCCATCAAGAAAAAAGCGTAGCTCGGCGTAAACCGTTCCTCTGTCATTAGCTAAAAGGCCTCTTAACCTCCTTAAATCGCTAAGTTTGAGAAGCCCAGAGACCCGTTCCCGCTGCAAAAAAACTTTTCTTGCGTCTATATATTTCGGCAGACTTACGTTTACCATAGGCGCGCCATAATAGGCGTCACAGGCGCTAGTGTCAAAAAGAATATCTATCATCGAATTTAAGTAATAAAACCACGATATTATATTGTTTTTTATATTTTTTTTTCTAACGTTTCGGCAGCAATTTGCCAGAATTTATCAAATGGAGCCTCAATTTTTATTATCTTATTCGACACAAGGTCTGAGAACTCTATATTCGATGCATGCAGGCATAGCGTCTTTATACTTTTTAGTTGCTCGGAGCAACCTTTGGTCCCGTATTTTTGATCTCCAATTATGGAATAGCCAGCATGTTGGCAATGGACTCTAATTTGATGAGTTCGCCCAGTTATCGGTGATGCCTCTATAAGGCTTGCTGCGGCATAGGTCTGAAGCACTTTAAAATGAGTTTCTGCCTCTTTCCCATGCCGAGAGACCTTAACCACCCTTTCCCCCGAGCTAATTTCATTTTTTAGCAAGGGAACATCTACTTTAATCAGCTCTTTGGGCCACGAGCCGTGGACAAAGGCCAAATAACGCTTTCGGACACGTTTCAGTTTAAATTCGCGCTGCAAATGCTTTAACGCACTGGATTTCTTTGCTAATAACAGACAACCTGAAGTGTCTCGATCCAACCTATGAGCAAGTTCTAGCTCAGACCATTCGGGCCTAATCTGCCGCAGCGCATCTACCAGAGCCAACCTTACACCGCTACCACCATGGACCGAAATTCCTGCGGGTTTATTGAGGACTAACACAAGATCGGTTTCATGGAGCACGCTATCCAATAATCTCCCGGCCAGTCCATCCGAAACCCGTGGAATCGTAGCCCCTGGTCTGATCGCGACCGGAGGAATTCGTAACTCATCCCCACTGCAGAGCTTTAAATCAGGTTTGCAACGTTTCTTATTTACCCTAACTTCGCCTCGCCGAATTAATCGATAAACCCGAGTGCGAGGCAGCCCTTTAAGTTCCCTAAAAAGGAAGTTATCCAGTCTTTGTCCCTCATGACTAGGCGTCACGCGGATAATTGTAACTTCTCGCCGCTCTATGCTCATTACCAATTCTAACCGACTTACCCACAGCTGACACGTCAGCGTAATTGCAAATTATGTATAGCTTACGACAAGGCGTTTTAACTCAAATGGTGTACAATCCGATTCCTTCTCATCCTATCAAAAGTTTACTGTGCCCGTGCAAAACATAAAACAATATTTAAACAAAGAAATTAGCAGTGCGTTGAAGGAATGTTCTGGGATTCAATCAAGTAACGCAAATGTTACCACCTCATCTAGGCCAGAGTTCGGAGACTACCAAGCAAATGGCGTAATGTCTGTTGCTAAGCAGTTAAGCGCGAATCCCCGGGAACTAGCACTAAAAGTTATCGACTATCTAGAAGATAACTCGATCGCCCTAATAGAAGCTATAGAAGTGGCTGGTCCTGGGTTTATAAACATACGATTGCGTGAACGCAGCGTGTTGTCTATGGCTAACGATCTCTTGTCTGGAAAGAATGATGCAATTTCCGCAACTGATAGCCCGATGAAGGTAGTTGTTGATTATTCCTCGCCAAATTTAGCCAAAGAAATGCACGTAGGCCATTTACGAGGAACTATCATAGGAGACTCAATTGTTCGGATATTAGAAAAGGAGGGCCACGAAGTCATAAGACAAAATCATGTTGGAGATTGGGGAACTCAGTTTGGAATGTTAATTTCCTTTATGCAGGAAATCAAACGTAGCGATACAGAAAATATACCCAAAGAGCTTTCGGATTTAGAAAAGTTTTATACAGCTGCAAAAGCTCGATTTGATTCTGACGAATCTTTCTCTTCTGCATCTCGACAGGCAGTAGTCAAACTACAAAGTGGGGACCCAAATCATCGGGCCATATGGGAAGAATTCATAGAGACTTCGCTTCTGCATTGCGATGCCATATATAAAAAACTAAATGTTACGTTGAGTCGAACAGACCTGGACTCTGAAAGCCGGTATAACGATATCTTGGAAAAAATAATTGAAGATCTCGAGAGGAAAGGCCTTGTTACAGAATCTGATGGTGCAAAGTGTGTTTTCTTACCTGAATTCATTGGAAAAGACGGAGACACGCTACCAATAATTATTCAGAAATCCGATGGAGGCTACTTATACTCCACAACTGATCTTGCGGCAATCAAACTAAGATCCGAGCAGATGATGGCAGATCGAGCGCTATACGTTGTTGACGCGCGCCAATCGCTTCATTTTAAGCAAGTATTTGCTTTAGCAAAGTCAGCTGAAATAGCCTCTAACAATATCTCGTTAGAGCATATTGCTTACGGGACTATGATGGGAGCGGACGGGAGGCCATTCAGAACACGTTCTGGTGATACAGTGAAATTAATCGATCTCCTTGATGAATCTATCGCTCGCGCTTACGATCTAGTAACTGAAAAAAACTCCTCTTTAGGTGAAACGGAACGGAGAGAAATTGCTGAAATTGTCGGAATAGGATCTGTGAAATACGCGGAACTTTCCAAGAGCCGAACTTCAGATTACGTATTCGATTGGTCTAGCATGCTTTCGTTTGAAGGTAATACCGCACCCTATCTCTTATATGCCTTCGCACGAATTACGAGTCTCATTAGCAAGTCGTCAGAATCAAATAGCCCAATGGCTATCTCGTTAATATCTGCTGATGAAGAACGAAGCTTATTGATCAAAATCTTACAATTTCCAGAAATCGTGAACACGGTTAGTACTGACTGTTATCCCAACCTACTGTGCAATTATTTGTATGAGCTGGCTGGGATCTTTATGCGATTTTATGAAGCCTGCCCCATTTTAAAGGCAGATAAACTAATTAAAATTTCTCGTCTAGCGCTAGCGAGCCTAACCGCAACCACATTGAAAGAAGGCCTCGACCTATTAGGTATAGAGACCCTCGAAAAAATGTAATCAGTTAATCTTCAGCAAAAGCTTGTTAAGCTTCGCGGAAAATTCGCTAGGGTCATCAAGCTCTCCGCCATCACCGAGGTTTGCTTGGCCCAGTAACACCGCAACAATATCTTCAAACAATTCTTCATCTGCCTCACCATCTAGCTTTACAACCAATGGATGATCCGGATTTATCTCAAAGATAGGCTTTGACTCCGGCACCGACTGCCCTGAAGCTTCCATTATTTTCCGCATTTGCATTCCCATATCATTATCGTCAATCGCGAGACACGCGGGGGAGTCTGTGAGTCTATGCGTCAACCTAACATCTTTCACTCGCTCCCCCAATAAAGCTTTAATCCGACTAATGAGGTCTACGAACTTCTTTTCCTTTTTCTCTTGGTTCTTTTTATCATCCCCTTCGTCAAGTTTTCCTAGATCTAATTCTCCGCGGGTAATATCTTGAAACTTTTTACCGTCATATTCATTTAAATGACCCATTAACCATTCATCGATACGATCGTGTAGGAGGATTACCTCTATACCTTTCTTCCTAAAGATTTCTAAATGAGGGCTAGTCTTCGCTGCTTTTAAGGATTCACCTACGATATAGTAAATTTTATCCTGATCATCTTTTCTCCGCTCAAGATATTCATCCAAACCTTCTTCTTGTTTCGAGTTCTTAGACTCTGTTGTCGTAAACTGCAACAGCTTCGCAATCTTTTCTTTATTAGCAAAATCTTCAGCTGGCCCCTCTTTAAGAGCCTGCCCAAATTGCTCCCAGAATTCGTTATACAACTCTTTTTTCTTTGTTCGCATCTTTAACAAAAGATCAAGGGCACGTTTGGTCAATGCATTACGCATGGAATCAACTACGGGATCCTTTTGCAGAATCTCTCGCGAAACGTTCAACGAAATATCGTTAGAATCAATCACACCTTTTACAAATCTTAGATAAAGCGGCAAAAATTGTTCGGCATCATCCATTATGAAGACACGCTGAACATACAACTTAAGCCCCCTCGCCGCATCACGATTCCAGAGATCATATGGGGCGCGTTTAGGTATATAAAGCAAACTTGTATATTCCAGTTTTCCTTCAACTTTATTGTGACTCCAATCTAAAGGGCCCTCGAAATCGTGGGTGATGTGCTTATAAAACTCTTCATGCTCTGCCTTTTTAATCTTATTGCGCTGTCTCGTCCACAAGGCATTTGCATCGTTTATAGTTTCATATTCAACTTCTCCTTGAGAATCCTCACTCTCTTCGCTGGGACTTGAGGCCTTCTCCATTTTGACCGGAACGGAAATATGATCAGCATATTTTTTAATTACACTATTTACCCGAAAATTTTCTGAAAATTCCTTTTCTTCGGCTTTTAAATGTAAAATAACAGTTGTTCCCCTCGTTTCTTTCGTGGTGTCTTCGATAGAGTAGTCTGACTCCCCTTTTGATCTCCAAAGGATCGCCTTTTTCGTTTTGGTTCCTGCTTTCCGAGTAATCACTTCAACTTCGTCTGCAACTATAAATGACGAATAAAACCCAACGCCAAATTGGCCTATTAATTGTGAGTCTTTCTGCTGATCTCCCGTCAAGGATTCTAAGAATTGAGCGGTACCAGACTTTGCGATAGTACCAAGATTGCTGATAACCTCTTTTTTATTCATTCCTATACCATTATCTGAAATTGTTATGGTATTGGCGTCCTTATCACAGTCGACTTGAACTTGAAACTCTGTATCTTCTCCTAACATCTCGGCGCTCGACAAAGATTCAAATCTTAGCTTATCAATTGCGTCAGATGCGTTTGAAATCAATTCACGCAAAAAGATTTCCTTATTACTGTAAAGGGAGTGAATCATCAAATGCAAAAGTTGCTTTGCTTCTGTTTCAAAACCTCGGGTTTCAGCTTTTGGACTAGCAGCCATTTTTCTTCTCCAACTATTTCTACTAAAAAAAAACCTGGTTGAGTCATCAACCAGGTCTTGTTATTGGGTCAATTAAAAAAAAATCAAGTTATCGAGATAGCACCACCTAGCCTTTTAGTCGAGCAACGATGGGTAGGGCTCATAAAAATCTATAGCGTCTTGCCTTCGCTCTGCAATAATATTAAATCTATCCCTAGTGCTTTCGATGAATCTAATATAATCACTTGCACTGCGCTGCTCAGATTCATCTCCAGCGTCCGCAGATTGCCTCGCTGCGTCTATAGACCCCTCGAAATCGGATAGCTCGACGAGCGAACGCGAGAGAAATAGTAAGGTATCCGCGCGATTACTCAGGTCACCCTTATCAATCGCCATTTGAAATGCGTCCGCGGCCTCACGATAATTGGTTAATACATAGTGTATATAGCCATAAGTATCATAACCATCGCCGCTCTCGGACATTTCAGCAACCTTTAAAGCAGGCTCCAAGGCTGCTTCATAGTCCGAGGAAATTAAAAACATTTGCGTTAACGTCGTTAGATTTTCTTCTGTCTGCTCAACGATATCTTGCTCAATTCCATCCAAAAGAATCTTGGTGCCGCTGTAAGGAATGTCTATCCCGCCAAGGGATTGCCCTAAATTTAAGAATCTGTTTTCATCGTCAAGCAATCCTTTCAGATAGGCCAAATTCATGGATCGCACTCTCCGATCCTCATCATCGAGGCTGGCATAAACCGCACTTAAGTTCATCCAATCCGTCTGGTCATCAAAAAGGATCACCATAGTTTTGGTGAGTGGAAGGGCATTGGCGAAGTCTTCGAGCTGGAAGTATAAGCCATTCAAATAAGCATAGTCATCTCTGCCTAACTCCTCTCCCCGGTCTAGTAAAATTTCCATATAGGATATCCAATATGGTAATGCTTCAGCTAGCTCGTCGACTTGATAATGCGCATAAGAGAGTCCTCGAAAAACGATATCATCTTCCTCTAAAGACACTTCCCGCCACAACCCGTAATAACGTATGGAATCCCTCCAGCGCTCTTCTGCAGCAGTCAACTGCCCTAGAGATCTCAGAGTCCTTAAACGAGTATCCTCACGGAGCTCTTCTATCTCAAGCAATTGCTCAAATGTGCTTATAGCTTCCCCGTAATTTTCAAGGGTCAGCCAATAGTTTGTGTAAAAATTCAGTACAGTCTGTTTCTCAAAGTCGTTCATTCTTTCGAAACGACGCTCGTATAGCTCGTCTAACTCTACCTTCGCTGCCTCCAAGTCAGGCTCATCATCTTCATCTTCTGGCTGCATCAACTCCTGAATCTCACTGATAGCTCGCATGACCTGCGGGCCTAGGGTTCCAGAAGTACGGGCTTCAGGCGGAGCGCGTTGCTCTTCACCGGCGCTTACGAAAGGTGGGGACAGCAGGAACACAAAACATGCTGTGATAAGGGATCCAAGTGGCACCAAACGGAATCTCTTCATGCTTAATTGTCCTCTAGCTGGTAGCGAAACAAATATTGAACGCCGGACACTTCAACGCCTTGACCATCTATTACTCGAGGCTGAAACTTAAATCGTCCCGCAGCTCTAACGGATGATCGGTCGAATATATTTGGTGGCTCAGCATCTACAACCGAGATGGTTTCTTCCACCACATTTCCAAGACCATCTACTGTGAAACTTACCAAGCACCACCCTTGAATACCGCGCTGGGCTGCTCGAGTTGGATATTGTGGGGCAATCGCAACCAAAGGGAGATAATCGCCGTCAGTGGCTGAGATAGAGGCATTAGATAACTCTAATCCGGTGTCAATTTCGATGGACGCCCTTTCAATATTAAGAGCAGGACCCGAATCAAGCGTAGTCTGTCGTTCCTGAACTTCCGGCTGATCTTGAAGCATATCTTCTATCGGCTCAGGCTTATCGATTTCTTCGATTACTTCGAGCTCGATATCCGGCATTGTCGCGTCCACGATTTTTACGACAGACACCCGCTCGTCGAATGCCTCTCCAGTAGCAATCAAGAACTGCATGAAATAGAAAAGGCCAAGAGTGATGCCAGCAGCCATTCCCATGGAGATAACCCATCTAACAAGTATCATTTGCTATGCCTCCGCTGAAATACTTACGTCTTCAATATTGGCTTCACGCGCAGCCTCTAAAATAAGCATGACTTGTTCGTTATTTGCATTTTGGTCGGCCTGAATAATAATGGCGGAATTAGGCGCATCTGCTAGTCGGAGCTCAAAGCGCGAGCGAATAAATCTTGGATCGATTTGATCACCGTCTATCCAAATGTCTCCGGAGGGCCCAACTGCTATAAGTATTAGGTCCCCGGAGGTATCTTCTACCGTAGAAGCCTCAGGTTTGGATACATCAATTCCAGCTTCTGTGACGAAGACTGACGTCACAATAAAGAATATTAGAAGGATAAACACAACATCCAGCATTGGAGTCAAGTCAATCTCGCCAGCCTCTTCCTCTGCATTTTTTTTCATTAACCCTGATTTCATCATTCGATCCTAGATTTTCCAATACTTCAATGGGACAAAGGCAGCTTATCTTCCAACAACTCCAAATCTCTATCCACTTTAGACTTTAAATAATTAAAAGCGAAGATCCCAGAAATAGCCCCCACCATGCCAGCCATCGTAGGGATTGTGGCCTTAGACACGCCGCCAGCCATGGATTTAGCATCACCTCCACCACTTACTGCCATAACAAAGAATACCTCAATCATCCCTGTCACCGTGCCGATTAGTCCGAGCAGCGGGCATATCGTTACCAAGACTTCGATAATCGGAAGAGTATTCCTCACGTCCAGTGAGATCTTCGATATCATCATTGTCCGGATCTGGTGAGCACTCCAACTCTGAGTGTCTGACCGCGCATTCCAATCAGCTAACGTCATTTTTATGTTCTTTTTATGCGTGGTATTCAGATACCAAATACGCTCGAACACCAACGACCATTTTATTAGAAGAAGCCAAGCAATCACCCAAAGCACCGGACCTCCTCTTTGCATAAACGTCCCCACCGCATCGAAGATATCTAAAATAGTGAAATACATACGATCAACCCTTTAAATATTAGATTAGCCGTTAGCCAAACGTTCCGCTTTGTCGGCGATCATACCAGTGGCCTGCTCTTCCAATATATGAATTATATTATCGCTCCTACTTTTAACCACCGTGTGCATAAAAATAGTCGG
>JAQWOJ010000089.1 GCA_029245905.1 Gammaproteobacteria bacterium
TGATAAAAAATTGCTTCAGATTTTGGCATGCCCAGTATGCAAGGGTAATCTATATTATGATGGGAAAAATAATGAGCTTATCTGTTTGTCTGACGCTTTGGCATTTCCAGTGAAAGATGAAATACCGATTATGTTGATGGAATCTGCTCGAGCAATCTCTGTCTCTGAGCACGAAGAATATCAATGAGTTTTTATGTCATTATCCCAGCGCGTTTTGGCTCTGAACGATTGCCGGGGAAGGTGTTGCTTGACATAGTAGGAAAGACAATGCTCCAGCATACCTACGAACAGGCCATGAAAAGTGGCGCTAGACAAATTGTTATAGCTACAGACGATAATCGTATAAGAAAATCAGCCCAGGGTTTTGGGGCTGAGGTTTTTATGACGTCTGCTCAACATCGCTCAGGAACTGAAAGAATTCAACAAGTGATAACTGAAATGGGGCTCGACAGTAACGAGGTGGTTGTTAACGTCCAGGCCGATGAGCCATTAATACCCCCATCTGCCATTGATCGAGTGGCTAAGAATTTAAGAGAAAGCGAATCGGTAGGAATCTCAACGCTATGTGAATTGATAACTAATAATTCGGAGGTTAATGATCCAAACGCCGTTAAAGTGGTTATGAACAAAAACAATGAAGCGCTTTATTTTAGTAGGGCGTGTATTCCATACAATTCAGGTAAAAACCAGAAGTCTTATTACAGGCATATCGGTATCTATGCATACAAAGTAGAAGTTTTGCATCAATTTGTAAGGTGGCCCGTTTCAGAGCTTGAGTATTCTGAAAACTTAGAGCAATTAAGGGCTTTGCAAAACGGAATAAAAATCCATGTTGATATTTCCACCGATATAATTCCAGCGGGCGTTGACACCGAAAAGGATTTAGAGGTGGTCCGGAGAACTTTGTCTAGGGCCAATAATGCTCTCCCCTAAAAAAATTAGTGTGCTGATGGTCTGTTTGGGTAATATTTGTAGATCACCTGTTGCTCAGGGTGTATTGGTCAAGCTCGTAAAAGATCAAGAATTAGAGCACTTAGTTGAAGTAGACTCTGCAGGGACTGGAGATTGGCATATCGGCTCGAAGCCCGATTTAAGAGCTATACAGGCTTCAGCTCAGCGCGGTTACGATATTGATCATCTGAGGGCTCGGCAGGTTAAAGACATCGACTTTTCGCATTTTGACTACATTTTAGCGATGGATCAAAGCAACATAAGAGAGCTAGAAAGACGCGCGCCGGCTGAGTGTAACACCGTACCACAGTTGATACTTGGTTATATCCAAACCGAACAAAAAGACGTTCCGGACCCGTATTATGGGGGAGCGGAAGATTTTGAACTGGTGTTAGATCTTGTTGAAGAGGCTTGCATCGAATTTCTCAAAAGAGTCTTCTCTAAAAATAGGTTATCGTAATTATCTTGGCTTATGATCATTGAAAAAGCGCGAGATCTAAATTTACTTAACACCTTTCGTGTGTCTGCGACGGCCTCTTATTACGCCAAAATCACAACAAAGTCCGAGTTGGTAGAAGCAATTGCTTTTGCTGATAGAAATAATCTTCCTATAAAAACAATTGGGGACGGAAGCAATACATTATTCGTTGATGATTATCCTGGTTTAATAATTCATATCGCGAATAAAGGCATAACTTGGTCGCATAAGAAAGGCGCTAATAAACAGCAAGTGATAGTGTCGTCCGGTGAGAAATGGCATTCTCTGGTGGTTTCTAGTCTAGCTAAAGGGTTATATGGACTTGAAAATTTAGCCCTTATCCCTGGTACGGTAGGCGCCGCGCCAGTTCAAAATATTGGAGCATACGGAGCAGAGATTAAGGACCATGTTGTAGAGTTAGAGGTTTTTGATCGCGAGCAACAACAATGGCTGACCCTCTCAAGAGAAGATTGCGAATTTGATTACAGAGACAGTCTATTTAGACGATCCGATTCAAACCCTTATATTATATTTAAAGTTACATTCGAATTGGCAGAATCGTGGACTCCGAATTTAAGGCATAAAGACCTGCTAAATAAATTTTCAGATAAAGATGTGACGGCGAATGATGTGTTTTCCGAAATCTGTAAGATTCGGCGAAGGAAGTTACCTGACCTCAACTCTTTGCCCAATGCTGGTAGTTTTTTTAAGAATCCATTGGTTTCTTCTGAAAAAATAGAAAAGTTGCGTGTTAAGTTTCCCGGAATTCATGGCTTTCCTACGCACAGAGCAGGCTTTCAGAAAATTTCTGCCGCTTGGTTGCTTGAGGAGCTTGGCTGGAGAGGAAAAGTGCAAGGTGGTGCCGGCGTGTATGAAAATCATTCTTTAGTTATAGTGAACCATGGGAATGCCACTGGTAAGGATATTAGGCTTCTTGCAAGAAACATGGGAGACAGTGTTTTGGAGAGGTATGGGATTGATTTGGAGCTCGAGGTTGGATTAGTTCCTCTCAGGCCAAGCAGTTGACTATGTCAATAAAAAATGAATCTAAGTTTAATCATAAAGAGTTTTTGGCCAGCCTAACCCAAAAACCTGGCGTATATCGCATGATCGATGCAACTGGGTCTATCATTTACATAGGTAAGGCGCGAAATCTAAAAAAGCGTGTTGGTAGCTATTTTCGTGCCTCTGGGTTGGCCACAAAAACTATAAAAATGGTGGAAAAAATTCACAATATTGAGTTGACAATTACCGAGAGTGAAACTGAGGCTTTGATACTCGAACAGAGTTTAATTAAACGGCACCATCCAACCTATAATATACAAATGCGAGACGATAGGTCTTATCCTTATATTGCTTTGACAGAAAAGGAGGTGTATCCGCGTCTAAGTTTGTACCGGGGAAAAAAGAAAGAACAGGGTAGATATTTCGGTCCTTATCCGAATGTTAACTCGATGCGCGAAACAGTTAATTTGTTACAAAAAATATTTCGTCTTCGACAATGTGAGAATACATATTTTGAGAATAGATCGCGCCCTTGTCTTCAATATCAAATTAAGCGGTGTAGTGCACCATGCGTGGGCTTTATTAGTCCAGACCAATATGCTCGAGATGTGCGTCATTCTGTTTTATTCCTCGAGGGTAAAAATAAGACTATTACGAAGGAGCTAACTCAAGAGATGGATAGAGCTTCGGAATCCCATGAATTCGAAAAGGCTGCAATTTATAGAGATCAGGTCATACATCTTCGAAGAATTCAAGAAGATCAGTTTGTTGAAAATCAAGGGGGTGACGCGGATGTACTTGCGGCTGATTTGACACATTCCTTCATGGTGGTTCATATTATTTATGTAAGGGCAGGAAGAGTAATTGGAAGCAAAGCGTTTTATCCTAAATTCAAGCTTGCTGAGACAAAAGCAGATATTTTAAGCGCATTCATTTCTCTAAATTATTTAAGACCTGAAAGATCAAGCCATATCCCGGAAGAGATAATTTCTGCAGATGTGTTGGAGGATGCATCTAGTATAGAAGAAGCGTTATGCCGTGTAGCCCAGAAGAAGATAAAATTATCTATGCGTGTCCGAAGCTATAGAGCTAAATGGGTCAAGTTGGCTCAAGCGAATGCCGAGTTGTCTTTAGAGGCACTAATCAGCGATAAAAAGAATATCAGAACAAGCCTGATCGAACTTCAGGACGCGTTGAAACTGGATAACGAGGTTGTGCGGCTAGAATGCTTTGATATTAGCCATACAAGTGGTGAAGGTACTGTGGGGTCATGTGTGGTATTTGACGATACGGGAGCAGTTAAATCAGATTACAGGCGCTTTAATATTCTCGATATTCAGCCAGGAGACGACTACGCTGCGATGCAACAGGTGTTAGATCGTCGTTTTACAAGGCTGACCAAGGGAGAGGGTAAAATGCCTGATATCCTTATAGTGGATGGGGGTAAAGGGCAGCTGACTCAGGCAGCCAAGATTTTGAAAAAATTTCAACTATCGGAGGTTTTTCTAGTTGGTATTGCAAAAGGGGTGAGTCGAAGAGCGGGTCAGGAAACACTTTTTATTGCGGAGGAGGCTGGATATCGAGAAATTGTACTGGCATCATCCTCACAAGCCCTTCATCTTTTGCAGCAAATAAGAGATGAGGCGCATCGATTCGCGATTACTGGGCATAGGAGAAAGCGAGATAAATCTAGGAGGCACTCTGTATTAGAGCAGATTCCTGGATTGGGTCCGAAGAGAAGGCGAGAATTGTTGCGACACTTCGGGGGTCAGCAAGAGCTAAAAAAGGCGAGTCTGCCAGAAATTATGAAAGTTACTGGGATAAGCAATAAATTGGCCGAAAACATTTATGCATGGTTCCATCCGGACTGATAGGATCGTGTACTCTGAAATAATAGTCGGCTAAGAAAAACTAAACAAGGATACTTAAACTCTGGGTTATAAGGCTAAGATATTTGAACTGGGCTAATGTAGTAACGATAATTCGGGTGATTCTCATCCCAGTAGTGGCTGCGTGCTACTACTCGGATTTACCTGCGTCAAATTTTTGGGCGGCTTTACTTTTTGCTATAGCGAGCATTAGCGACTGGTTAGATGGCTATTTGGCTAGAACACTAGATTTGGCTTCAGATTTCGGGGCATTTTTAGATCCGATAGCAGATAAATTATTAGTTGTAGTGGTGTTAATAATGCTAGTAACTTCGCATTCTAGCCTGTTAATTGCCACTGTAGTGTTAATCAGCAGAGAGATACTAATCTCTGGACTGCGAGAGTGGATGAGTACTAAAGGGCGCAGAGATCTGGTTACTGTAGGATTTTCAGGAAAACTAAAAACGACGATTCAGATGATCGCTATCGTAGCCTTGCTTTTGGGTGATATCGACACACCTCAATGGCTATGGCCCCTAGGTGTCTTCGGGATTTATTTGGCTGCGTTAATTAGTGTGTATTCGATGATCATATATTTCAAGAATGCTTGGGAAACCCTACAAGGTCTTTGATCGACTCTTGACTCAATATTGACAGCCATTAGAATAGCGTCCTCCTGATCAGTCAATTCCTCTTTTAATTTGGTCTGGTCGGTGAAGGTTGGAATGTAATATGATGTTAGTGTGCGGGAATAGCTCAGCTGGTAGAGCGCAACCTTGCCAAGGTTGAGGTCGCGAGTTCGAACCTCGTTTCCCGCTCCATTTTAATAGCATGATGTAAAATACCTAAGATAACTCTACAGGTAGCGCCGACCACCCAATGGTTTCCTGACTGTTTTATACTGTCCAAGCCTGCGAGAAGCAGGTTTTGGGCTCGTCGCAGTCGTTCACATGTGTTCGGAGCATCAACTGGAGCCTTGCGATATGCCGATTCTACTTATTTTATCTCTGTATGGGCGCCAAATATAAACCTATAAAACCTTTATATTCAATATAATAAAAAGGGTTAATAAAGTAATACTTGAAAATATAAAGATCCCGAAGTCAGCCTTTTGACCTTGATTTGCATTGCCTTTTGCCGGTGGATCGAAAGTAAGGAATTATGATGAAGATAAAGGACGACAAACTGCTTCGTGTAGACAGCTATATCGATGGGGCTTGGGTAACAAGCTCTACCAAGCTCGATATCGTTAACCCGTCTACTGGTGAAGTAATCGCTAAGGTTAGTGATTCACAGCCAGCGGATGCGGTTTTAGCAATTAAAGCTGCTGTGGCGGCATTTACCAGCTGGAGTCGGTTGACCTCGAAAACACGAGCGGAACTGTTGCGTCGTTGGTATGAGCTCATACTTGAGAACGTTGAAGATTTGGGAGCTCTGATGACTTCGGAACAAGGAAAGCCTTTAGCAGAGGCAATTGCAGAAGTTAGATATGGGGCAGGGTTTATAGAATTTTATGCCGAAGAGTCCAAGAGGGTTATGGGTGATGTTATTCCTACGATTGCGGATGATCGGCGTCTAATGACTTACAAGCAACCGATTGGCGTAGTGGGCTGCATTACGCCATGGAACTTTCCTAATGCCATGATCACTAGAAAGGCTGCACCTGCCTTAGCGGCGGGTTGTACAACAGTAATAAAACCCGATCCTGCCACCCCCCTGTCTGCATTTGCCTTATGTGAATTAGCGGAACGTGCTGGGATTCCGAAAGGAGTGTTAAATGTCGTCGTTGGAAGCGATAGCCAGGGAATTGGAGAGGTATTAACTCAGCATAAGGATGTAGCTA
>JAQWOJ010000090.1 GCA_029245905.1 Gammaproteobacteria bacterium
GCGGACCTGGAACAGGCCACAGCTGAATAAATCTCTGGGTTCAAGAATGAGATTATTTGATATAGAGCACCAAGCACCCAATGATCATGCCCCCGGTCATACCACTAAACGATTTAATACAATAATTGAGGCATTACAAAGAAAGGATCAGGATTATAGTCAACTAGCACCAGGACAGAAAAGAAGTGGAACCAAAGGTTTAAATCATAATTCCTGGGATGTTAAGACGCTTCCGGTATTATTTGAAAGAATTTATAAAGAAGATAAACAATGTTTCGCAAGGGCGATCAAATCGGTTCTATAGCATTGTTGCCGGTTTGCTATAAGGAGAACTGAGGAATAAGATAAGGTGTTACATAGTGGTTATAGAATAACTGGTTGCGGGGTTCTCCAGTGCGGCGAACTAATAAACCGTGCGGTTAGGGGGCGGTTGAGGCACGTTCCTACAGCCTTAAATCTCTAGTTGGTCATCCCAGGTACTTTAGTGACCTAGCATGAGTAAATCACACCCGTGTAATTTGTACTGTGACAATTTAAGGAGCGTCTCATTGAAGAAGGCGCTTGAGAACATGAAGGAGTAGGCGGTACATTTGGCGGTATATTTCTGAGTGGAAATGAGCTAACGTCTTTGTATTAAGGGCTTCAAGATAGTATTAAGGCGACGCCGCCCCGACCAACTTTCTAATTAAAAATGTCGCAGTTGCTTCTAATACAATGCGAGTTCGTGGTGATCGATGATGCAACACCTATTATCCATGCAGAGATGAGAAATGGCTATTGAGCATAATGTCGTAGATTCGATTATTGCTGACTATTGGAATCAGCATACGGACGAAAGTTATTTTGGAGAAACTTATTGGTTGGCTAACCCTATAATTAACCACAGGTATCAAATCAAAGCGGCGGGAGGAAGAAACTATGATAGCTGGGTTAACTTTACTGTTGAACATTTTTTGAGTGCGCGAGCCCCTGTCAGCAAGATATTAAGTATTGGGAGTGGAGATGGCGCTCTAGAGCGCCATCTAGCAAGCATTAATGCGGCGAAAAGAATTGAGGGAGTTGACCTTGCGCCCAAGCGCGTTGAGATAGCTCAGAAAGCTGCTGTCGAAAATAATATGCAGGATACGATAAGTTACACCGTAAAGAATGTTGAAAGTTCACCCCTACCCAGTGCAGCATACGATGCTATTTATTTTAATTCCTCTTTACATCATATGGCAGATGTTGACGGTATTCTGAGTTCCTGCTCTGCGGCAATGAAAGAGGATGCCTATATATTTATTAATGAATATATAGGCCCTAATCGGTTTAATTTTTCAGCACGTGAGAAGGAGGTCATGACTTCTGTATTTCATACTATTCCAGAAAAATACAGAATTTCTCAGGCGGAGCACGATAAAGGAACAGTTAGAACCCAGTTAGGCTTTCCGTCTCCGGCAGAGGTTGCGGAAGTGGATCCCTCCGAGGCGGTCCACTCAGAAGAAATTGTTGAGTCAGTTCGTCGGCATTTTGACGTAGTTGAATTCAACTATACGGGGGGTACTCTCATGCAATTCATGCTGAACGGAATCGCGGGTAACTTTCGGCATGATGACCTGGCGTCTCGCAAGATTTTAGATCTCATATTTAAGATTGAAGACACTCTTGTGGAATCAGGAGATCTTGCTCCTCATTTTGCGATGATAGTTGCTAAACAGCACGCGTAAAAAAATTTATATCAGGCATTGTTAGCTAATAAAATGCGTGAGTCCATTCTAATGCTATGCGAGTTTACCTTCAGTTTTTCTGTAATTTCATTTTTATAAAATAATTCAGCGCGCAGATATGAGGCTTATGAGTGGAAACCTGCGTCTGAAAAAAACATGAGTTACTGTGCGGAACCGAATGGTTCATTTTTCGAAAAGAAAAGATAGCTGAAACCCGTTCATACCATTGTAATTTCTTTATGAGCGATCGGGCGAACTGCCAGCTGCATGATTTTGATCACGTAGGCAGAGAATATTCTATGTTAAGTCAAAAATAGAAAGAAATATAAGTTTGAAGTTGGATGAAATGCTGCCCTATGCTTGCCTAATTTGCTCTTGCGCTATTAGGTTTGAATTCCCATACGTATTCTTTTCTATCGGGGACAACTTTAACGCCTGTCGAGAATTTAAAAGGCACATCTGTCCCGCTCGGATAATGCATTTCGAGATAATACGCTGTAAAACCCTCTTCAGGTGGATCTAATTTAACTTTGAAAACGCCTGGTTCACTTTCTGATACCGGAGAGCTTACATAGGCTCGTCCAATGACATCTTGCGTAAAATTTCTACTGGTTGGATTGTGTGCTTGCCATAGTAAGACGTTCTCAGGTTTGTCCAAAGAAAACACGCTAATAGTGCCGTCCTCATCTAGATCCCAAGAATACCTAGGCATCTTTACATTATGTACTATAGCGTGATACCAAGCATCGACGCTCTCGAAAAGGTCGGTATTATCCATACTATGGTTTGAGTTTGGCACGTAGCGTAAATGTTTTTCTCCGATCAAATCGTTCCAGTAAAATTGAGAAGAATCTGGCAGGAAAAATTCATCACCGGTAGAGTTTAATACATATTTGGGTAACTCGAGCCGATGTCTATACTCATACGGCTCCACAATTTTCATCAGCGAATCCCACTCAGGCGTCCCTATCCAATTAACGTTCCCGCTCGCAACGTAGTCGAGGACGGCGAGGGAGTATGCGCCGTAAACGGAAAAATGATGCTTGAACGATGGACTAATATTAAGCATGTCAATAACTATAGGCATTATCGCAATTACGCGATCGTCAACAATGGCTGTTGTCCAAGTTGTCCAGCCCCTTTTGGAGCCTCCAGCGATAACAAATTGGTCAACCGTAATGCCGCCTCCTTGAGCGCTTCCCATTAAGTCGCTAATCGTATCCATAGCCCTTACCGAAGCTTTGGTCATTGGCAGTCTAAGTGGCCATTTGTCATCCGCTGTTCTGAGGTATTTATCCCAAGTATAAGCGATGATTGAATCCTCAGTTCGAGCGAGTTCGTTGTCGTCTGAGAAAATTAAGGGCTGGTTAGGCACCATGTATAATGTACTGACCACTGTGTTTGTTTCTAGTGCTCGCTTAACATCGGCGGGCAGTGGCGCGCTTGGAGCGCTGTTAGATTTGCTTCCTCCCGTTATTGTTAGAAAACCGATATCGCTCTTAATTGCATCCGGAACAATCACTACCATAAAATGTTCCCATATTGGGAAGTTCACTTCGGCTTCAGTGAGCCATTGCTGAGAAGTCATTTCTATAACGAAAGTCTTGTAGTCTTCTCCTTCTATAGTCCTAACAACGTTATATTTATAATTTGAGTCGGGTTCCCTAACGTAATAATCCAGGGCCGTCGGACTTAGACCAATTCCTGACTCAGCGCTAATTGCTGGCAAGACCATTAGTGCGAGTATAGGAAAAGGTGTTGTTAGCTTTATGAAGAGTTTGAGCGCTTTCAATTTCTTTCCTTTTTTATAGAACTGTTCTTGCATTAGAGTATATCCATATGTTGTTTGTCCAGTTATTCAGATTACGCCTATTTTTGTTTTTCCTCTTATCTAGTGGCCTCGTCGAACATAAGCATATGGCAGACCTCTAGCCAACGAGGTATTGGATAATCTATGCGAAATGAGATACAAAGCTGTTAACAAGTTCTACGTACGCTCCAAGTTTATTCAATACCAGAATCTGTTTGGCGGGTAAGATTAGTAGACCATCTCAAAGTACGGCACTATTTTTTCCAGTATTCTGCCGATTAAAGTGTCATTCGGGTCATTAATTAGATAAAATTTCGCAAGTTTAAAATGCTGACTTCGTATTCATATACTCTTATTTATAAAGCAAACTGCGTGATAAGTAGCTGTACCAATTCACCATTAGTAATATGCCAAGCTGAGGCAGGCACCTTATGCGTCTAAAGTCCATTAAGTTGTCGGGCTTCAAATCCTTTGTAGATCCAACGGTTATCAATTTTCCTTCAAATTTGGGAGCTGTTGTTGGTCCTAACGGTTGTGGTAAATCTAATGTCATTGATGCCGTTCGCTGGGTTATGGGTGAAAGTTCGGCAAAAAACCTCCGTGGTGAAAGTATGACAGACGTTATTTTCAATGGTTCTAGTGCTCGAAAACCTGTGGGCCAAGCAAGTGTTGAATTAATTTTTGATAATAACGATCGAAAGCTCACTGGCGAGTATGTGGGTTTCAACGAAGTCGCCATAAAACGTAAAGTAGATAGAGACAGTCAGTCCTCATATTCTTTAAATGGAACCTCCTGCCGAAGAAAAGATATTACTGATATTTTTTTGGGAACAGGTCTTGGAGCCCGAAGTTACTCGATTATAGAGCAGGGTATGGTTTCGAGGCTTATTGAATCAAAGCCTGAAGAACTGCGAGTTTATATAGAAGAAGCGGCAGGTATCTCAAAATATAAAGAGCGAAGGAAAGAGACAGAGAGGCGAATAAGGCGCACGAAAGAAAATTTGGAGCGTCTAACAGATATTCGAGAAGAGCTAGACCGCCAGTTGCAGCACTTAAAGCGACAATCTGTTGCGGCCGAAAAGTACGGAGAGCTCAAGCAACAAGAGAGAGAGGTTTCAGCGAATCTCAGCGGGTTGCGCTGGCTTAGTTTGGACAAAGAAATAGCTAATAATCAAGCGTCTATTAATGCTCTGCAAATTAGCATTGAATCTTCGGTTGCTGACCAGCGTCGACTCGATGCCGATAGTGAAAAATACTTGGTAGATAATGCTCAGCTGACCGATGCCCTTGGTGAAGTGCAGGCTCGGTTCTACAGTCTGGGCAATAACATTGCGCGAATAGAGCAATCAATAGAGCATAGAATCGAGAGAGTTGAGCAACTCAAGCTAGATTTTAATGAAACCGAACAGGGCTGGAATCAAGCAAGAGAAGAGCTGGACATTGATCTGCAAAAAATTACTGCCCTTGATTTTGAGCTTAATACTGTGACACCTCAATTAGAATCCGCTAAAGCGGTTGAGATTGAGTCGTCAGATGTTCTGAGCAAGGCTGAGGGTGCGTTGCAAAATTGGCAGCAGGAATGGGTTGCATTTAATCAGCGTGCTGAGGCACCCAGGCAAACGGCAGAAGTTGAGCAATCTAGGATACAGCAATTAGAAAATAGTGTCGGTCGAGCGATACAGCGTAAGCAAAATCTTGAAGAAGAATTAAAATTATTGAAGGAAATGCCAGAGAATGCTGGCTTAGACTTAGTGATAGCCCAAGCTGATGAGCTCGAGGCTTCGATCAAGACACTGCAAGAGGAATCTGCTGGATTTAGTGGGGTTATTGAAGATAACAGAACGAATCTATCAAGCTGCACTAGTGAGTTGGACCTTGCGCGCAGTGAGTTGCAAGCCTGCGAAGGAAAAAGAATTTCATTTGAAGCTCTTCAACAGGCTGCCCTGGGCCAGGACAACGTAGAAATATCGGATTGGTTGAAAAATCATGGTCTAGATTCTCGGGATAGTTTGGGCGAGAGTTTGGATGTTCAGTTAGGCTGGGAGTTAGCTGTCGAGGCGGTTTTAGGAGATAGTCTTCAGGCTATTTGCGTAGATGGCTTGAGTGAGGTCGAGGTGCTTCTAAAAGATTTGCCGCTGGGCAAATTATCGTTTATCGATGTGGAGAGTGCCCCCGGAAAAGGAGTCAATGAGGATGGATTTCTCGTGCCTCTGGTAACGAAGGTCAAAAATGGTTTGAGAATAGAAGACCAATTAACAGGAATTTTTGCAGCGGATACGCTTGAGGAGGCTATCTCTGGACGAAGCAGTTTGGCTTCAGGAGAGTCTATCATTACAGCCGATGGCGTTTGGCTCGGAGCAAACTGGATTCAGATTAAAAGTAAATCTGCACAAGAATCCATCTCTAAAAGAAAGTTAATCCTAGAAGAATTATCTATAAAAATAAGTATTTTAGAGGAGACATCTTATTCTATTTCTAAAAAGAAAGACGATTTGATGGCGGCATTAACTAAGAATGAATTACGTCGAGAAGAGCTCCAATATGACCTTGCAGAAAAAGCTCAGCAATTGGGAGATCTTAAGTCTAAGATAAGTGCGCAGACAGCAAAGGAAGAAGAAGCTGTTACTAGAAAAAGTAGAATTTCTAAGGAGCTTGCAGAGCTTGATTTTTTGTTAGAAACGGAGGAAGAAAATATCTCTGAGAGCCGAGCTAATTTATAAAAGGCTCTAGATGTTATGGCTGACGATGCGGGGGTAAGAGAGCAATTAGAGCAGGCTCGTGAAGAAACTCAAAAATCTGTTGAGGATGCGAGAGAAAAAAATAGAGAAAACAAGGATTTATCTCATGAACTTGCTTTAAAACAGCAAGCGATAATGGCCCAATTACAATCCACTCGTGAAACAATGGACAGAATGGCCGCTCAGGTTGAGCGATCTAAGGAAAAAATGGGGGTCTTGGCTGATCAAATTGATGAATCCGATGAGCCCATAGAGAGCATGCGTTCTGAGCTTGAGGATCAACTAGGGCAGGGGCTAGGTGTTGAGAAAGAACTAGGGCTGGCCAAAGCGCGCGTAGATGACAATGAGAGTGCGATTCGAGAATTGGAGCAGAAACGGAATAAGGCTCAAGAAAAAACAGATGCTACGCGAGAGCGGTTAATGGAAGTTCGCCTAAAAAGCGAAGGGGCCTCCGTGAAGCGTGATGGACTTTTAGAGCAATTAGAACAATCGAAATTTTCATTGGAAGAGGTTTTGAGTGCTATTCCAGAAGGCTTAGAAGAAGGCCAATGTGAGCAAGAACTTGAAAAAATCTCGAATCGTATTCAAAGGTTAGGGCCTATTAATTTGGCTGCTATTGATGAGTATGGCCTTCAAAGTGAAAGAAAGGTCTATCTAGATAGTCAGAATGAAGACCTAGAAAAGGCACTCAATACGCTACAAAACGCCATTCGTAAAATAGATAAAGAGACAAGGGCGCGCTTCAAAGAAACGTTTGATAAAATAAATTCAGGGCTCCAGACGTTGTTTCCCCGAGTATTTGGGGGCGGTCACGCATATTTAGATATGACGGGGGAAGATCTTCTAGATACGGGTGTGGCGATCATGGCTCGCCCGCCTGGAAAGAGAAATAGTACAATACATTTGCTGTCTGGAGGAGAGAAAGCCATGACCGCAATAGCGCTAGTTTTCTCAATATTTCATCTGAATCCCTCCCCATTTTGCATGTTGGACGAGGTCGATGCTCCTTTAGACGACGCAAATGTTCAGCGCTACGCGAACCTTGTTAAAGAGATGTCTCAATCGGTGCAATTTATTTTTATAACCCATAATAAGATAACTATGGAAATGGCGAATCAATTGATGGGTGTAACCATGCATGAAGCTGGTGTGTCGCGAATCGTAGCTGTCGATATCAATGAGGCTGCAGAACTTGCGGCCATGTAAGTGAGCAATTTTTGGCTTGGTGGCAATTTGGTGCTAAAGAATTTATGGTAACTGTAAGATAACATTAGAAGTTTTGTCATATTACGGATAAATTTTAGCTGAAAATATATGGGTCTTAGAGAGCTGATAATTTTATTACTAGGGTTTGTGGCTATTGGGGTGATTCTCCAGGGGCTGTATGTCGCGATTCAAGCTCGCCGCAACCAGATCCGGGTAGCCATAGATAACAATATTCCCGAAGACTTTGATATAGAAGACATTGAGCTGGCGGAGCTACCATCTGGTGGTGCGCGTAAAGTGCCTCGTCATTTTGAGTACAGGATCGAGAATGTAGCAACTCCCCGCGCAGTCGACGAAAACCAAAACAGAACCTCCAATCTTTCCTCAGAGGATTCGCCTGTATTCATGGATGTGGTTGAGTACGGCGAAAATTTCGAAGATTTGGACCTGCGCACTGAAGAGCTTGATGGAGATGAAAGAGAAGATGTTTCAGGGTTAGAGACTACTCTTGAGGTCGTAAATCCAGTAAAAGGATTTTTTAAGGAGATTGATTCTGGTGAGAGTTTTAACTCTCTAGATACGGAATATACAGAAAACCAGGATGGAGCAGACGACGAAGATTTTGATCGATTTGTTGAAACAAAATACCCAGGCGCGCACCTAAAAGAGGATTTTGATAGCGTAAACTTGTACAAGGATGATTTGGATTCCAACGAAAAAAAACCATACGGCAATGACGAGGAAAATGAGATTTCAGAGGACGCATATGATGCTGCTTTTTCTGGAGATGATACCCGTGATTTTATGAGAATCGGTAACACGGATGATCATATAGAAGACATAGATCAAGATGCTGGGGAAGGTGATATTTCGGAGGCGCCCTATGCAAAAGAATATGATGAGATGTTTTCTGACGGTTATTTAGACAAACCAGCAGAGTATGAAAGCTCAGGCTTTAAAAACGATAAAATGTATCAGGGCGACCAAAGCGAAAAGGAAACCACTCCTGTTACAGATGACGGCACGGCAAGTAAAAGTTTTTTTGAAGACGACTTAGAAGAATTTTCTATGACCGCTGGAGAGAGGATCGGTTACGATCAGAGGCTGGACGGAGAAGTTTTTAACAGCGGGCTTGAGGAACGTGGGGAAGATGGTTCAAGTGAATCTCCGCCTGGAGAATCGGTAAAGCCGTCGAGGATTAAGACTTTGCTGTCATTCTTGAAAGGAGAGGAAAGCATCAAAAGTACTGAAGCAACCTTCCAAACTAAGGATGTGCTTGAGGAGTATGAGCCAAGAGAGGAAGTTTCGGAGAAAGCTGAAATAATTGAGGAGTTGGAAGATTTTTTTGATGATCAAGATTCGGTTGATGACTTGATTGCAAACGCTGATGAGGAATTAGAAGAAGTCGATCAAGACAGTTTTACCTCCGCTCACCTTGCTTCCGACAAGGTAGCCAGCTTTGACGGCGCCGTTTTATCTGATATAGCTACTAGGGAAATTAGAGATAATCGATTACGTAACCAGAATGAATCGAACTTTTCTGAGGTGTTAATCATTAACGTCATGTCCCGAGAAGATGACCAGTTTTTAGGTGACGACCTGTTGAAGACACTGGTCAATAATGGATTGGTCTTCGGAGAAATGAATATTTTTCATTATTACGCCGCTCACAGTAATGAAGAGTCAGTACTGTTTAGTGCTGCCAATATTTTACAGCCTGGCACTTTTGATCTTTATAATATGCATGAATTCTCCACGATTGGGATTAGTTTGTTTCTTTCGTTACCCGCTGATGTAAATAATCTAGAGGCTTTTGAACATATGATTGGGGTTGCAAAAAGGATCTGCGAATCTCTCGATGGCTTATTAAAAGATGATCATCGCAACCTTATGACAGGTCAGACTATCGAGCATTATAGACAGCGAATAAGGGACTTTGAGTTGCTTCAGTTGAAAACAGCTGCAAGTCGCGCTTAACGGAATTCTTTAGTTTAAAATATGAGTGCTCCTGAGAAGGTAAAACGGGAAGTTTTATTGCTCCGCAAACAAATCGGGCGACATAATGAACTGTATTATACGTTGGACAACCCTCAAATACCTGATGCTGATTATGACGAGTTGGTTAGCAGGTTATCAAATTTAGAACGCGAATATGATCTTGTCTTGGGTGACTCTCCGACGCAGCGAGTAGGGGCCTCCCCGTCTAGTCAATTTTCTGAAGTAAAGCATGAAGTCCCCATGCTATCCCTAGATAAGGTTTTTGATGGAGCGGGCCTGCGAAGTTTTGATAGTAGGGTAACTAAACGGCTTGCTAACAATTTTGCGCTTGATTATAGCTGTGAGCCTAAGGTTGACGGTATTGCTGTGAGTCTTCTCTTCGAAGGAGGTTACCTAGTAAGAGGTTCGACAAGGGGAGATGGTGAGCGCGGAGAAGACATTACCCAGAACATTAAAAATCTTAGGGGTATTCCTCACAAGTTAGTATCCGTACCCACTCGTTCTCGTCTTGAGGTGCGCGGTGAGGTCTTTTTGACCAAATCAGGTTTTGAAAGCTTGAATCAAACGGCTGAAAAAGAAGGGACAAAAATATTTGTTAATCCTCGCAATACTGCTTCCGGCGCGATGCGCCAGTTGGATCCAAAACTATCCGGAAAAGTGCCCTTACAAATGTTTTGTTATGGTATCGGCATATGCGAGGGCTTGAACTTGCCGAATAGACTCAGTGAGGTTTTTAACGAGCTTGATACATTCGGGTTGCCTGTCAATAAAGAGCGTCAAGTGGAACAGGGGATAGATGGCTGCCTAAATTATTGTAATAGTCTTTTGACGATGAGAGAGTCTTTAGACTATGAAATTGATGGTGCTGTAATAAAGGTCGACAGTCTTGTTGGTCAAAAACATATTGGGCAGAACGCAAGAACGCCCAGATGGGCAATGGCATTTAAATTCCCTGCTGAAGAAAAAACTACCCGAGTGCTTGGGGTTGAATTCCAAGTGGGTCGGACGGGTACGATTACGCCAGTGGCACGTTTAGAGCCAGTGTTTGTTGGCGGTGTAACAGTGAGCAACACTACCCTTCATAATATGGATGAAGTAGCGCGACTGGGTTTGCGCGTGGGTAATACGGTTGTGGTTCGGCGTGCGGGGGACGTAATTCCCAAAATCGTTAAAGTTTTGAATGGCCGGGGGACTAGAGGGGGTAGCGCAATTGTTTTGCCCTCAGATTGTCCTGTATGCGGATCGCCGATAGAGAAGGACGGGGCCGTTTTGTTTCGTTGCAGCGCGGGCATGGTTTGTTCGGCTCAACAGAAAGAAACAATTAAGCACTTTGCATCAAGATCTGCGATGGATATAGAAGGTCTAGGTTCAAAATTAGTGGAACAACTTGTAGATGGAGAGCTAATAGAAAATGTCTCTGATGTTTATAATCTAAATGTAGACCAGATCGCTGGCTTAGAAAGAATGGGTCGGAAATCAGCAGAGAATTTGATCGCTGCGATTAATAAAAGTAAAAGCACAACTCTTCCCAGATTTCTTTTTGCATTGGGTATTCGAGAAGTGGGTGATGCTACCGCCGCGGCATTAGTTGGATATTTTGGGGACCTTGATCGAATTCTAAAGGCAAGTGTTGAACAGCTGGAAAAAGTCGAGGATGTTGGTCCCATTGTAGCTTTTCGTATATTTTCTTTTTTTTCTAATGAAGATAATTTGTCTTTGGTAAAGAAACTTCGTCATTCTGGGATTACATGGGAAGAGCAGGCAAGTTCTCTATCAGTAAAACCTTTGGCTGGGCAAAATTTCGTACTTACCGGGACTATGGAGCGGTTGACGCGGAACGAAGCTAAAGCACGTCTTATTGAACTGGGCGCAAAAGTGGCCGGAAGCGTTTCTAAGAACACCGACTGTGTTGTTTATGGCTCTGGAGCTGGCTCTAAACTCCTAAAGGCCCGAAGCCTTGACATAAAAGTTATTGATGAGGAGGAGCTCTTTAATTTGTTTGGTGACCTCGATGTATAAAGCAAGAGTAGTGAAAATCATGTTTCTTTTCTTTGCTAACATTTTTTTAGCTTCATGTGTTTCCTCCCAGCCCCAAAATATAGCTGATGTGTGCGCGATTTTTGAGGAACGTCGAGGTTGGTTTGAGGCAGCAAATACCTCGGAGAAGCGATGGGGGATTCCTGTTGCGGTGAATATGGCAATTATTTATCAAGAATCGAGCTTTCGAGCACGAGCAAAGCCCCAGCGCTCTAAGGTTCTATGGATTTTGCCCGGCCCTAGAGCTTCATCGGCATACGGTTATGCTCAGGCTCTTGATAGCACATGGAAAGAGTATAAACGCGCCTCGGGAAGTAAAAGAGCGTCTAGGTCAGATTTTAAAGATGCAGTAGATTTTGTTGGTTGGTACAACGCGAATTCTAGTCGTGTTAGCAGCATCGCCGGCAGTGATGCGTATAGCCTTTATTTAGCTTACCATGAAGGGAATGCCGGTTTTCAGCGAGGCACCTACCGAGATAAACAGTGGTTAATCGCAGCTGCGAATCGGGTTAAAATTAATGCGGAGCGGTTCAATAGCCAATTAGACGGATGTAGCAAGCAATTACAGAAGGGGTGGTTACGTCGTTTGTTTTCTTGATTGAATGCTCAGCGAGCGTTGAGATTAGTTGTCCTATATCGGCTTAAGCCACTAACGAAATTGTTGATTAATACCTGCTAGCACTTCATTGCCGGGACACAGATCGTGATTATTTAGTAGGTTAAAAGGTTTATCTACCGTCGCTTGTATTTCATGTAAATCTGAAGCTGATTGATTGATATATAACAGTCCCGTTGCTATTTCACCGTTATCTTTATGCTGATTGATATGCTTAAGAGCATTGTTTTTATCCGAGGGGTCGTAATTAAGTCCTGTTTTATGCAGGTGTATAACTGAACCATCATGCAGAGTGATTGTTTTCCCATGGCCTGGATCATAACTAGTGGTAATTTCTTCTTTCATAGGGACAAAATCAACTTTGCTTAAAGAGACATAAGTTTCCCATGTATTCTTGTAGCCATGTGAAGACTGTTCGGTGTTATTAAAAGTCACACATGGTGACACTACGTCGATAAACGCGAATCCTTTGTGGGTTAAACCGGCTTGTATTAAAGGAATAAGTTGTTGTTTGTCTCCAGAAAAGGATCGCGCGACAAAAGTTGCGCCGAGCTCAATTGCAAGAGTCGCCATATCGATATTGTCGTATAATGACTCTTCACCTGACTTTGTCTTCGATCCAAGATCTGCAGTTGCTGACAGTTGGCCTTTCGTCAGACCGTAAGTGCCGTTATTGGCAACAATGTAGAGCATATTAATGCGGCGCCGGACGATATGGCAGAATTGCCCTAACCCGATAGAGGCGCTATCCCCATCCCCTGAAACCCCGACGTAGTGCAAATCTTTGTTTGCGATATTGGCGCCGGTTGCTACAGATGGCATTCGGCCATGAACAGAATTAAAACCATGTGATTTGCTCAAGAAATAAGACGGAATTTTAGAGGAACAACCGATACCAGAAATTTTTGCGACTTTGTGCGGAGCGAGACTCATATCGGCAGCAGCCTGAATTATAGCGGCACTTATCGAGTCGTGACCGCAGCCGCCGCATAGGGTAGTTAGGGTTCCCTCATAGTCACGCCTAGTCAAGCCAATATCATTGACCTGTAAGTCCGGATGTTGAAACTTTGGTTTCTTAATATAGCTCATCGTTTTTAGCCTTATTTCAATTAAGTCTCACGCTCTGGCGTCGCCTGTTTTTTCAGCTTGATCTAATGAGGCTAGTATCTCGGTTTCGATTTGTTTTGCCGCTATTAAAACACCATTGTAGCTGAGTATAGAGATCATTTTCTCTTCATTGGCATTGCACTCTATTTTTAAAAGGCTCTTGAGTTGTGCGTCTCTGTTTTGTTCAATCACATAGATAAAATCGTGATTGTCAATAAACTCACTCACACTGTCATGAAATGGGAATGCCTTTAACCTCATTGTATCCAGTGAAATTCCTTTTTTTGCTAAGCTGTCTAGCACCTCTTGTATGGCCGAGGTGGTGGTTCCGAAAAATATTGCACCTAAACTATTCTTTTTTATGTCGGGCGCTTCAGGCTCCGGTAGATACTTGACCGCCGTCTTAAATTTGAGCGCTATCCTATCCATTACCTCAGCATATATGTCTCCATCCTCAGTATAGCCCGCGTTCGCATCGTGAGAGCTCCCCCTAGTAAAGTAGCTGCCTTTACTTGCATGAGTTCCAGGGTAGGTTCTGTAGGGGATTCCATCACCATCAAGATCCTGATATCGGCCATAGCTCTCTATTTTTTCCAATTCCTCTTCGTTAAGCACTTTTCCTCGGTCATAGCATCTCTTGTCATCCCATTCCAGAGGATCGCAGATTTGTTCGTTCATTCCCAGTTCGAGATCGCTCAGAATAATGACTGGGGTCTGGAGTCGCTCAGCAATATCGAAAGAGTCTGCAGCGAATTCAAAACATTCTTTTGGAGTCGAAGGTAGTAATAGAATATGTTTGGTATCGCCATGTGACGCATAGGCGCAACTCAACAAATCGCCTTGCTGTGTTCTGGTTGGCATTCCAGTTGAAGGCCCGGTTCTTTGTATATTAAATAATACAGCCGGGACCTCAGAAAAATATGCTAGGCCAAGAAATTCCTGCATCAGGGATACTCCGGGCCCTGAGGTTGCGGTAAACGCTCTGGCCCCATTCCAACTTGCTCCAATCACCATGCCAATAGCGGCTAACTCATCTTCGGCCTGGACTATTGAAAATTTATTTTTACCAGAGCCAGCCTCTATGCGAAGTCTTTTACAATATTTGGCAAATGCGTCTACTACAGAAGTTGAAGGTGTTAACGGATACCAAGAGGCGATGGTTGCTCCGCCATAGACGCAGCCAAGGCCAATTGCTGTATTCCCATCCATTAGGATTTTGTCTTTGTTTTTATTAGATTTCTTTAATTTTAAGGGAAGCGGGCACTTAAAAGTCTCGCTTGCGTATTGGTAGCCCAGTTCTAGAGAGTGAATATTTGGAGAAATAAGCTTTTCTTTACCTTGAAATTGATCGCTAACCATATCTGTCAATATTTTGAAATCAATGTCGAGGAGTGCTGATAATGCTCCCACGTATACAATATTTTTAAACAGCTGCCGTTGAGCAGGCTTATCAAACTCTTTAAGGCAGATATCCTTTAATGGTATCGGTAGGTAATGTAAATCATTACGAATAAGGTTATTACTCAATTGTTTAGAGGAGTCATATAAGACAAATCCTCCGGGTAAAACGGCATCGATGTCTGCCTTTATTGTCTGCTCGTTCATAGCAACCATTAAGTCGACACCTTCTCGCCTACCCAGGTAGTTATCTTCAGAAATTCTAACTTCATACCAAGTGGGAAGACCCTGAATATTGGATGGGAAAATATTATGCGGGCTTACAGGAATTCCCATACGAAAAATAGCTTTAGCAAACATATTGTTTGCGCTAGCTGAACCAGAACCGTTTACGTTTGCAAATTTCACGACGAAGTCGTTAGTTTTTGGTAACGTATCAATTTTGCTTTGAGG
Organism: Gammaproteobacteria bacterium; assembly: GCA_029245905.1. Classification (GTDB taxonomy): domain Bacteria; phylum Pseudomonadota; class Gammaproteobacteria; order Pseudomonadales; family Pseudohongiellaceae; genus UBA9145. The sequence goes on from JAQWOJ010000090.1 coordinate 15,070, forward strand.
AAGGTTTCTCACGCGTTTGCAGCCTTGGGAGTGTTATAGAGGTATTTTCTCATGTCCCAAGCGCTGGTAGGGCAGCGCTCTGCGCATAAGCCGCAGTGTAAACAAAGGTCCTCATTTTTTGCCATAATGCGCTCAGTTGGCAGTATTCCAGAGACGTAAATGTCTTGCTCGTTATTAGTTGCAGGAGCTAACAAATTATTTCGAAGCTGATTTTCATCCGCATTAGCGGTAAAAGTAATGCAATCAGTTGGACAAATATCCACGCATGCGTCGCATTCAATGCAAAGTTTGTCGGTAAAGACTGTTTGGATATCGCAGTTCAGGCACCGCATCGTCTCGTTGAATGCCAGATCTTCATCGAACCCGAGTTCAACTTCTAGATTGATGTCGTTAAGAGTTTTTGCTTTATCTGCGTGGGGAACTGCATAGCGTACATCGTTACTAATGTCGTTTTCATATGACCATTGATGAATACCCATTTTTTGACTTTGCAAACTGGTTAAAGGCGAGGGCCTTTCCTCAATGTCTGTATCGTTGCAGAATAAATGAATCGAGAGCGCCGCATCGTGACCATGTGCTACCGCCGTGATTATGTTGTCTGGGCCTAACGCCGAGTCGCCCCCAAAGAATACTTTTTTATGAGTGGATTGAAAGGTTTTTTTGTCGAGAATGGGGAGCTCCCACTGGTCAAATTCAATGCCTAGGTCTCTCTCTATCCAGGGAAAACTATTTTCCTGCCCGATAGCACATAAGACATCATCACAGGGAATAATTACGGGCTCTTCACCTGTTGGTACAAGCAGGCGCTTACCTTTCTTATCGAACTCCTTTCGAACCTTTTCAAATTCCATGCCGACCAGTTTGCTGTCTTTAAGGATGTAGCGCTTGGGGACGTGGAAATTAACAATAGGGATATCTTCATTAATGGCGTCTTCGATTTCCCACGGAGAGGCTTTCATTTCATCGAAGCCACTGCGCACAGCAACCGTGACATGCTCTCCGCCCAGTCGTTTTGATGTTCTACAACAATCCATGGCCGTATTGCCGCCACCCAAAACAATTACGCGTTTACCAATCGAATCGGTGTGTTCGAATGCGACATTCGCGAGCCATTCAATACCAATATGTATATTCTCTTTTGCCTCTTCAAATCCTGGCAATTCAAGCCTTTTGCCAAGTGGTGCGCCTGTTCCTACAAAGATAGCATCATAATTCTGATTAATAAGTTCTTCCATGCTTTTGATTTCATTATTAAATACCTTATCTATCCCCATATTTAAAATATAATTAAGCTCTTCATCTAAGACTTCCATGGGTAGTCGAAAGCGAGGGATTTGGGTGCGCATGGCCCCTCCGCTTAGATGGTCTTTTTCAAAAAGGGTAATTTTATATCCGAGGGGTAACAAATCCCGTGCAACCGTCAATGAGGCTGGGCCTGCGCCAATTAATGCGATATGTTTTCCATTTTTCTTTTTGGGAATACTAGGCAACCTGTCTTTGATATCCGACTTATAATCGGCTGCAACCCGTTTTAGTCGGCAGATAGCGACTGGCTCTTCTTCAACTCTTCCTCGCCGGCAGGCCGGTTCACAGGGCCGGTCACATGTGCGACCTAGAATCCCTGGGAAGACATTGGAATGCCAATTTACCATATAGGCGTCGGTATAGCGTTTTTCAGTGATGAGGCGGATGTACTCAGGAACAGGAGTATGGGCTGGGCAGGCCCATTGACAATCTACCACCTTGTGGAAGTAATTCGGGTCGTTTATATCTGTAGGTTTCATGGTCCGGCTTGATTTTTTGTTATTCTCATTGGCTGATTGAATTGACCGTGAAAATGAATCAATTTGCGTCTCTCTAGTATATGTTTATCGGATTAAATTGTAAGTTATTTTTGCGCTTAGATTTCGGTGTTATATTTGTAAAGTACTGGTAATGCAGCGGCATAGCTAGAATTGAAGTGTTTGTTAGAGAGAATTTGTAGAAGTATGGCTATATAGCAAAAAAGGCCCGGCGAAGAGTGTTCACCGGGCCTAACTTGCCATCAAGGGAGAGATAAACGATACAAATTTTCATTTGTAAAAAATTTACCTACACACTTAAGACTTCAGGATTTCGTATTAGTTCAAAACATAGTTCAAATAATTCTTTTCGGACAACTGGAGTTAACACTCTGTATTAATTATATATTTTCAATAGCAACTTCTTTATTTTGAATTTTCTTAGCTGATTCCGCGTTTGTAATGATTCCTATGCTTGCTCTAGCCGGCTTGAAATATCGTTCGGCCACATTTCGCAAGTCCTCTAACGTTGTAGATAGAACTCTTTCTCTGAAAGAAGCCCGATGCTGAAGAGAGTGACCGAAAAGGTGGTTGTAAAATGCATGCCTTGCTTCCCCCGCGGGTGATGATGGCTTATCTAGTGTCGCAATCACGCCTAAAATAGCTTCCTCAAGTTGCTGTTCGCCATGGTTGGATTTGAGCAGCCAATCAAGCGAGGCATCGAAATCTTCTAGGGTCTCTGAAAGACGCGGATCACGATATGAGAAAAATCGAAACGATGCTGAATTCGAATCTTGACTAGCACCACCGCCATAGGCGCCTCCTTGTTCCCGGATTGTTCGGTGCAAAAACCCATTCCTTAAATATCCCGCAAGTACGTGCAGGGTGGCATTATCGGGATGGCTTGAGGGGACTGTAGGGAAGGCTTTCGCACAAAAATTTACTTGGGTAGCAGTTGTCCAAGCCTCAGCGATAGAATTTCTTATTTGAGGTAGCACTAGCTTTGATTCATTTGTAAAATCTTGAGTAATAGACCAGTTCTCTTCTAGGGCTTGTTGGACTTGCTGACCTGTCCCTGGCTCTGAAATAGAGAGAATTCTCTTGTTTCCACCAATGATTATTTGATGAAGGGTTTCTAATTTCTCTAACAAGTTTTTGCTCGTTGCCGGGTCATCAAGCTTTTGCCTGATCGCCTTAAGATGTTGAATTCCTTTTAAGCCACCGAACTCATGTGTGAGTTTTGCCGTGGGGCTCATTTGGCTCGATGCTAAACTCATGGCGAGGGTGTGACCATTCCCCGTTATGCCGCTTTCCCTTCGGGCACAGATTTGTTCAATTAAGTCTGAAAGCCTCTTAGGCTCATCAAAATTCACTTTAAAAAACATTTCATGAAGCAATTCAGATTGTTTTCCGAGATTTGCAGTAAGAGCTTTAGAAGAAAGTGAAATAAATGACCGGGTCGCCTGGACATCACTTATCTCACTGCGAATGCTGCTGTAGCAATTTATTCCTCCTGAGATTTGAGCTTGCCAGGTCTGAACGTCTTGATAACCTTTCTCGTCAATCCCAAATTCTGGTAAACAAGACGTATATATAGGTAAGAGTTCAAGAAGAGATTCATCGATTTGAGGTAGCTCAACTATTATTTGTTGATATGTCAAACCATTAGTACCTTGCTCAAAGAAGTTATGCTCGATCTTTGAATTGGACAAATGAGTTCTAGAATAAGTTGGCTCATCTTCTTTTGGGGGGACATCATCGAGGCCAACTTTTGGTAAGATGCCTGGATCATCGGTCTCAATTTGACGCTCTGCCAAGGCCTTAGCTTGACTAACTATCAAGTCGATTTGATCCTTGGATAAACTATTCTTTATAGTTAATAGCTTTGTTTTTTCTGCATTTGCTTTTTTGTCAGCAAGATCCTTATCAGGGCGCATAGTCAATGTCACTCGATGCTGATTTTTTAGCAAGAGCTCTTGTATTAACATAGGAATAAATGTCGCGTCTTGAATTGAAGTTCTCAGTTCAGCTAAGACAGGATCAATATCCATCAAGCTTATTGGGTCACCTCGATGGAGGGCCGTGGAGAGCCCGTAAAGAATTAGTTGAAGTCCGTAAGGATAACTATCGCCAGATATTTCTCTTTGGGCGAGCTCAAGTTGGTGCAATGCTGCTTCAACTTGTTCTTTGGGGACACCTTCTTCCGCTATTTTCTCGAGCCCGTCTAAGATCAAGGATTCCACTTTAAGTGTGGCCTCTGTCGAGCATCCTTCTAGTCCTACCATAAAGCTCATTTCTTTACTGGAATCTTCTAATCCACACAAAGGCGAGGGTGAGCTTCCGAGGTCTGAGGCTTCAAGAATTGTTAGCAGGGGACTAGCGCTGTTGTCCAGCAGGACACTGGTTAAAAGTTGAGCCTTAAAAAGATCGTCAAGGTTTGTGCTTTTTTTAAGAAGCCATCCCAACACGATATGGGTTTCATTTTTTTCGTTGTTTGTTGCTGCGTAGAATTCCTCAGCACGGACAGGCGATAAATATCGTTTTTCATCGCAGACCTTAATATCAGTATCAAGTCTTTCAAAGTGAGATAAAGCAAGCTCTTCGAAATTTTGCTGGTGGCTCGCGGCGGGTATATCACCAAAAGTCATAATCACACTATTACTAGGGTGATAGTGTGATTTATAAAACGCCACTAAATTATCGTAGCTTAGATCAGTTATATGGTCGGGTTCTCCGCCGCTATTATAATGATACGTTGATGTAGGGTAGAGGTATTTGCTCATAGTTTGCCATAAAACGCTGTTGGTTGAACTCATGGCTCCTTTCATCTCGTTAAAAACGACGCCTTTGTATTGAAGTTCTGACTTTGGGTTTTCGAGTTCACTGAATTCAAAGCGATGACCTTCTTGCAAAAAATCTAATTCATGCAATCTAGAGAAAAATGCGGCATCTAAATAAACATTTAATAAGTTATCGAAATCTTTTTTATTTTTTGAGGCAAACGGATAAGCAGTCCAGTCGCTGCTTGTAAATGCATTCATGAATGTATTCAGAGATCTCCGAATCATCATGAAAAATGGATCCCTTACTGGGAATCGTTTGCTCCCGCACAGTGCTGTATGTTCAAGTATGTGTGCAACACCAGTAGAGTCCATAGGTACTGTTCTGAACGCCACAAGAAAAACATTTTCTGTATTTTGGCTAGACAGATGAAAGTGTAAAGCTCCTGTTCTTATATGAACATATTTCTCCATTGTTATATTCAATGAGCTAATTTTTTCGCTTTGGACTTTCTGAAAAGTTGAGTGCGTTTGATGTGATTGGTTAATTTTGGGTTTCTCCCTTGGTTTTTGGTTTGGCCGCTCGCTCGCTTGGGTATCATCAGCGTATCTCTGAAGCTTAGCGCTTCGAAATTTTACGCTGGTGGCTTCTCTAAACTAAATCTACCTAATCTCCCTGATCGAAAATCATTCAGTAATACCTCAGAAATTTTATGATAATCGGGCGCGCCTTTCTTTGATAATGCACCAGTGCTTTTCGCAATAGACTCATAGAGCATCTCAGGAGATTGGGTGCTCATGTCAATGCCATACCGCATCTGCAACCTATCCTGATAATCTCTGATTAAGAATTCAGCCGCGTACCATGCGATATCTTCACTGTTTATTGCGGTATTTCTAATCGTGCCTAAACAGGCCAGCTTATAGGCATTGTCTTGATTCTCTAATTTCGGCCACATTAGCCCGGGCGTATCGATCAAGTACCAGCCATTTTCTATTTTAACACGCTGCTGAGCTTTTGTGACCGCTGGTTCGTCTCCAGTTTTAGCTACTTTTTTCCCAAGAATTGAATTAAGCAGAGTTGATTTTCCTACGTTAGGAACACCGACGACCAAAAGCTGTTTTTGCCGCTCGGTACTATTAATATTTTGCAGGAGCGGTTTTAGTTGACTAATTAGTGTCGCCCGATTTATCGGTTTTTCGTGCTCGCTAATTAAACAACTAGTCGTGGGAGCTCTCTGAAAATGAGTTTTCCAAAGCGAAGTTATTTTTCGGTCTGCGAGATCCGCTTTGGTTAGAATTTTAACTCGGGGTAATTTAAATTCACTGGAGGCGAGTATAGGGTTCGAGCTGCATTGAGGGGCTCGGGCGTCGACTAACTCGATGATTGCTTGAGCTCCTTTCGACACTGCAATTAGCTCTTTTCTTGCTTTGTGCATATGTCCTGGGTACCACGAAATAATCATCATCTTGCCTTTCTATAGTTAATAATGTATTCAAAAATATTGTTAGTAAGTTGGCTCTCATATTTCTTGTGCGTTGCAATAAAGCTCGCTGGCAAAGAAAGTTAGAGTATACTTATCGTAATTAAAATTCAGATGCTTTAGGGTTGGGTACATTATGGGCATGCAATCAATAATTCAAGAAAAAGCGAAAAATCACTTCAACCCACAGCATTTAAGCATCCTTAATGAAAGCCATTTGCACAGTGGTCCTTCCTCTGAGTCGCATTTTAAATTAACGATTGTTTCCAGCGAGTTTGTGGGTCTTGAGGCTGTTAAGCGTCACCAGAGAGTTTATCGCCTCCTTTCAGAGGAGCTGGCAGGGAGTTTGCACGCTTTGTCGTTACATCTGTATTCTCCAGAGGAGTGGATCGATCGCTCTTCCACGAGCCCAGACTCGCCTGACTGTCGTGGAGGCAGTCGTTGAAGTTTTGCGCGACTATGGTTTCTGGCCTGGCTGAGGTAGCCCAATTCTGCATTTAAAGATGGTTTATAAAGGATTCGCGACAACGTGCAAGCTAAGCTCTCTAGAATATACAAAACGATAAAAGCATTTCAAATGTCGCTTACGGCGCCCATCTTAATATTTCTTTTGGGGTTTGCTGTACTCTTTAAAAATTTTAATTCTGTGGAAAAACAGGTTCAACCTCAAATAGCTAAGCAATCACCGGTAAGTGTTTTTCCTGATTTTTCGACCTTTACTGTTGTTGAGACGAAGAAGCAGCGTTTTCTGGATTATTTAGAATTATTTGTGTTGGAAGAGAGACGCTCGATAAACGTTCTAAGGTCTAAACTCCTTTTGCTTCAGGGTCATCTGGAGGAGGGCGAGCCGCTAGGCGCAGAGGAAAATGCATGGGCGTTAGCTCTCGCAAAGAAGTACCGACTCGACCCCATGAATTTTACTGAGAGAGAGATTGTTGATGAATTATTTCTGAGGGTAGATCTTATTCCCGCCTCGCTTGCTCTTGCTCAGGCGGCAAATGAATCTGCATGGGGCACATCTCGTTTTACTATTCTAGGGAATAATATTTTTGGTCAATGGTGTTATGAAACAGGGTGTGGGATCGTGCCTGCAAGACGGGCTCCCGGCGCAAGACACGAGGTTAAAGCCTTTGATACTATTCAGCAGTCAGTAGAAGCGTATTTCTTGAATATCAATACCCATGAATCGTATTCCTATTTGCGTGATTTACGCGCAAAAATGAGAGAGCGAGATTTGAAACTAGACCCTATGTCCTTAGCTATTGGCTTGGGGAGGTATTCGCAGCGGGGAGATAGGTACGTCGATGAAATTCAGAGAATAATTATTCAAAACAACCTTCGAGCGCGGGACGGCTAGTCAGTTTTAATCCACTGAACAGAGTGCCAATAGAATCTCTCCTCCCCGGGGATAGGAGCGGTACAGATATAGCGCCATCGTCGACCAGCATAGTTGTCTGCTGGATCAAGCTTTACTATGCCCTGCTCTCTATCAAGCCAATTCATTGGGATCGCCTTACTATCCGCGAAACAGCCTATTTGTGACAAGTTGTGTTCATCGGGGTTAAACCGGAGTGTTGCGCTTGGGTTTCGCACTGAAGTTACTGGAGATTTGGGCTCTAAAAGCTCAACGTCAAAGGACTTAGTATCGAACTTGATCCGCGCCGTTTCGAGATTGGCGTACACTGAAGCGAGTGGATAACGGGGTAGCGCAAGAAAATCCGACTTAGCTCCTAGGGCTCCCGAGTTTTGCGCGAAACCAATGAAGTTATTCTTCTCCAGCATTGATTTGATAGGCGTATCGAATTCTCCATAAGGATAGGCGAGGTAACGATGGCTTTGCCCAGTCTCTCCTTCAATTCTCGCTTCCGCAGAGAGCAATTCTTTTTCCAAGCGATCAAGCCAATCAACTTGAGACTCTTGGGGTCTTTTGTCGAGCATATAAGGGTGCTCAACCATGTGATTTGCGATTATGACACCGGCATCGGACATCTCTCGAATTTGTTCCCAGGAGATATAATTTGCCTGCTGTCTGTCTATAGGACCCGTGCTGAGAAACAAGGTAAAAGGAAACCCGAATAGTTGCAGCATAGGAAATGCTGTCTCGTAAATAGAGCTATAGCCGTCATCAAACGTTATGGCAACCGACTTGTCGGGCAATTGCTCACCAGCTTGTAACTGATCTACCATCTCATCAAGGGAGATGATATTAAAGTTGTTGTCTCGTAAAAATTCTAAATGCTCTCTAAAGTTCTCTGGACTTATGCTGGTAGATGGGGGCGTGTTTTTGGCGACATGGTGGTACAACAGAACAACTCCGTGTGTCTCTGCATTTGATGTGACAATAAATGTTAATGAGATTAAAAGAGTAAATAACACATATGAGCGGTGCATTGCTGTCTCGCATAGATCTATGAGTTTAAATAATACTATAGTTCCTATTCTAAATCGGCGCATAAGTTAGATTTCTTAATTGAGCGTGCCACGGGTATAATCCGACCCCTTGAATTTTGGTTTAAACCAAGCAGTGGGGGTATAGGAATGAAATATTCGGGCAAATCACTGAGCGTCGAAGTGTTGGCTTCTGGCGTAGCTAAATTAACTTTTGATCTGAGTAATTCGTCGGTTAACAAATTTAATAAGGTGACTTTGGAAGAGCTCAGAGACGTCGTTGTTGATCTGAAGGACGCAGATGTAACGGGCCTGATTTTCTCTAGTGCAAAACCAGCTTTTATTGTCGGCGCCGATATTACTGAGTTTACGGGCATGTTCGCTTCGAGCGAATCTGAAATAACGGAATGGTTGTCCGAAGGTAATCGGATATTCAATGATATTGAAGATCTGCCTTACCCCACGGTAACCACCATTAATGGTGTTGCTTTGGGCGGTGGCTTTGAGATGGCGCTAGCGACTGATTTTAGGATTGGTGCGCCGAATTGTGTCGTCGGTTTTCCGGAAGTAAAGCTTGGGATTCTTCCTGGCTTTGGCGGAACTGTGCGCTTGCCTCGGCTTTTGGGCGCTGATAATGCAAATCAATGGATTAGTTCGGGAGCTCAAATAAGATCGAAACAAGCCCTTGCTGAGGGTGCTTTGGATGCTATTGTGGAAGCTGAGAAATTGATCAGTGCTGCTGAGGATCTAATCGCTCAGTGCAATGAGAGAAAATTCAATATTGAAGAGATCCGCCTTCAGAAGACATCGCCACTTAAATTATCCACTATTGAATTGAGTGTTGCGTATGAAACTGCAATGGGAATGGTGTCTGGAAAAGCTGGGCCACACTATCCGGCGCCGCTAACATCTGTAAAGGTTATGAGGGATGCCTCAACTTTCGGGCGCGCAGAAGCCTTAAAGATTGAGCACCAAGGCTTTTTGCAATTAGCAAAAACTAAAGCTGCCGCAAATCTTGTTCAGATGTTCCTTAACGACCAGCACCTAAGTAATTCAGCTAAATCATATGTGAAGAGTGCGGGAGAAGTAAAATCTGC
>JAQWOJ010000097.1 GCA_029245905.1 Gammaproteobacteria bacterium
GTGGTAGCGACATGCAATTATGAGGCAAGAAAATTTGGCATCCACTCTGCTATGGCGTCGGCAACTGCCAGAATACGCTGCCCTAACCTCATTATTATCCGACCCGATATGGAAAAATATCGCGAAGCATCGCAACGCATCCATGAAATTTTTCAAAACTACACTGACATTATTGAACCACTCTCACTAGACGAAGCGTTTTTAGACGTTAGCAATTGTAAGCTCCATCATGGTAGCGCAACTTTAATAGCAGAAGATATCCGAAAAGAGGTAAAAGCAAGTATCGGGATAACTATTTCTGCTGGCATTGCTCCCAATAAATTTCTTGCAAAAATTGCTAGTGACTGGAATAAACCTGACGGACAATTCTCGATCACCCCAGATAAAGTAACGCAGTTTGTTGAAAAACTGCCTGTGAAAAAATTACACGGAGTTGGAAAGGTAACCAATGCCAAAATGAAAAAATTAGGGATTGAGACATGTGGCGACCTTCGAGGTCTTGAAAAGAGCAAATTACGGAGATATTTTGGAAGCCTTGGAGAGCGTTTGTATCAGCTGTCCCTAGGTATAGATGATCGCCAGGTAAAAACAAACCGTATTCGGAAATCAGTAAGCGTAGAAAACACATACGACAAGGATTTAAAAGATATAGCAGTCTGCGTTAATGAAATCCCAGCCCTTATTGTACTCTTAAAGAAGAGGCTAAAAAAGATCACACCCGAGTACTGCATTGTAAAGCAATTTGTAAAGGTAAAATTCCATGATTTTGTTCAAACCACCGTTGAGATGATCTCCTCATCGGCCGACGTCGAGAATTTTAAGAAATTATGTAAAGAAGGATACGCGAGGCACCAAAAACCGGTTAGATTATTAGGAGTAGGCGTCAGACTGAGTCCTACTATTTCAGCAAAACCCGAGTGTTTAGATAGTGATCAGCTCTCGTTAATTCCGCACCAAACGGGCAACCAAGAAGCATGAGTCGCTATAAATCTCCAACGAAACCCGGCGCAAAATACATCACCAAAGAAGGGGAAGGGGTTTTAAAAGAAGAACTGCATCATCTTTGGCGCATAGAAAGACCCCAAGTGACACAATCAGTGTCTGAAGCTGCAGCATTGGGTGACCGCTCCGAAAATGCCGAGTATATTTATGGGAAAAAACGTCTGCGCGAAATCGATCGTCGCGTTAGATATCTAACCAAACGCTTAGAAGAAGTACAAATTGTTTCTCAACCTCCAATAGACAGAGACAAAATCTATTTTGGAGCATTCGTTAAGTTAAAAAATGATCAGGGTAACATCGCCAGCTACAGATTAGTCGGCCCAGACGAAATTCAACCGAAAAAAGGCTTCATAAGCGTAGATTCTCCCGTTGGGAGAGCCTTACTTGGAAAACAAAAGGGTGATGAAATTATTATCGGCTCCGCCGCTGTAGGACAGAAAATCTATTTAGTACTCAAAATTACGTACTAGACCCCTTTTACCAAAGTCCTAAAAATTCAAGAATCACATTTCTCAGAAATTGAACTCCCCAAATCGCAGATTAGCTTGACTGTTCTTTAAACTTCTTCAACTGATCTGATGTCGCCTCACCTTGATAATCAGCTTTCCACTTGGAATAAGGCATACCATAAACAATCTCTCTAGCATCCTCATAATCCAACTCAAAACCTCTTTTCTCTGCCTCTGAGCTATACCATTTAGACAAACAATTACGGCAGAAACTAGCCAAGTTCATAAGATCGATATTTTGAACGTCTTTATGGTTATCTAAATGTTCCAGAAGTCTGCGAAAAGTGGCAGCCTCAATTTCTTTACGGTCACTTTCAGTCATGGTCTCACCCTTTAGGCTGCCTCGTGGTCAGAAAAACCTTGAACCTTATGTATGCGCTCAATTCGATACTTTTTATCTGCAGATTTTAATTGTCGCTCCGCGATATCAAAAGCATCCCTAATCGCAATATAAAGATCCTCATGAGCATGATTATTATGTTGCTCTTGATTAACTATCACTTTCTTGAATGCGGTGTGAATTTCTATACTGACGGAATAAACCTTACCCTTAAGGTGATAATTATGGGGGGAATCTAATACAACGCGACCCGACATTATTTGATCACAAAAACGCCCAAGCTTATTAATGCGCTTTTGCACCGCCTGCACTAAAGCATGGCTCTGGTCTATTTTATGGAATAAAATCTGGAAATCACTAATCATAGATTACCTTCTCCTAATCAATATCAAGTTGAAATTAGTTTCGCGCTTATCTAGTTAATCACTCCTTTTCATTTAGAATTTCTGTCAGGCTTATTTTCCTCCCCCTTCTGCAGTAATTAGTTGTCTTTCTTCTTCCCAGAAGAATTATTTTTTGGTCTCTAGGACGTTCAGCTATTAAACTATAAAGACCCGTTTTTGAAAACACAAATCTACCTGCCCAAAGTCGAATAGGGTTTAGCTAGTATCCACCATTTTAGAAGAAACGGGCTGGCCTACGAAGGCAACTTTTTGAAATTTTTTGATAACATGGAGAGCTTCAAAATTAGGCGCGAAAAATTTCGACCTTATTATTGTAAACCACTGTATTTGCACCAAGTTTATTTGAGGATCCTCATTTAATTGTGCACTGTGGACACATTAGCGCGTTCTGCACTAATTGTCTAAGTTAAAAGACTAGTTTTAGGTATCCTGAAAACACCAATGCCAAGGCTCATAATCAATTTGGAACACATTATTTTTGGGGTAAGTCATTACGAAACCAAACTCTAGCGCGTTACTTTCCAGCCATGAAAACGCCGGAGTTTTATCGAACTCCTCAGTCAAGGCATCGCAATTAACTGTCCCGATGTCTATTGCTCGTCCAGTATGATGCTCACTATATCCAGGAGCAGCATTTACTCTTAATACTTCTTCCAGCGACCTTCCTTGCTTCACTTTGCGCGCGATAAGATCGTGTTGATACTCGAGATCGCGAAAAGCTGAAATCAAAAAAAGCACACAACCCTCGCGAGAGGCAGCATTTTTCATAGAGCTCCAGGCAGCCAGAGCACTAGGAGTTAACCGTTGCCGCCTATCGTAGAAATCTAGTTCTGTCTCCAGCATTGAGGCTGGCTCAAGGCATATCGGCAGCGTGCAGGAATCCAAGTATTCTTTTGGAATTCCCAAAGAATCATGAAGTTTTCTTAGTCTGTCAAAGTATAATTTTAGCATTTTTAAAGCAAACAAAAAGATGAAGATGCGATAATTAGCATATCTAAGACGCGCCCTTTTGATTCATGACAATCCTATGCGTCCAAACTGCCAGTTGCAAGAAATCTAAACTAAGTGAAATACAATACCAATATAAACTAATATGGCTAGGGTCCGATAACTAATGTCTAATACGCATGAAAAAATCAAGAAAAACTAACCACAGCCTTTCATTTACCAAGTCACACTTAACTGAACGGAATCTTTTAAAAAATGACTAATTTACCCGTTATTACTGGTTTCGGTGGCATTAACCCCGCTGGAAGATCTTCCGGGCACCACAGTTACAGGCGCATGATTTTCGATAGCCTGAGCGAACAACAAAAAATTGAAACACAAACGGCACTAGCTGCGCTTAGCGGAAAATTATCAAAAAGCAATGGCCACTGGCTCGATGCGAAAGGTCAATCTATTGAGTTGGATAATTATCTAAAATCGATAGCTAAAGAGTTGCTAGCTGGCACGCTAATAAGAAGACTCGAGAGTAACTTATTTGACCCTCAGAGAATTCATTTCCACAGCCGCGCAGATCTAAGCCCCCTCAACGGAAAAGGTTTAGAGTTTGAGCTAGCACGCAAGCAGCTTCCAACACCCACACCATCCGGTTGGACCGTCACAGAAAACCCCAAAGACCCAAATAAAGTTAAAATTCTTGCCAAAGAGAACTTCGGCGTTTTATTTGACCGCTTAGACAAAACGAGCGTGAATAGCGCAGGGCAATTACCCGCTGGCTTTGATCCTGCAGCTCTCTACCAATCTCGGAACCATCCTCGAACACTTCAAATAACGGTATACGGCGCCTCTGACGCCATCAATTCTCTAGGCATCGATTGGGAAGTCATTCGGCAGCACGTTGCTCCGGATCAGATCGGTGTATATGCTGGAAGTGCCATGGGTCAACTTGATTACAATGGTTTCGGCGGGTTGTTACAAGCCAGAATACTCGGCAAAAAAGTAACAGCGAAGCAAATGCCTCTAGGATATGCAGAAATGCCCGGGGATTTCATTAACGCGTATTTACTTGGAAATTTAGGAAGCAACGGAACTAACGTAGCTGCCTGTGCGACATTTCTTTATAATTTAAGACATGCTGTTCGGGATATACAGACAGGCAGCCATAGGGTTGTCGTTGTTGGAACCTCAGAGGCTCCAATCTTTCCCGAGTCCATTGACGGCTTTGTCACAATGAACGCTCTTGCGGACGACGCATCGCTGAGAAAGCTGGATAAATTGGCTCAAGGAGCCGAAATTGATTATCGCCGTGCGTGCAGGCCTTTCTCTAATAATACTGGATTTACATTAGGCGAATCCGCGCAATACATTGTGCTTTTTGACGAAAAGCTAGCCTTAGACTTAGGTGCAAACATTTTAGGATCAGTCAATGAGGTGTTTATCGCCGCTGACGGCTACAAAAAATCTATTACAAGTCCAGGCCTCGGCAATTACATATCTATGGCTAAGGCTACTGCCGCCACACGGAACATAATTGGAGAGGATGGACTTAAGCAAAGGTCCTATATTCAAGCTCACGGGACAGGGACGCCTCAGAATAGAACAACCGAATCTCATATACTCAGCAAAGTTGCCGAAACTTTTCGAGTGGACAGCTGGCCCATAACAGCAGTCAAATCCTACGTAGGCCACTCTGTTTCTACATCAGCTGGAGACCAAATGGCTTCAACCCTCGGTGTTTTCAATCACGGTATGATTCCCGGGATTCTCACAATTAATGGGCTTATTGCTGATGATGTGACTCGTGATCGTCTCGATTTTTTAACAGAGCACCGCAACATGGGGAGCGAAAATATTGACGCGACGATAATAAATTCAAAAGGATTTGGGGGAAATAATGCAAGCGCTTCTATACTAGCGCCTCACATCACAAAGGAAATGTTAGAGAAGCGATACGGAAAAGAAACGCTCACGGAGTATTATCGAAAGAATGAAAAAGTAAAGGAGGCAACTGCGAGTTATGATCGCGCTACTTCTGAGGGTAAAAATAATGTTATTTACAAATTCGATAACAATGTCTTAGGTAACGATTCAATTTCAATGACCGAAAGTTCAATTTCGATTGATGATGTTGATAAAAGCATCTCATTAAACATAAAGAATAACTATAAAGATATGTGCGACTAGCCTACGTAACTTTGATTATTCGGTTTTCTGCTATCTTCGCTTTCCATTGCTCCGGTCCTGTTTGATGGACTGAAACACCGTTCACGTCTACCGCGACTGTTACGGGCATTTCTTCTACTTCAAATTCGTGAATAGCTTCCATTCCCATCTCTTCAAAAGCTATAACTTTTGCTTTTCGAATCGCTTTTGAAACGAGATATGCAGCACCTCCCACCGCCATCAAGTAAACTGCCTTATGCTTTTTGATTGCCTCAATTGCAACTGGTCCTCTCTCAGCTTTTCCAATCATCCCTATAAGGCCCGTTTCTTCAAGAAGATCATTCGTGAACTTATCCATTCTGGTTGCAGTCGTCGGTCCTGCCGGACCAATTACCTCATCCCTTACAGGATCGACTGGACCGACGTAGTAGATGAATTTATTTTCAAAATCAACGCCTTCCGGCAAACCCTCACCGCTCTCGATCATACTGAGAAGTCTTTTATGCGCTGCATCTCTGCCCGTAAGTAAACTACCAGACAAAAGCAATGTTTCGCCCGGCTGCCAACTGGCAACATCCTCAGAGTTAAGTTTATTGAGATTCACTTTTCGAGCTCGCGGCCCCACATCCCATTTTATTTTCGGCCAATCCTCCAAACTAGGTGGATCTAACTCCGCTATCCCACTACCATCAAGTGTAAAGTGCGCGTGGCGTGTAGCAGCACAATTCGGAATCATGGCTACCGGCAGTGAAGCTGCGTGTGTCGGATAATCAGCAACCTTGACGTCCAGTACGGTGGTTAAGCCTCCCAGACCCTGAGCTCCAATACCCAAACTGTTTACACGATCCATTATCTCTATACGAAGCTCTTCAATCCGGTTCCTAGGGCCTCGCTTTCTGACTTCATGGATATCAATCGGCAACATTAGTGATTCTTTTGCTAGCACAGCTGCCTTTTCTGCAGTACCGCCAACGCCAATTCCTAAAATTCCCGGCGGACACCACCCAGCACCCATTTTCGGCACCGTTTCTTCAACCCAATCAACAATGCTATCACTTGGATTAAGCATCACCATCTTAGCCTTATTTTCTGATCCACCCCCTTTTGCTGCTAGTTTCACATCTATTGTGTTACCAGGAACTAATTCCATATGAATTACCGCTGGAGTATTGTCTTTCGTATTTTTTCTAGCACCTGCCGGATCCGAGAGTATCGATGCTCTAAGGACATTATCTGCTAATTGATAGGCTCTCCTGACTCCTTCGTTAATCATCTCACTAACCGACAGGCCCCCTTCCCACTGGATATCCATACCGACCTTGAGGAAAACTGTTACTATTCCTGTATCCTGACAAATAGGCCGTTTGCCTTCAGCGCACATACGAGAATTAATGAGAATCTGAGCCATAGCATCCTTTGCGGCAGACGACTCCTCATTCTCATAGGCTTGATGCACTGCTCGAACAAAGTCAATGGGATGGTAGTAAGAAATATACTGGAGTGCATCTGCGACGCTTTGGATCAAATCTTCGTTTCGGATCAGGGTCATAGGTCGATTCTCTTTCATCGCTAAAATCACGAATTAGGTATTCTACCACCGACAAGAATGCTTTTCTGGGGCAATAAGCGAGTTAGATCAATCAAATTCGCCTACCAGAAAGTCTTTTGCTAAATTGATTTTCTTTGCTAGGTAATCTGACCCCCCTCTATCTGGATGCAATTTTTGCATCAGCTGTCTATGGGCTTTAACAACATCCTCATGAGAAATCGGATCATTAAGACCTAGTATCTCAAGCGCAAGCCTATGATCAATCTGAGCGTCTGATTCCGAGCTTTCGTAGGCACCCCTTTCAGACATAACCCGCCAGTCCGGAAAATTTCTATCCATATAGGCCGCAAGCACCTGAGCAGAGTCTGGCTCATTCTGACACTCATTGAAAAGCTCTAAAAGCTCTTCTAAGGCAAGTTCTGAAAGTCGCCGCTGGGAAAAGCTGCCGAGTAACACTGAGCCATCCATATTACCACTGTCATGATTCAGCTCCATAAGGAAATACTCAGTGCGAATAGTTGAGGTTTGCCCATCCAATCTTGGCTTTGCTGAAGCTGAACTCCCTTTAAACAACTGCCACATCGGAAGAATCCTAAGGATTGTCGGAAGGAAGCGCAGAACAAAAGCGACTGCTGCACCTAACGGTGCAAAAATAGCTCCAATTGGCAATCTTCCAAGCAAAACTAACACTCCTATCACCAACAGGAATGCAACGATCAAAAACAAGACTCTTGATTGACGAGGTGAAAAATTGAATCGATCTTGTAGAGTTTTAACCAGGAAGTAAGCGAGGATGGGTAACGTAAGAAGCGCGATAAGTCGAAAAAGCATTCTAATTGCTCAAGATTTTAGTTGTTGTTCGATTAGTTTAACTTCTTTTGTCGAACCCTTACTAAAATTTTTGAGCGCTCGATAACCTCCCGCTGCGTAAACTGCAACAGCCTTAAGTAACTCTTTTAAGTGAGTAATACTTGCTTGATCAAATTGTGAATAGGCGCCGCCCGATAGACGAGCGCACTCCATGAAGGCCTTTCTTGTTCCCGGCTCATCTCGTTCCTGAAACATAAAAAGAGGTATATTTAACAATCCCAATTTCCCAGAGAGATTTGCAAGAACATCAATGTTCTCTTCCATTGCATCACCGATATAAACCACACATTTAACCGAGCGAACCTGACTTTCATTTATTGCGTGAGCGAGCACTCTTTCAATCTGAGTTGCGCCCGCTTCGCAGCTCATTCCCGCCATGACTCGCACTATCTCATCAGCGCTGCTCTCCCACCGACTGGAGAAGAAATCTGCGAAGCCTCGAAAATAACAGAGTTGTAAATTCAACCCCCCCAACGAGCGGGTGCTAAGGAACATCTCCGTTTGAAGTTGTCGTGCAAGACCCCAAGTCTCCTCGCGACTCGCGGTAGCGTCGAGTGCAAAAATCATATGCGCATCACCCGCCCGGCTGGGCGTGGTAGCTACTTGGGATAAGAAATTCTGGACATCACTACTTCTTGAGATAGAAGTTTGCCCAGATTTAACTTTGTTGAGCGCTTTATTCGCCTTTTTAAAGATTTCTTTCATAAAATCAGAATAGCGCAGTTAGCGCTCAGCGAGCAAACGATGTGAAATTCAAGTTTTAGCGCTCATATAATGAGTGGTGCGGACGGAGAGACTTGAACTCTCACACCTTTCGATACTAGAACCTAAATCTAGCGCGTCTACCAATTCCGCCACGTCCGCAACGATCCTTTTACGACTGAAAGTCAGCCCAGGGCGCCGTATTATACATAAACACTGTTATTTACCAAAACATTACCTAAATGTGAGATTCACTCATTTCCCAGCTATAATAAGTGCTCAAATTAAGTTTCTTTTGCCTTAGGAGCAGAAATGTCTGATTTAGAAGTCACCAACAAAGATGGTATTGCAACACTGACGATGAACCGTCCAGAAGCAAGAAATGCTTTGAGCATGGAAATGCGTAAACAACTTAGCGAAGCACTGCATGAGGTAGAGATAGATGAGAGCGTTCGCTGTGTTGTCCTTAAAGGCGCTGGTGAACATTTTATGGCAGGTGGCGACGTTAAAGGAATGGGCGAATCCATCAAGAAATCCCCTAATGAAATAAAGAAAGAATTTATCCTCCGCATCCATGACCTGCACCCCATTATGTTCGCTATGCGACGCATGCCAAAACCTATTATCGCTAGCTGTCGCGGGGCCGCGGCCGGCGCCGGCGTATCGATCGCCCTAGCGTGTGATTTAGTTATCGCGTCAGATGATGCTTTTTTTACCCTTGCATACTGTAAAATCGGTACAAGCCCGGACGGTTCATCTTCTTTTCACTTACCTAGGGCAGTAGGAATAAAGAAAGCGATGGAAATTGCACTGCTTGGTGACCGCTTCGACGCACAAACTGCCAAAGATATAGGAATGATCAATTTTGTTGTTCCGGCAGACTCTCTGGAGGATGAAACGAACACATTGGCCACAAGGCTGGCAAATGGGCCAACCCATGTGTACGGAAATACTAAAGCGCTATTCTATCGATCGCTAGAAAGCGAGTTCGAAGCCCAGCTGCAAGCGGAAGCCGAATATTTCTCTGACTGTGCTGCTCGTCAGGACTTTAAGGAGGGTGTTACTGCTTTCATAGAAAAGCGGTCTCCTCGATTTACGGGAGCCTAAAGCCCATTAGTCGCAGGTCTCTGAAGCGACTCAATATTTTCCTGCAATCTAAAAAGGCTCTCATTAATCTGGAGTCTATGAGCATTCACAGACTCCAAAGATTGCTCGATATATTCCACGCGGCCGGCTAACCCTAATACGGTGCTGTCTCCGCTATTAAGAGCCTGACGAATAGATTCAAGATCGCCTCGCATCGTACTAAGCTCGTTCAAGCTATTATCTAAATCGTTAACCGATTCCGTTAGTTGACCGTAATTCTCTTTTAAACGGTTGACTTGAATGTCACTAGAGATGATCGAGTCATTAACAGTAGCCATGGCTTGGCTAATAGTTGCGGCTGCCTCATCTTGCCCTTCATTTGCCATTTTTAGTCGAGAAATTTCGCCCTGAATATCGTCAAACTGTTTGTTGTTAGCCCGCCAATTCGCCCAGAGCAGGTCATATTGCTCAATTGTTCGGTTAATATCTTCCATCAAGTTATTATCTGATTCTTCGGCCGACTCCCCAGCCAACGCTAGTGCCATCTCAAGGTCACTTATTCGCAGGCCAGCCTGCCTCAAATCAGTTTGATAATTACCATAGAAATAATATGCAGCATAAACACCACCGGCAACAGTCAATGTAAGTAGACTGAGCATAACCCGCACTGCCCAGGAGCTAACCTTCACTTTTTCAGTGTAATAGTTAGGACGAACAATCTCCTGATTTTGAGCCTTTTTATTCGTTAAGTGGGACGCTAAGTCATCCTTTTCCGGAATCATTGGCGGAATGTCGTTTAGATCTTTATCCTCAGTCATGGTGCTTATTATCCTAAAAAACGACTTGCCGCGCCATACCCTTTGAAAAAGGCTACGTTATTGGCCGCAAGCCAAGTTCATTTCAACTTCATCCTTTTTAGGTCGATAACTACTAGTGTATATATAAATTGATCAAAATTGGGACTAAAACGATGGAATTTAACGACTTAACTAGCTATGTTTTTAGATGGATCCACATGTTCGCGGGTGTCGCATGGATAGGTCTATTATATTATTTTAATTTTGTGCAAACGGAATTTTTCAAAGAAACAACCGCTGAAGCCAAGGCATCAGCAATCGCTAAACTGGTGCCACGAGCACTTTGGTGGTTTCGATATGGAGCACTTTTTACGTTTCTGTCCGGGGTCATCTTAGCTGCTTATTTAGGCGGCGCTATCAACTACTATATAACTCTTGGCATGGTCCTCGGCACACTTATGTTTTTAAATGTTTGGCTCATTATATGGCCAAATCAGAAAATCGTAATCGCGTCCAATGACCAAGTATTAGATGGCGGTGAGGCGATTCCGGACGCAGCGGGAGCGTTAGGTAAAGCTGGTCTTGCGTCACGAACTAATACACTTTTCTCTTTACCAATGCTTTTCTTCATGGGTGCTTCTGGACACCTGAATGGGATCGGCAGGGTCCCTATGTCATCCGAAGATAGTGCAAGCCTGGTAGCAATCATACTCACGTTGATTATTGTCGTCGCGCTTGAAATCAACGCAATAAAAGGAAAGACGGGGCCGATGACCAGCGTCAAAGGAGTAATCCATTGTGGCGTTGGCCTGATGATCGGTCTATTGGCAATTATAGAGCTATTTTAAAAATCACAAACAAAAAAAACGCGATCTAGCATTTGTTAGATCGCGTTTTTTATTTATACACCGCAGCATTAAAACATCTTACTTCGATGCAATAACAAACTCCTTACATCATGCCACCCATACCGCCCATGCCACCCATATCAGGCATCGCCGGCGCAGCCGCACCTTGCTCCTCTGGGACCTCTGACACCATTGCCTCAGTCGTGATCATCAGACCAGCAATGGATCCCGCTGCCTGAAGAGCGGTCCTTGTCACCTTCGCTGGATCGAGTATGCCCATGTCTATCATATCTCCATACTCACCTGAAGCAGCATTAAAGCCAAAGTTTCCCTCGCCTTGCTTAATTTTATCCAAAACAACCGAGGATTCTTCGCCAGCGTTAGCAACGATTTGTCGCAAAGGCGTGCTAACTGCCTTCAACAAAAGAGCAATGCCAACATCCTGATCTTCATTGTCACCAGACAATCCTTCAACTTTTTGCAATGCTCGAACCAAAGCAACACCACCGCCAGGTACCACACCTTCTTCGACCGCTGCTCTAGTGGAATGCAATGCATCCTCTACGCGAGCTTTCTTCTCTTTCATCTCAATCTCAGTGCCAGCTCCAACCTTAATGACAGCAACTCCTCCAGCAAGCTTTGCCACCCGCTCTTGCAGTTTCTCTCTGTCATAATCCGAAGAAGTCTCTTCTATCTGAGCACGGATTTGACCTACTCGTCCCTCAATGTTCTTAACTTCACCGGCCCCATCAATAATAGTAGTGTTCTCTTTACTGATCTGAACCCGTTTAGCGGACCCAAGATCTTCTACTGAAGTCCCTTCTAAGCTCAATCCAACCTCTTCTGAGATTACAGTTCCACCAGTAAGAATACCGATATCCTCAAGCATAGCCTTACGACGGTCGCCAAAGCCAGGAGCCTTGACCGCTGCAACTTTCACAATTCCACGCATGTTATTGACCACCAGAGTCGCTAAAGCTTCTCCTTCAACGTCTTCCGCTATAACGAGTAGAGGGCGACCAGCTTTTGCTACCGCTTCAAGCAGAGGTAATAGGTCTCGGATATTCGAGATCTTCTTGTCAAAGAGAAGAATAAAAGGGTTTTCCAAATCAGCACTCATACTGTCTTGGTTATTGATAAAATATGCAGACAAATAGCCTCTATCGAATTGCATACCCTCAACAACATCAAGCTCGTTTTCAAGGCCAGATCCGTCTTCAACCGTGATCACTCCCTCTTTACCAACCTTCTCCATAGCCTCAGCGATGATCTCACCTACCGCCTCGTCTGAATTCGCAGAGATGGTGCCAACTTGGGCAATTGCTTTCGAATCTTCACACGGTGATGAAAGCGCACTCACTTCTCCAACCAACGCAGTCACAGCTTTATCGACCCCGCGCTTAAGATCCATGGGGTTCATACCAGCAGCGACTGATTTAAGTCCTTCATTCAAAATTGATTGCGCGAGAACGGTCGCAGTCGTGGTTCCATCTCCAGCGACGTCGGAAGTCTGAGATGCAACTTCTTTAACCATCTGCGCACCCATATTTTCGAACTTATCTTCTAACTCAATCTCTTTCGCTACAGAAACACCGTCTTTGGTCACCGTCGGTGCACCAAATGATTTATCTAGCACCACATTTCGCCCCTTAGGGCCAAGCGTTACCTTTACTGCATCAGCAAGGGTATTTACACCTGTGAGCAGTTTTTGCCGGGCGGAATCGCCGAATTTCACTTCTTTAGCCATTTTTTAATGTCCTATCTTGTCTAAATAATAATTGGGGTTAGTTAACGATAACGCGTGCGCGCTACGACTCGATAACACCAAAAATTTCACTTTCATTTAAAATCAATAATTCTTCCTCACCAATGTTTACGGTGTTACTAGAATATTTTCCAAAAACAACAGTATCGCCGACCTTGACGTCGACGGGCTGACAGTCTCCACTCTCCAACCGCTTTCCTGGACCAACAGCGAGCACTTCGCCCTGCGCTGGCTTCTCTGTGGCCGAGCCTGGTAATACAATTCCTCCTGAACTTGTTGTTTCTTCTTCCATGCGCCGCACTACGACACGATCTTGCAAAGGCCGGATATTCATTCTTACGTCTCCTAAATCAAATAATTTGATAACAGAACTCAAATTAAAGCGTTCAAGCAAGTCCGGTGACTGACCTGAACATCCCCATCACTAAATTAAGCTACAGCTCGCTTTTACTCTACCGCAGCCACTAACTTGTTGTCTTTTTAATGGGGATATTCCAAAAAATTTCAATGGCTTATCCCATTCACAATACGTTTTTTTTATAACATGTTTAATTAATATTTATATCTTATTGTTTTTATTAGATTTAATTTTTGGGCTTTTAGAAGAATCTGTGTCTTGGCTCAGAGTGTCTAAGTCTTCTTTCACGTATTCTCCCTCATAGATATTGTCAAAACCGGGCTTATCGGTGTTTGAAGGGCGAGACCAGTAACTAAACCCTGTCGGTTTATCCCTACCAAAAGCCTTAATTGCGCCACTATGGATAACCTTTGCGGCGATTCTCTGCCGCAGAGGCCCAAGCAGTAAAGCGAAACCGATGCTATCCGTTAAAAACCCTGGAGTTAGGAGCATCGCTCCAGCTCCAGCTAGAAGCATACCTTCGACGATCTCTCCGGCCGGCAATTCGCCCGATCGCAGACGCTGATTTGCCCTCAGCAAAGTCGAAATCCCTTGTTGCTTTAAAATTTGTACCCCAATTACAGCTGTAAGAACCACCAGCATCAGCGTTGACAAACCACCCACCTTGCCCGCCACCTCGAACAAAAGTAACATTTCAGCAAAAGGCACAAATATAAAAAAAAGCAAAACACTACGCATGTCTTCATCCTGTCAAAACAACACAGGCAACTTTAACATGATATATAAAATAAACGATCAACCAAACATGGAGAAAATGTCACACAAAGAAAAAATTTGGCAAGTTATTCATAAAATCCCAAAAGGCAACGTCGCTTCATATGGTCTCGTTGCAAAGCTAGCGGGATTGCCTGGATATGCTCGGTATGTTGGTTACACACTCAAATGCCTCCCCGTGCAGACAAAATTACCATGGCACAGAGTAGTTAGCGCGAAAGGAGCAATTTCTTTTGAACAGGGTACAAAGAAGTACATCAGACAAAAATCATTGCTGGAAAAGGAAGGAATCCCCTTTTTAAAAGGTAAATTTTCAATGAAGCAATACGAATGGAAGCAGTCTCTTGAAGAATCCTGACCAATGCCATACCACAATCAGATGTTTTATTTGTTGAATTGATCACGGATACTAAAATCTGCCAACCCACTTCGTATCATATACCAAAACAAGAAAACCCCAGGTAATGCCAAAACTGTGGTCAGCAGATAGAAATTAAAATAACCCATGCTTTCAATCAGACCACCGGAAGTAGTTCCTGAGAGGAACCTACCTGCAATACTAGCGAGGGCTGAAAGCAATGCATATTGAGTTGCCGTAAATCTCAGATGACACAAGGCGGACAAGTATGCGACAACGGTTACACCACCAATACCACTGGCTAGGTTTTCAAAGCACACTGCAGCCGCCATTACCCAATTAAACGGTCCAACTACAGCTAATACAGAGAAACTAAAATTAGAAACTGCCATAAGAACCAGACTTATTAGAACAGAATCCTTCAGCCCCATGCGGGTATAGAGAATACCTCCGATAAAAATGCCAATCAAAAAAGCAAAAAAACCAAACCCGACGTCGAACAGCGCAATTTCTTCATTAGTAAAACCTAAATCATTAAATAGAATACGCAAGGTAAGATTAGCCAAAGTGTCACCAATTTTATGGATAAGCACAAACAACAAAACTAACCAGGCACCTTTTCGAGTAATAAATTCAACAAGGGGGTGAAAATACTCAAACAGAGCCGTAAATGGACTTTTCGCTCTAATCGACTCGTTTGGGCGTTTCGGCTCACCCGATATGAATCCGACAAGTATTGCGGGCAACACAAAAAAGGCACTAGAAAAATAAGCAATAAACCAACCATACTTCCCAGCAACTATTAGGGCTAGCGCTCCAGTTGAAGCGGCCCCTATGCGCCAACCATACTGGGACATACCAGACCCAATTCCCAATTGATGTGGTTCTAAAAGCTCAATTCGGTAAGCATCAATTATGATATCCAGAGTCGCACCCAAAATACCAACAGTGATGGCAGCAACGACTACTCTCGAAATAGTTCGGCTTGGGTCGGCAGAGCCGAGAAAGATAATTGCCAATACTAAAAGGAAACTCACAACCCATAACCAAGAGCGCCTTTGTCCATAACGACTTATAAAAGGCAGCTTTACACTGTCAACAAACGGCGCCCATAAAAACTTAAAGTTATAGGCCAAGAAGGTTAATGCAAATGCAGTTATCGCTCCTTTTGATATTCCATCTTGCGCTAAGCGAGTAGTTAAGGTTGCTCCAACCAAAGCAAATGGAAATCCTGAAGATATGCCTAAAAAAAAGGCCGACACTGGTCCTCTCTCAAGATAGGGACGAAGCGCTTTACTTTTTTCGATTAACCAGACTTTTTCCTGTTTATTCTTGGGTAGATTCATAAGCCATTGTCTGCTTAAAAGGGTTCTCTCGTCTCGAAATTCACCGTCTAATTTATCACCGATAACTAATCAAACCTAGTCACGGAAATTTACAAATTGCAGAGGAATATCCAGCTTAGAGCTTTTCACCAAGTCAATGATACTTTGCAGGTCGTCTCTCTTTTTCCCAGACACTCGTAATTTTTCACCCTGAATTGCAGTTTGAATTTTTTTCTTAGTCTCTTTGATCATCTTAACTATTTTTCGTGCTAGATCAGAATTAATTCCTTGCTGAGCCTTCACATTCATGATGGCCTTTTGGCCAACAATTTGAATCTCTTCCTCAACCAGCGATTTCGTATCGACTCCTCGCTTTGTTAATTTACTTCTGAGAATGTCTAACATTTGTCGTACTTGAAAATCGGCCTCTGCCGATACTGTTATGGCTTCTTGTTCCGTTAATTCAAATTTGGCATCCACACCCTTAAAGTCAAACCGGATCCCTACCTCTCTATTTGCCTGATCAATAGAATTGTTCAGTTCGTGCATATCTACTTCGGAAACTATGTCGAACGACGGCATTTAATTTTCCCCTGAGCGTGCATAATGAAAAAATATTTTTGCTGATGGTAATATCATAACATTAACAGCACACTGGGATCTCAAGAAGCTTATATTATTGGCCAGCAAAAGACTTGCGGGGGAGATTCAAATAACCCTCATATCGACCTGCACCACATTCTGGAACCCTGGCCTAAGTGATCAATCAAAATACCGGAATATGCGGTAAGCTATATTGTAAAAATTAGAGCTGTGATATACCTGCTGACATGACATGAAAGCCTATAAGGCCTATTATAGGCTCGCTATTCGAGGAATAAGAAAGCGATAACGAATCCTTCCTCACCAAGTTTTAAAAGTTGAAAATTAAGCGTCAATAAATTTATTTTAGGAAAAGTTCACCCATTTGATAAATTTTAAACATTACCTACTCTTACTTTTCTTACTTGGCTTAGCCATCTTCGCATTACTATTCTCTTTACTAAGTGGAAGCATCGATTTAAGTCTTACGCAAGTCATTAACCAACTATCAAACCCCACGGATGAATTATTAAGCCAAGTTCTAATTGAAATTCGCATTCCAAGAACCTTAGCCGGATTCACCATAGGCGGCCTGCTGGCATTTTCTGGAGTAATTATGCAAGTGTTACTTAGAAACCCCCTTGCGGATCCGTACATACTTGGGGTGTCTGGCGGCGCTGCAGTTGGCGCTCTGTGCGCAGTTCTTCTTGGGCTCAGCGGGCTCCTAATTACAAACCTTGCACTTGTGGGCGCTTTATTTTCAATCTTTCTTGTTTTCGGACTTTCTAGTGCATTTCGGAACTGGTCTTCAACTCGCCTTCTTCTTACCGGCATTGTGGTATCCGCTGGGTGGGGAGCAATTATCAATATTATATTGGCAACAACAGCATCAAATAATGTTCAGTCGATACTTTTTTGGCTCATCGGAGATCTGAGTCAGAGCGAGGTAGGATTTAATCACTATCTGCTTCTCATTATCGGCCTAATCGGCGGTATTGCGATCGGCAGATCCCTCAACGTTTTGAGTAGGGGTGATACAGTAGCACTTAGCCTAGGACTGAACTTAGGCTTTTTTAAAATACTACTTTATTTTGCTGCATCTATTTTTACGGCAATGGCAGTCACCGTTGCTGGATCCGTCGGTTTTGTTGGCTTAGTAACTCCGCATATATTGCGATTGTTAGGCGCCCGGGATCATCGCATATTAATTCCAAGCTCAATGATTCTTGGTGGAAGCTTCGTAACGATCGCAGACAGCCTTGCGAGAACAGTAATTGCACCTCAACAACTGCCCGTAGGCGCCTTAACGGCGGTTATTGGAGTTCCAGCCTTTTTAATTATTCTTCGGACAAACATAAAGAGATAGCTTTGACTTCATTAACCATAGACTCACTCAAACTTTGCATTGGCGATAAAATGCTGTGCCGCAATCTAAACTTTACCATTCGCAACCAAGAAAGCTGGGCGTTATTAGGCAGGAATGGAGCTGGAAAAACGACGCTCCTACATTGCATTCTTGGTATAATTAAACCAACCGAAGGTTCAATTGCGATCGACTCGGTACCCCTTCAAAACTATACTCGCCGTGAACTTGCGAAACGTGTGGGCATTTTATTTCAAGACGAAACAAACAGCCTTCCCGCTACGGTTTTAGAATCAGTTTTATTGGGCAGGCACCCTTATCCCAAGCCGTTTTTTCGAGATTGTCCAGAAGATTTAAGAAGTGTCGAAGACCTCCTCAGAGAGCTTTCCTTAGAGACGATAAAGAATCGCAAAATTGGAAGTCTTTCTGGAGGGGAGGTGCAAAGAGTGGCAATCGCAATGCTGCTAGCTCAAGAGCCTAATATATTTTTGTTAGACGAACCAAACAACAATCTAGACGTCGGTTATCAAATCAACCTATTGGAAGCCCTTAAACACAAGATTAACAAAAAAAAGGGAAGCATACTGATGGCAACGCATGATATCAATTTTGCTGCTAGGTTCTGCGAGCATTTTATCTTGTTATTAAACAAGGATGAAATTCTGATAGGTAATAAGCAGGAAATTTTATCACCACAAAATCTCTCTAAAGCCTATGATTGCCAAATAAGTTCAATCTCAGCGGAGGGAAAAACCTTTTTCTATCCGACATAATCTGCCTGCGAGGCAAGGCATAGGAATAATGAGAAAATCTACAGAGTTAAATGTCGGACATCTGCAAGTATTCGAGCCAGATACGTAGAGAACAAACCTCCATCTAAGCCATTTAAAACCTTGTGATCGTAAGACAAGGTGAGCGGTAGCATTTTTCGCGGTTTAAATTCATCTTCAATGTACACCGGCTTTATCTCTGTCTTAGCCACCCCGAGAATCGCTACTTCCGGAGCATTAACTATGGGAATAAAACCAGTGCCACCCATAGCGCCTAGGCTTGATATTGAAAAACATGATCCCTGCATGTCTTCAATGCTCAACTTCCTTTCTTTTGCTTTTCCGTTCAGCTCACTTACTTCTTTCGCCAAATCCCAAATCGATTTTTGATCGACATTCTTAATTACGGGAACAACCAGCCCAGCTTTTGTCGCCATGGCAACCCCAATATGAAAGTAATTCTTTTGAATTAAATATTCTCCAGAAGAATGCAGCGATACGTTAAATTGCGGATACTCTTTTAATGCCTTTTCACAGGCTTTAAGCAAAAAAGGAAGAAAGGTCAGTTTGATGCCTTTCTTTTTTGATTCGGCCTTGAGATCATTCATAAAGTCCTCAAGATCGGTTACATCTGCCTCATTAAATTGAGCAACATGCGGTACGACCGACCAATTTCTGTGCATATTCACAGCAGTAATTTTTGCCAACTTCGATCTCTCAACTTTTTCAATTGGACCAAATTTACTGAAATCTACGTCAGGCACTAAAATCGTAGTTGTGTTCACTGCCCCTGATTGGAGCATTTTATTTCTCACAAATGCGTGGATGTCTTCTTTAACTATCCTATCCTTTTGACCGCTTCCTTTGACGATAGCCAAGTCAATACCCAGCTCTCGGGCAAGCTTCCTAACTGCAGGACCAGCATAAACGTTAGACAAAAAAGATAAAGACTTGACGCTATCCTCAGCTCGAGGAGGGACCGATTCTGTTGCCACACTAGACTTAGTCTCTGCCGGATTTAAATCAATTTCTTCTTTGGGTTCGTTGGATTGCACCTCAGACTTAGGGATATCAACAGGCTTTAAGACCAGGATTGCTGCCCCAGTTGCTACCTTATCTCCAATCTTTAGCAAGAGCTTTTCGATCTTTCCGTCTTGGGGCGCAGGAACCTCCATTGCTGCTTTATCAGATTCTAAAGTTACTAAAGAGTCATCTAGACAAACAGAATCACCCTCTTTTGCATGAATTTCGATAACATCGACTTCATCTTCAGTGCCTAGGTCTGGCACCTGAACGGTGACTGATTCTATTTCGTTCGCATCAACTGCAGCACTGGAGCCTTCGCTTGAATTAGCGATCGACTCTGACTTTGGTTCGTCTTCTGAATTAGCAATCGACTCTGGCTCCCGCTCATCTTCTGCATTATCAATCGACTCGGGTTTGTCAGCTCCCTCAAGGGACTCAACGTCTAGTGAAAGCATCTCGGCACCTGTTGTGACTTGATCCCCAAGATTCACTGCAATACTCGTAACTAAACCGGACATAGGCGCAGGTATTTCCATTGCGGCCTTGTCACTTTCTAACACCAACAAGGAATCATCCGCGTTTACACTTTGGCCAACACTAACCAATAGCTCAATAACTTCTACTTCCGCAGCATCGCCAAGGTCAGGTACTGTTATCTTTTTTATTGCCAAGCTGGCATTCCTTTTATTTT
Source organism: Gammaproteobacteria bacterium (assembly GCA_029245905.1). Taxonomy (GTDB): domain Bacteria; phylum Pseudomonadota; class Gammaproteobacteria; order Pseudomonadales; family Pseudohongiellaceae; genus UBA9145. Next base: position 20,228 of record JAQWOJ010000097.1, read on the forward strand.
GAAAAACTTTATAGGTTAATGATGCAAAGGATTGATTTTATCTTTATCTATCCCTACCTTCTTCAAATACTTGGTTAACGTATTATCATCAATTATTCCCGAAGCATTCAATTCACTGAGCGCAGCCAGAACAATGAATTTACTGTCTACTTCAAAGAAGTGTCTAAGCTGCTCCCTGGTATCACTCCGACCAAAACCATCCGTTCCAAGAACTTTATAAGTGTCTGGAACAAACTCACGAACCTGATCAGAATAGGTTTTCATATAATCGGTGGCAGCGACAACCGGCCCCCTTCGCGCAGATAGCTTTTCAGTGATAAATGGGATTTTTGGCTTTTTGCTTGGGTTAAACATGTTCTCCCTTGAAATTGCCAGGGCTTCTTTACGCAATTCATTGAAGCTAGTCACACTCCAAACATCGACTGCCACAGAATATTCTGCTCGTAAAATGGTCGCGGCTTTAAGAACCTCTCGCAAAATAGTACCACTCCCCAAAAGTCTCAACCGTGCATCTTTATTGATTGGTTTGGCAACTTTAAACCCTTTTAAATTGCCATCTTCCAGCAAGTACATACCAGAAATGATGTCTTGCTCGACACCTTTTGGCATTTCAGGTTGCTGATAATTCTCATTCATCGTAGTAATGTAGTAAAAAACAGACTCCATTTCTTTATGCATTCGACGCATGCCGTCTTGAACTATTACTGCCAATTCGTAGGAATATGCGGGATCATAACTTACGCAATTTGGGATTGTGGAGGACAAGATATGACTATGACCGTCCTGATGTTGCAGCCCCTCGCCATTTAATGTGGTCCTTCCAGCGGTCGCACCGATCAAAAAACCTCGTGCTTGAGAATCTCCTGCGGCCCAGCACAGATCACCCACGCGTTGAAACCCAAACATAGAATAGTAAATGTAGAACGGGATAAGGGGATAATTATTCACGCTATAGGAAGTAGCCGCAGCAAGCCAAGCTGAAAATGCACCAGACTCAGTAATTCCCTCTTCCAGCATTTGGCCTTTCTTATCCTCTTTATAGAACATGACCTGATTAGAGTCCGCAGGGTCATAGAGTTGCCCCGCCGAGGAATAGATCCCCAGCTGTCGAAACATTCCCTCCATTCCAAATGTTCGAGCCTCATCAGGAACAATGGGCACAACGCGCTCGCCTATATTTTTGTCTTTGCAAAGTGATGTCAGCAAACGCACAAACGCCATTGTCGTAGAAATTTCGCGATTCCCACTGCTCTTGATTTGATTATCAAAGGCCGCTAGCTCAGGGACATCCAAAGGGTAGGATTGGGATCGTCTTTGAGGAACTGGCCCACCGAGAGACTCACGTGCCTTTGTCATATACTTAATTTCCAAACTCTCGGCATGAGGGCGATAGTAGGGCACCTCACCAAGATCATTGTTCTCGATCGGAATTCCAAAACGATCACGAAACTTTTTAAGTGACTCTATATCCAGCTTCTTAACTGAATGTGTAGCATTTTGCGCCTCCGCTGAAGCCCCAAACGCATAGCCTTTGATTGTCTTTGCCAATATTACAGTAGGCTTACCATTTGCCTTAATCGCTTCCGCATAAGCGGCATAGACTTTGAAAGGGTCATGCCCACCTCTATTAAGGGCCATTATGTCGTTATCGGAGAGATGAGATACCATTTTTAACAATTCAGGGCTCTGGCCAAAAAAGTGTTCGCGCGTATATTCACCACCTCTGCTTGCATAATTCTGATATTCACCGTCAACCACCTCATCCATGCGAGCTTGCAAAATTCCATCCTTATCTGCTTGGAGAAGAGGATCCCATAACCGACCCCAGATAACTTTAATAACGTTCCATCCCGCACCTCGAAAAACCGCCTCAAGTTCTTGGATTACTTTCCCGTTTCCTCTCACCGGCCCATCAAGTCTCTGCAGGTTACAGTTGACTACAAAAATGAGATTATCCAATTTTTCGCGCGCAGCTTTACCGATCGCACCAAGCGACTCTGGCTCGTCCATTTCGCCGTCACCTAAAAATGCCCAAACCTTTCGGTCCGATTCTTCTACAAGAGTTCGGCTGCTTAAATATTTCATCACATGAGCTTGATAAATAGCCTGGATGGGACCCAGACCCATCGAAACGGTCGGGAACTGCCAGTAATTCGGCATGAGCCACGGATGAGGGTATGAGGATAAGCCATTACCATTTACTTCTTGTCGAAAGTTATCGAGCTTCTCTTCGTCAATCCTGCCTTCTAAATAAGATCGTGCATAAATTCCTGGTGAGGAGTGTCCCTGGTAATAAATGAGGTCCCCTTCGTTATGATCACTAGGCCCGCGAAAAAAATAATTAAAACCAATATCATAAAGAGTAGCCGATGACGCAAAGGTTGATATATGGCCTCCTATGCTCGAGTTCCGCTGATTAGCTCGCATGACCATAGCCATGGCATTCCAGCGCACGATGCCTCTAATTTGTCGCTCCATAAACATATCACCGGGCATACGCTCTTCATTAAGCGGAGTGATCGTGTTGCTATACGGAGTATTTAGGGAGGACGTTGCAGCTCTTGGATTGGCTCTAAACGCGCCTTTCGCCAACCGATCGATTAAATAGTGCGCGCGCTCAACCCCTTCCTCTTGGATAACTGAATTTAAAGCCTCCAGCCATTCTTTTGTTTCTTCTGGATTCTCGTCCTTTTGATGCGTCATACCTGAGCCCTGAGCGCCACCAAGCTCAATATGGTGGCGAAATAAATTAAAACGAATGATTATGTAATATAATTACAGTTATATGAAGATTTTACTGCATATAGTCAGTTATTCCCAATAATATTTGACCATTTTTGTAGTATTACTACATTTTTGATCATATACACAACGTATAGAAAATTTTTTAAATCCATTAAATACAATAATTTATGAACAATTAAGTTTATTCTTTTCGATTTGGACCTGAGAAATGGTTAATTTTTGACCAGAAACTACAAGTCTTTTAGTGCATGCAAATATGTTTCCCAATCAAAAAAAGGACCTGGATCGGTTTTTCTATTTGGCGCGAGCGAGCTGTGACCCATAATTCTGTCTTTATTGATCTTAGGGTATTCAAGAAGGAGAGCATGCGTTAACTGTATTAGCCGCAGATATTGGTCCTCAGTGAACTCTGTATCATCAGTGCCCTCTAATTCTATGCCGATTGAAAATTCGTTACAGTTTCCCCGACCTTCAAACAATGATTCTCCTGCATGCCAGGCCTTTAGATTAAAGGGCACGTACTGGGTGACTTGTCCATCTCTAGTGATCAGAATATGCGCGGACACCTTCAGCGATGCAATACTTTCAAAATAAGGGTCTGAGGCTGGATTCAGCTTGTTCAGGAATAGCTGATCTATGAATCCATTGCCAAATTTACCTGGGGGCAGGCTGATATTGTGTATAACGAGTAGACTAATATCCGATGGGTCTTTGCGCTCACTAAAGTTAGGCGACAAAACTTGGCGAGCACCTTCAAGGAAATGGTTTTGGATGCTACTTTTCATAAGACCCCCAATCTTTAAATTCATAACTTTATATTCCCATCCTATTAATACATAATTCAAGAGATGTCTGTACCACAACACGATAACCCAGGAAGAAATACTGGGACGGGAATGCTAATTCTAAGCTTCACTATAGCTCTGATAGCATTGACTGTATTTTTCGATGACCTACTTAAAGATCAACTTAACCCTAACCGCAATCCTGATACAAGAGACTTAATTACAGGAGGACAGGAGGTGGTTTTGCAAAGAAATCGACAGGGTCATTATATTGCAGCAGGAAAAATAAATGATATACCAGTCACCTTTCTAGTAGACACGGGCGCAACTGATGTGGCAATACCCTCAAATATCGCAAATCAAGCAGGTTTATCAAGAGGTCGAGCCACGCAAGCCGCAACCGCAAACGGTCTAGTTACGGTGTATTCAACAAAAGTTGACTCCTTAGTATTAGGAAATATATTACTACATGATATTGATGCAAGCATAACCCCAACGATGTTTAACGACACCATACTTCTGGGCATGAGCGCACTCAAACACTTCGATTTCTCTCAATCGGGACCACAGCTCACAATCCGTCAGTTAACAAACTAAATGACTACAGATATTTCTCATAAAGCTTTAACAGAAAATGTAAGCACAGCTCTTGCTGAAGATATTGGAAGTGGCGATATAACCGCATTCCTTATACCAAAGCAGCAAATGTGCAACGCCCATGTCCTATGCCGTGAAGAAGCAATAATTTGCGGAATACCTTGGGTCAATGAAGTCTTTCATCAACTTGACTCCAAAATAAAGCTGAATTGGTTATGCGCGGAAGGTGACAGGGTCAAAGATAACACTAAGATCGTCAAGATTGTTGGAAATACAAGGGCGATACTCACAGGCGAAAGAACTGCATTAAATTTTTTACAAATGATGTCAGGAACAGCGACACGCACTAGAGATAATGTTGATTTAATACAGGATACGCAAGCTATCTTGCTAGATACTCGAAAAACAATTCCCGGCCTAAGAGCCGCGCAGAAATATGCCGTCAAAATTGGAGTAGGATCTAATCACCGACAAGGACTTTTTGATGCTTACCTAATAAAAGAAAATCATATCCAATCATGTGGGGGCATTACCCTTGCTATTGAAACCGCGCGCAAACTTAATCCCAACAAAATACTTGAAATAGAGGTTAAGGATTTAGAAGAGTTCAGCGAAGCGATGACTGCTATGCCTGACATTATAATGTTAGACAATTTTTCAAAAACCGATATAGAACAAGCTGTGAAAATTAATAAGGGACGAGTAAAGTTAGAAGCGTCTGGCGGAATTAATCAGAATTCACTATCAAGTATTGCAAAGACCGGTATAAATTATATTTCTGTTGGGAGTCTTACAAAGCATTGTCGAGCGATAGATTTATCTCTTATAGTTGCAGATAGCGATGTTTGAAAAAGCCGATCGGAGAAAAATTATGGAAACAAAAAAAATAGCCCTTAAACTCATAGTTATCCTAATTTTCTGCAAACCTCAATTAGGATTGGGGCACGCAGGTAATTTGGACCAAAATGGGGGGCACTACTGGGGACAATCCTACCATTGCCATATGACTGCGTGTGAAATACCCGACACATTTGATTTTGGGCGCCGATCGAGGGACAGTCTTTTGACAGACTATAGAGCACGAGAAAAATTTTTTAACGAAGATGATTGGTCTTTTGAACAAGATTTTGATTCAGACTGTCAATCCACTCGACAAGAAATGCTTATCCTTACAAGTCGGAATGAAGTCCGGTACACGAACCCTCGAAACTGCGTTGTTCGAACAGGTGACTGGTTAGATCAGTATACAGGCAAAACGTTTGAGATTGCCGTCAAATTAGAGTTAGATCATGTGATACCCCGCATGTATGCCCATACTCATGGAGGGGACCGCTGGGTGCCAGAAAAAAAACTGCAATTTTCCAATGACCCTCTCAATTTAATCCTAGTCGAAAGAAGGGAAGTGCGGCGTAAACGCAATCGTGGACCAAGTCGTTACCTGCCTAGGGAACAATTTCAATGTGAGTACGCGAATATCTGGAATCAATTATCAGGGAAGTATGATCTTCAACTTAGTAGCCGAGACAGCAATACTATCTCTCGGATTTTGGACTCCTGCTCAGAAGAAGCCTCACTAAAGGAAAATTAGATAACCACCTATCAGAGATAGCATTATGGGGCTACGATCGCAATATCGCCCATACCGTTATCTGGATCCAATTTCATATCGCCAGTTGGGAACCCATTCTCAGAGAGAATATAAGCAATTACGTTCGTATATTCCTCAAACATGAGAGATCCAGGATTGTCTGCAGGCATGGTACCCATTATGGACTCCCAAAGATATAGAAGCGGCTGGTTATTCCACGACCTCAAAGTGTCGCGATAAAAGCGCATATTGTGGCAAGTTTTACACTGTGCGTCGTAGACGACTTGTCCAGAGGAAACCTGAGCTTCCGTGAACACACCATCCTTCACGGTTTTCTCTGCTCCGGACGCTAAATAACTAAAAAAAATAGTTGTCACAAACAACAAATTAATTGTGCAGTTTGCTTTTCGTCTCACTTTTCAACTCCTTTTAAACGCAAAAAATTCTATCTTACACCAGCTAATTTTCAACAAGACATATAGAGAGCGATTTGCCAAGAAACTAGAAGTTAGCTTTATTATATTAAAGTACATTTAGTGTTTTTTCAAGCTGGGAACGACGAAAACAAATAAGGTTATTGTTCTTTCTTCATATTTTTCAGTAGTTTAGTCAACATGGTGCATTAGTTTTTAAGGCGCCACTTTTAGTTCATAGGTCTGGAGGATAGCTGAAAGATCAGTATTCTAAATATTACGCGGTAAGTAATTTATGAAAAAAATAAGAAGTCTTAAGGATAATTAACAGTTAAAGTACTTTTTTATTTTTGTTATTATAAGAATTATAAACCAAAGCTTTATGGTCTCGTCCGACTAATCGGTTTGCATCAAATGCCAATCACACATCACATCATCTCTAACGCATTTTTTTTCCTTACCATTTCTTTCATAGTCGGACTATGCATAGGAAGCTTCCTTAATGTGGTCACTTATCGACTACCCATAATGTACGAACGTAATTACACCAAGCAGTGTCGCGAATTTTTAAATATAGACGACGAATCGACTGAAGAAAATGTTTGGCCAGCCGGTCAGGTTTTTAATTTGAAAACCCCCTCTTCGCACTGCCCCAGTTGTAACCACAGAATAACGCCTTCGGAAAATATACCAGTGATAAGCTATTTCTTACTCAAAGGAAAATGCTCGAGCTGTAAGGGTACAATACCCGTGCGTTATCCTTGCGTAGAAGTTACTACAGCTATAATGACAGCATTGGTTATCTATTCTTTTGGGATCAGCTGGTCCACGTTACCATTTTTGATTTTAACCTGGTCCGTATTTACGCTCGCCTTAATCGATTCTCAGCATCAAATTTTACCTGATGAGATTACACTCTCAGTGCTATGGCTAGGCATATTTATAAGTTCGCTCGGCCTAAATTTAAAGGTAAATCTGCTGGAATCGGTCACAGGGGCAATAGCAGGTTATACTTCTCTGTGGCTTTTTAACTTCTTGTATAAGCTAGTCAGAAAAAAAGAAGGGATGGGGCATGGTGACTTTAAACTTTTTAGCGCTCTGGGAGCCTGGTTAGGGTCGCAAAGTTTACTACCATTACTTGTTCTATCCTCAACTCTTGGGTCAATATATGGAGTATCAGCGATCATTTTCTCAAACAAAGACAAATTTACCTCCATTCCTTTCGGTCCCTTTTTAGCAGGGTCTGGATTTATTTGCCTTCTTTGGGGAGGGCAACTCGATGATTTTTTTCTCGGCTTCTTAGGAGGGTAGTAATATCATGTTTGTCGTCGGCCTAACGGGCGGAATAGGAAGCGGGAAATCAACAATAGCGAATTATTTCTTAGAAAAAAACATCGTCGTCGTTAACACCGATCACTTATCGAGAGAGGCAGTATCGCCGGGGACTCCTGCTCTTTCTAAGATCCAGCACCGATTTGGCGGAGAAATAATTGAAGAGAATGGGCAACTAAATAGAAGAAAGCTACGGGAGATAATTTTCTCCGATGATAACGAGAGGATCTGGTTAGAAACTTTATTACACCCCCTAATTAATGAGGCTCTAATTGAAAAGGTAAAAGCCGCTAATTCGGATTATGTTGTTATAGAATCAGCGCTTTTACTTGAAACCAATCAACATAAAATAGTTCATCGGGTACTAGTAGTCGACGTATCAGAACAAACTCAACTAGACAGAGCTTCAGCCAGAGATCGAGAGTCTGCAGCTTCCATTAAATCTATAATGGCATCGCAACTTTCACGTACAGCTCGACTAAAACAAGCAGACGATGTAATCGATAATGAACTCCATATCGACAGCCTTCATGACAGATTAGAGGTTTTACACATGAATTATACTAACCTTGCGACAAAGTGATGAGCAAAATCCACACAGTCAACTGCCCTGCATGTCACACGGAAGTACGGTGGAGCGAAACAAGTCACTTTAGACCTTTTTGCTCTGATCGTTGCCGACTTATTGATTTTGGGGAATGGGCAAAGGAAGAGAAAGTAATAGCGGGAAACCCGTTTCCTCTCTCCGATTCTAATGATGAAGGCGGCTCTCTATAAAGCTTTTTTCTTAAGAAAGATTCAATCTGGTAATTTAAACTGAAGTTGAGGAAAGAATATTTACTGGGGCCGCCGAATTCTCGTGATACCCCATTTGCAAAGCGGTAATAATTTTTTTATTTGCGGCCGGAAAGTCCTCATATTTTAGTAATTCAAGAGGTCTCCACTCTATGAGTTGTCCTTCTGCACCTTCAGGCTTGCCTTCAAAATCTATAATCATCCAAACATCAAGAAGGACTTTTTTATTCGCATAAGCGTGCTTGATAAGCATTAAAGGAGAACTCACGAGCACGTTAATGTTAAGTTCTTCGCAAAATTCTCTCTGCAGGGCCGACTTGATAGCTTCATTCGGCTCTCTTTTACCGCCAGGAAATTCCCATAAGCCACCTTCATCCTTATCTGGATGGCGAAGAGATATTAACACCTCATTTTGATTATTGATTATTACACCAACCGCCACATGGATATGGCTTGCTGAATCACTCATTAGCTATTATTAAGTTCGGTATTCTGCATTAATACGGATGTATTCATAAGATAGGTCTGAAGTCCAAACAACCTCTGTATAATCACCCCTCTTAAGGACGATAGAAATCATAATTTCCTCCTCCTCCATAACCGTTTTGCCAATCGCTTCAGTATAAGTCCTATCAACCTTACCATTAGAAACAATCTGCGCATCTCCAATGCTTATCTCGATAGCATCAAGGTCTAGATCTTTAATTCCAGCTCTGCCTACCGCTGCTAGTATCCGCCCCCAGTTCGGATCAGATGCGAAGAGTGCAGTTTTTACGAGAGGAGATTCTGCGACGCTATACGCTACTTTTAAACACTCCTCCTGAGTTCTACCCTGATCGACCTGAATTGTTATAAATTTCGTAGCCCCTTCGGCATCTTTAATTAACTCGATAGCGAGTCGTTGGAATACAAATTTAAGATTTTCAAAAAATTCGCTTTGGTCCT
>JAQWOJ010000101.1 GCA_029245905.1 Gammaproteobacteria bacterium
TCCAATATGAAAGACCTTTGTTCCGTCTTTCAACCACTCCTTGGACAACTTATCAGCTATGAATTCCTGCGGCCGCTGATTTGGCCCACTGTCACCAATCAATAGAATGTTAATGAAACCGTGTTGCTTTAGGCTTCGCGCTGTATATTCCAAAACTGATTCGAATACCTTGGTTGGAATAGAGATGGTTCCAGCGAAACGCATGTGGCCTGACGGTGGGTCGATATCGCCTTCCGGCACATATGTCATTACGGGAGCGACCAACGTGTTCCCTAAAGCGCGAGCAATTCGTTCGGCGCCTGCATTTATCCTATATTTATGCTTGCCCAAAACCATATGGGGTCCGTTTTGCTCCGTTCCCGCGGTGGGTACAATTATGGTGGTTGTGCCGCTTTCTATTGCCGCATGGACTTCCGTCCATGTTAATTCCTCAAGAAAAACCGTATCTGGAGTTTGGGAGAAAAGTAAAGAAGAAACCAAAGTTGAAATTGAAAACGCAAAGCATATTCTTTTAGACATGCTCAACACCCAAATTAGAGGGTTTAAATAAAGAAAGGATTTCTTTGAGAGGCGATTTTATTCCAACGCTCCAGCGGCTGTTAACATATGAATTACCGAGTCATAATTTCGCTGTTTTGAAAAAGCCAGAGCCGTTTGCCCTTCGGCATCTCTCGCATTGATATCAGCACCCGCTCGAAGTGCAATTATTGCGGAATCGAGAATAAGTGACTCTTTATCTTGCAGTTGGCCTTCTCTTCTCTCAGGAGTTCCCCAACTAACTCGAAGCCGCCAATGGCCCATACCGGCCGCCGCCATCAAGAGATTTATCTGGCCTTCATCTTTGATGAAGTTCTCTCCACGGCGTTGCGCTGGATAAGTCATGTGATTACTCACCAGTGGATCGGCACCAGCGTTGATTAGTGTTTTCATTATTTCTGGCTCTGAGAAACGAGCAGCCAGCCATAAAGGTGTTGCCCCTATAAGCGCATCATGAAAGTTATAGTCGGTGGATTGTCGTCTTACCGGCGTTGGTTTCTCGAAAAGGGCCTCGAGATCAGCGCCATGTTTTATTAATACATCTACCGCCTCAAGGTTTCCACGAAGAACAGCTGCATGAAGCGCAGTATGACCACTTTCGTTAGACTCTATGTTCGCCCCATGATCGATGAGATAGTTAAGGAGTTCGGCGCTTCCTCCATGCACTGCCATAATGGCTGGGCTCGTGCCGAATGCGGAGATGCTATTCACATTACTTCCAGCCTCAATCAGCAATTCAGTAGAGCGAAGATCTCCAGACCTCGCAGCAAACATCAACGCCGTATTGCCACCTTGTTCAATCCAGTATTTATAGGATGGGTGGCTATCTTGTTCTTTCTCCGACTTAACGTACTGTTCTCGCACTAGGGATCGTGCTTCGATATCTACACCGTGTTCTAACAGTGCAGCCACCACATCATAATGGCCTCTGTCTGCGGCCCACATCAGAGCCGTTTGATCTCTAGTGACTGATACGTTGGGATCCGCTCCGGCCTGAAGCATTGCTTTAACCACCGCGCCATTGCCCGCTTGCGCAGCAGTCATTATAGGAGTTTCTCCGGACAGCAGTTGAATGGTTGGATCCGCGCCCGCGGAGAGAAGGGTATTAACCAAGTCTAAATTTCCGTTTTGCGCCGCGAGCCATAAAGGAGTGACACCAAGGTCGGTGGTTGAATCCACATTTGCCCCGGCGGCTAGGAGTATGTCAGCCGCGTTTTCATTATCATGGTAACTGGCCCAGTGCAAAGCGGTAGTGCCGTCGCCATATATGACATTTGGGTTGAGTCCATCCTGCAACAGTAGCGACAACTCCTCCCATCTTTGCTGTTTTGCAAGATCTATTAGCGGAGGAACGTTCTGAGCAAGTACTTGCTGTGTTAAAAAAAACAAGACAAGAAAGCATATATTTCGCGCGTTAGAAGTCATGACGTTTCGATATTATCTCAAAAAATTCTATAGCGAAATTGGCCCGGTGCTGCCACCCATTTGTTCTACAGAAATACCAAATTTTTCCATCAGGCTGAGATGGAGGTCCGCCATGGTTGGCTCATCTTCATAAAGGACGTGCTCTCCTCCCTGCAGCCAACCGGCTCCGCCACCAACCAACAAGACTGGAAGGTTAACACCGGAATGAATGGTACTGTTAGATAGGCCTCCCCCATATAACATAGTCATATTATCGAGAAGAGAACGATCTCCTTCTTTTACCGCAGAAAGTTTATCCAGATACTTGGAGAACAATGTGGTGTGATAAGCATTTATCTTGGACATGCGTTCAACTAGTACCGGGTTATTGTTATGATGAGACAATGGGTGGTGAGCGTCTGGAACGCCAATCTGTGGATACGGCCTAGGACTTTGCTCTTTGCTCATCATAAAGGTGATTACCCTGGTGAGATCAGTTTGCAACGCTAAAACCTGGAGGTCTTGCATGATTTCCATATGGTCTTCATAAACCGGCGGAACACCGGCAGGTTGATCAAGCTCAGGTAAATCCATGTCTATTTGTTCTTCGGCTTTTTGAATTCGCCTTTCTATATTTCGAACAGATTCTGTGTAGCTGCCGACTAAATGCTTGTCCTCATAACCCAATTGGTTTTCGAGGCCTGATAATTTCTCAAGGACTGCATCCAAAATGCTTGTTTGCTGTCTCAACCTAACCTCTCTAACTTCTTTCGCTGTAGTTCCACTGTCGCCGAATAGGCGTTCAAAAAGAGCGCGAGGGTTATGTTCTGTAGGCAGAGGTTGTGTCTTGCCGCGCCAAGATAGCGTGTGTGTGTAAACGCAGCTTAAGTTAACGGTGCAAGCGCCAGCCAAGGCAGGCGCGTCCATAGATAATTCTAGAGACGAAAGCTGAGTTTGTTTGCCCAGTTCATTTGCTAGAATTTGATCGATCGAAACGTCTGCGAGTATTTCAACCTCGGTCTTACCGCCTTGAGTAATACCTGTGAGAAAAGATCCGCCTGCACCGGCGTGGGCTATATTCCAGTTTGCCTTCAATCCAGAAATTACGCGCATTTTATTCTTATATTTGGAGAGAGGTTTTAGCACCGGTGTTAGTTCGTAATCGCCGGTAGTGGTGGGGCTCCAGTATTCCATTGCCATGCCGTTCGGAATATAGACTGTTTGAAAACGATGCACTGCCTGAGGGCTGTTTGCAAATGCGGGTGTCATTGCATCAAGCATAGGGAGGGCTAATGCGGCTCCTGCACCTTTCAGGATTGTGCGACGAGATAATGCTTTTCCCGAGTGAATATTAGCGGTCTGTACAGTGCCCTTTTGTTTTGTTCCCATTTTCGCTACCTCTTGGTGGGTATAGCTTTTTGTAAATATTACACGGAAAACGCTTGAAAATCAGGGTTTATCGCACGATTCCTTTATTTAGAATTCGCCAGGGATTTCAACTGCTTGTCATTAACATTGGCTATGTCAGCCGGAATCATACTGGACTTAAAAGCTGGACTGTTTACGATTCCGAGAATAATTGATGACCAGCGATAGTCGTTTTTGGAAGCATTACGTACGATTTCTCTTATAATTGGTTGATCATAATATTCAATTCTTCTACCCAGAGCGTAGGTCATTAGCTTCTCTGTTAAGGTGTGTGTGAATTGCTCTGGCCTATTTAGCATCCATTTCCTTAGATCCGCAAACCCCGCGAATTCAACTCCTCCAGGGTAGCTTCCTTTGGGGTCAACAGGGTTCCCAACTTCATCAAAATCTCGCCACTTCCCGATAACATCAAAATTCTCCAGAGCGAAGCCTAACGGATCGATTACCACGTGGCAGGAGGCGCAAATGGGATCTTCACGGTGCTGGGCAAGACGTTCGCGGATGGAAGCCGGGATTTGTCCGGCTTCAGATTCTGGCAATATTGGAACATTTGGGGGTGGAGGTGGGGGTGGTGTACCCAGTAAATTGTCTAGTAACCATTTCCCTCTAAGCACCGGGGATGTTCTGCCCGGGTATGAGGTGACTGTTAACAGAGCACCATGGCCCAATAAACCTCCACGCTTTTCTGTATCCGGAAGATTCGCCTTTCGAAAACGGCTTCCATAAATGCCTTCTACCCCATAATGGCTTGCAAGCCTTTCGTTTACAAATGTGTATTCAGCATCTAAAAGTTCAACAACGCTTGAATCGTTTTTCAACGTTTCTCCCACAAACATTTGTGTTTCGTTTTCAAAAGCTTCTAGGAGGCTGACATCATATTCTGGAAACAAAACTGTATTTATGTTGACCTCTTTTAGCCTTCGTAAATTTAACCATTGTGCAGAGAAATCTTCGACGAGAGTTTTTATGCCTTTCTCGTCATTTACCATGCGGCGTACTTGTCGTTCGAAAGTCAGAGGGTCAGATAGTCCGCCAGCTTCAGCCAAGCGCAATAATTCTTCGTCCGGTGCGCTTGACCATAAGAAGAAGGATAAGCGAGAAGCCAACTCTAGTGGATTTAAATCGAATATTTCGCCCGCGCTAAGGTTTGGTGGCGACTGGTAGCTTCGGATTAGAAAATCTGGATCGCTGAGTATAAATTCGAGAGCGAATTGAATGCCTTCATCAAAAGAACCTCCTTGCTCACGACCTTGGTTGAAAAATCCTAAAAGTAATGCCGTGTCGTCGTCCGTTAGCGAACGTCGATAAGCTTTTCTAGCGATTCGATCAAGGATGCTCTCTGCGCACGCGGCTTCTTCCGACAACTGTTCTGGGTAACAAGAGAAGATTAACTGTTGGCTCGGAGCCTCATTAAGGCTTTGCGTATCGTTATACGGACCGCCAATCTCTAGCGCGTGTACTTTTTGGTAGGCTAGATAGGCTTCGCTATTTGCAGGCAGCCTGCCACCTTGACGAGGCTGAGGAATTTCTTCCTCAACAAATTGTTGTCTGACGTAAGAAGCAGTAATTGAGTGTGCGCCGGCGGTCACGGGAATTGTTACCTCTAATCCGTCGGTCGCGCGGTAAAGCATATATTGTTCCCAATTGGTGCTGCCAGGTTCTCCGGTTCCACTAAAACTAAGTGGGGTGGGTGTTCCAGGGGCATCTCCGCCAATTGTAAATCGTTCGACCAAGCGACCGTCCAAACGGACATCTAGAATTTGAGCCCAACCAAGCCCTTTTATGTAATCTTGATAGTTTGTTTCCAATTCAACCTTAATCGTATAGTCACCATCAATTGGGAAGTTGTGAGTCACAGAAACGCCGCCACGGGTTCCAAAGGGCATGTCTTCGGTCTGCCGCCAATCCTGACTCATGTAAAGAGGGATCTCATAAACAGATATGCTTGGTGCCAGCGGCGGGAGACCCGTAGCTAACCGGGTGACCTGCCGAGCAACCGACATATAGCGTTCCATATGAGCAGTGGTAAACGGCAATGCGGACGCGATATTATCAAAACTTCCGTCCGCAGTGGGATCCCCTGGAAGCAGGTCCATCACGTCTACATCGATTCCTAATAATTCATTAATTGCATTATTGTATTCATAACGATTCATTCGATGCAGCGGTGTGACGCGGCCCGGATTCGGATTCCTTGCCCAGTTGTCATCCAGTTCAGATTCCAACCAAGAAGTCATGGTTCCATAGGTCTCAAAATCTGGCCTTGGCATACCAGCGGGAGGCATCATGTGTGCCCGCAGTTTTTTGACAACCTTTTCAAAAGTTTCGGCGTTTTTGCTGATATCCGTAAAGTCTATATTTTGTAGCGATAGGCCTGAAGTGGCTAAAGCATCGTTATGACAGGCCAAACAGTATTGGTTCACAACTTGCTTCATTTCGGTTGCTGAAAAAGGGGTTTGCGCGGTGACGAAGCCACTTTGTGACAGTAATGACGAGCTGAAAGGAATTAAAACTGTTGCGGTGAGAGTTAGGCCAAATTTTTTCCAATTCTTCCAGATTGGTTTCATATTTGCTCCAAATGCACTCTTTAAAACTTTAGATAATTCAATATTTTAGTTGAAATAAACTGACATGGAAATATTTTTTTTCCGAGAAGAAGACCCTACCTTAGGGGCCGTAATACTGCAATGTCTAAATAGAAATAATCAGTCATCGAATCACGAGTGTCGTAGAGTTAAGGCAAGGGCCACATCCAAAAATTTGCTTGAACGGAGCTTCCTCCTGAAGCTCCGCCGCCAACGTAAAGTATGTCATTGATTATGGCAGCAGCAGGAGACGACAGGGGAATGGGGAGCTCTCCTACTTTCTCCCATTGCCCATCGGCAGCGAGGGTTAAGATATCTCGGTCTTGGGACTTGCTCCCACCGGTGGGTGTAGTGTGACCGCCAATCATCCAGATTTGATTGTCATGCACGAACGTTGCCCCCTCGGCATGGGAATGACCCTTAGGGAGCTCTGGGCCGCTGCGCCACGCGTTATCCTTAGGATTGAAAATGTCTACCCGAGGCTGGTCGAGTTGCTGGGTGTCGTGATTGAACTGACCGCCAATCGCATAAATTTCATCTTGGAAGACTACAGTAGAAAATTGATTGCGTGGTGTTGGCATAGCGGTGGAGTCTTCCCATTCCGCTGTTCCCATTTCCCAGTCATCTAAGTTTAATACCCAATGATCTGAAGCATCGGTGTCTCGATCTAGCTTAAGTCCGCCAAAATAGTGAAGCTCTCTCCCAGCTAGAGCGAGTCCCCCTCCAGCCCTGGGCTCTGGCAATAAAGGGGCAGCCGTGTAGCGATCCAAATCGATGTCGTAGTTCCAAACTTCCGCAATTGCGTGTCCCTTATAGCCATCTTTAAATCCGCCAGCGAACCAAACAGTTCGTTTATCTAATACCATATTCATATGAGTGATGGCGCTTGGAAGCTCTTGAATTTGTGTCCATTCCAAGTTTGATGGATCAAAGTATTCCGATCGTTTGCTTGAGATTACACCCTCTTTGTAACCGCCAAATAGATAAAGCTTATTTTCAAAATTGATAACTCCGGGTTCCCATTTACCTTCGGGCATTTTTGGCAGGGCGCGCCACTCGCTGGTTGTTTGCGCCCACAAAAAGTTGATGAAAATTAAATTAATAAACAGCGTTAGATGCAGAGACCTGTATGAGCGCATGAAATTTAAAATTATTCTCACATTCCATTCCCTGACAGATCAAATCTATTTTGAGTGGCTGGTTCTGACACTACTTAGCATAACACCTTTTAAGTTGACTAGAAGCTAGAATGAAAAGTTGGTAGGGTAAAAGGATGGGTCTAGATCTTTCGGATTGTACTCGTGAACGGTTATTGAGTCTGAGCAATGAGAAAGATTGATTAGGCGCTCGTAAATTGAGCAATTGATAGGAGTAGCGATGAGTATGAAAGAAACAGCACACTGCGCGCCATATAAAATTAAATTGTCAGCAAATATCTTTTTGATTTTTATGCTTCAGTTTAGTTCGGGTTCAATTTTTGGGCAGGCCGATACCCAAAATTTTGTCGAAGTCACCAGTAATTATTCTGTCATTCCCAATGTGGTGTACCAAAGGTCGGGTGGGGTTGACCTAAAACTCGATATTTATCGGCCTAGGGCCGTTGTGGGTGTGAACCCGACCTTGATGTATATTCATGGTGGTGGTTGGACAAATGGGAGTAAAGAAGCTTCTTCTTTAACCTTTCTGCCTTATTTTGAAAAGGGTTGGACACTTGTAAATGTTGCATCCCGTTTAGCAGATGTTGCTCCCGCTCCGGCTGCAGTCGAGGAC
>JAQWOJ010000102.1 GCA_029245905.1 Gammaproteobacteria bacterium
AGAAAAATTAGTTCAAAAAGTATCAACGGAAAAAATTGACGAGCTTATTATCGCGTGCAATCCGACGATCGAGGGGGATGCCACGGCTTACTATATCGCGGAGCAATTTAAAGCTAGCTCAGTTACGGTCTCTAGAATAGCCCACGGTGTTCCCGTCGGTGGCGAATTAGAGTTTGTTGACGGAGGCACGTTAAGCTACGCTTTTTCAGGAAGAAAAATCATATGAAACTCTCCATCAAATGAACGCGGCTAACGGGAATTCTGTCTTGTTCATAGACAATTCAACGGAATTTGAGGCTTTGGTTTCATACCTAAGTACGTTGCCAAGTATAGGTTTAGATACTGAGTTTGTAAGAACAAATACCTTCTACGCCAAGTTAGGGTTGGTGCAAATTAGCGATTTAAAAAGTTGTTATTTAATCGATCCTCGCAAAATAGAAAACTGGAATAGTTTTGCTCAGTTGCTCGAAAACTCGGATATTCCAGTAATTATTCATTCTTCCAGTGAGGATCTTAGTGTTTTAAAAATATCTGTTGGTGGTAGTCCTAGTAATTTGTTTGATTCGCAGTTAGCTTCTGCGTTTTTAGGAGAGGGGTTTTCTCTTAGCTACCAGGCACTTGTCAAATTGAAGCTTGATGTAGATTTGGACAAGAATGAAACTCGTTCTGATTGGTTAAAACGACCTCTTTCAACTGCGCAAATAAAATATGCGGCTGATGATGTTTGCTATCTTCTTGCGTTAAAGGAAATTCTCGAGGAACAACTGGGAAAGACAAAGAAGCTAGAATGGTTCCGTGAGGAATGTAGGAAACAAGTTAAGACAATGACCTTACTTGAAAATCAGTCTCAATGGGAAATAAGTTACGCTAATATCAATAAGGCGTGGGCGCTAAAAAGACCAAGCCTAGAGCACCTACAACAGCTATGTGTTTGGCGGGAATTAAAGGCTCGAGAGTCAGATAAGCCTAGAAATTGGATTGCGAAAGACAAAGACTTACTTAACTTAGCCCTAGCGTTAACAGAGGTCGTACCTCTATCAAGAGAAAGGCTAAACAAGGTTGAACTAGAAAGTAAAAATTTTATGAGAGATTTTGGTGATGAAATACTGGCCCTTATAAAACAGCCTAGATCCAATTTAAGTCCAGTGGACGAAGGTTTACTTAATTATCCGTTAACTTCAGTCGCCAAAGCTAAGCTAAGAGCGTGTCAAACCGCTGTCTCAGAAATTTCAAAATCTCTGTCTATAGCTCCAGAACTACTCGGTAGGAAGCGGGCGTTGCAGGAATTTATAAGGGATTTTGAGCTTCACGGAGAGTTGCATTGGTCGGGAGAATTTTCTGGTTGGCGTAAAGAGGCGCTTGAGGAAAAGTTCGTGTCGATTTTTAAGGCTTCCTAAGTTGCCAGATTCATTAAAGGCCCGTAAAAAATTTTGGGAACTTCCCATTGGTGAACTAAATGATACCGAATGGGAAATGCTCTGCGATGGTTGCGGTAGATGCTGCCTTAAGAAGTTAGTTGATAATGAATCGGGAAAGCTTTTTTGGACGAGGGTTGCGTGTAGATATTTTGATCAAGAAACAAACAATTGTCAGTGTTACAAGGAAAGAAGTGCCGTTGTCGCAGATTGTGTAGACGTTAAAAAGGTACTCGAAGATATGCCGGATTGGATTCCACCGACTTGCGCATATCGCTTGAGATCCCAAAATAAACCCTTATTTAAGTGGCATCCATTATTACATGGTTCATCGGAAATCATGCAAAATTTAGGTATCTCAATCAAGGATAAATGCATATCTGAAGAATATGTTCATGCCGATGGGTATCATGAGCATGTGATCCGCTGGGTGGAGGATTAAAGTAATGGAGAGTGACTCTACTTATATTCTGCTATGGTGCCTGTATATTTTGGCTGGGCTAGGTTTTTACAGTTTGCTCTGGTGGTTGACTCGATCAGGCTCGGCTAAGATGTTCAATTATTCGATGAGGGGCATTATGGCGGCCATTATCTTTACGCCTTGGTCAGCTAACATACACGGAGATACTCTAGCCCCCGCCCTCATGGTTCTTGTGCTAGATTTCATAACAATTGGCGATAGTTCGGTAGTTCGAGCAGCAGTGCCTCTTAGTCTCACTGTTATTTTTGGAGAGCTGGTCGCCATCGGATTGTGCTGGAAGAATCGACGCCAAGTTGAGAAATGATTTATTTAGTGAGTATTTTTAAAAATCTTAATTACAGAACGAATTGATCTCTTGAACAATATGCAATCGTTTTTAAAGGACAAGATTTTTAAGGAAAATCTTGTTGACAAGAAATCAACTTGTTGAAGACTTTACATACAAAATAAGAAGGACCTTATGGTTTCAGCTATTTCAAAGCAATGCTTCCTTTTAATGCTTGTATTAATACAGACGAATGTTGTTGCGGCGCCATTTTTGAATGTGAAAACCTCGCTGGGGGACTTTACGATAGAACTTTTTGAACAAACTACCCCTGGCACTGTTAATAACTTTTTACAGTACGTTGATTCTGGACGTTATAGCAAGACTGTCATTCATCGTTCCGTCGCCGACTTTATAATTCAGGGTGGTTGGCTAATATATAACGCTGATAGCCAATCACTTGAACCTATTTTGTTAGACGAAACAATAGAAAATGAATACAAAATGTCTAATGTGCGCGGGACTATTGCGATGGCCAAACTGGGGTCGAATCCAAATAGCGCATCAAGCCAATGGTTTGTTAACTTAGGCGACAACAGTGCAAACCTGAATGCTCAAAACGGCGGCTTTACCGTATTTGCGCGAGTGGTGGGTGAGGGCATGAGAATCGTGGATCAAATCGCGAAAATTCCTACTTATAGCGTAAACTCTAATTTAGGGCAGTTGCCAAATTTTCCGTTGGCAGATCTGTCTGGTCAAGTAACATCCTCAAATTTTATAACAATCTCTGCAATTGAAAGGCTGCCCGATATTAAATGGCCAAGCTATTATGATGAAGCTAGCAAAGAGCTTAGAGTGAAGGTGGATCTTGGTGAGTCCGGCTTGTATTCGCTGGCATTCTCTGTAATGGAATCACAACAAGGAGTAAAATTGAAATTAGAATTGAGCAGCATGCACATTATAAAACAGAAAGAGCTTAACATGGCGTCCTTTGATGCTTCTCGCGGAGTACTTTTTCTCCCAGAGCTCTATGTGGGCAGTTATTTGGCGTTTAAAGACGTTGAGTTGATACTAACTGACCCGGTTGGATTGTTATTTTCGTTGGGGTCTTTCGATAAGCTGTAAGACCACCCACAATTGTAATTATCATCGAGATCAAAGCAAGGTAGGAAGCGATCCTCATATATTATTTTAGAGAACCCGCGAACGACACCAGTTAGCTGCTCTTTCCTTCGTAACTAATATTGTTTCTATTTTTCCTATATTAAAATCGATTTGCCTATTAGAATGCCTAACTTTGACTGTTATGGAAGAGATTTAATGAATTTTAATGGTACAAAAGAGTATGTTGCGACTGAAGAACTCCAATTGGCGGTAAATGCGGCAATTAAGTTACAGAAACCACTGCTGATTAAAGGTGAGCCTGGCACGGGTAAAACCATGCTGGCTGAGCAAATCGCGAAATCACTTGATATGCCTCTGATTCAGTGGCATATCAAATCAACGACAAAAGCCCAGCAGGGCTTATATGAGTACGATGCGGTTTCTAGGTTGAGGGATTCACAGCTTGGTGATAAGAAGGTTCAAGATATATCGAATTACATAATTCAAGGAAAGGTATGGCAGGCCTTTGAGTCTGAGACGCAGAGTGTTTTATTAATCGATGAAATTGATAAGGCCGATATTGAGTTCCCCAACGATTTATTGCTCGAGTTAGATAAAATGGAATTTTTCGTTTATGAGACGAAGGAGCTTATTAAAGCTAAAACACGACCAATAATTGTCATCACAAGCAATAATGAGAAAGAGCTGCCTGATGCTTTTTTGCGTCGCTGTTTTTTCCATTACATAGAGTTTCCTGACAGCGTCACTATGGAAAGAATCATCGAAGTTCATTATCCTGATATTAAAAAAAATCTAGTTAGTCAGGCGATGGATGTTTTCTTTGACGTAAGGAAAATACCCGGTCTAAAAAAGAAACCTTCGACATCGGAATTGATCGATTGGTTAAAATTATTAATGGCGGATGATCTTCCAGAAGATATTTTAAAGAATCATGACGCCAAAAATGCTATCCCTCCTTTATACGGGGCGTTGCTAAAAAATGAGCAAGATGTTCATCTCTTAGAAAAATTAGCGTTCATGCATCGAGCTAAAACTTAATGCTAATAAATTTCTTTATGGCCCTCAAGAAAGAAAGAGTTCCTGTTTCTTTCACTGAGTTATTCGCATTATTAGAATGCCTTAAACAAAACATCGTTTTTGGTGATGTCGATGAATTTTACTACCTGTCTCGACTTTGTTTAGTTAAGGATGAGAAAAATTTTGACAAGTTTGATGTTGCATTTGCAAAGTATTTTGAAAATGTAGAGATACTAGATAATCTGTCGGCAGCTCAAATCCCCGATGAATGGCTGCGGAAACAATTTGAATCGATGTTGAGTGAGGAGGAAAGAAAAAAAATAGAGGCGCTAGGGGGGTTAGATAAGCTCATGGAGGAGTTTAAAAAACGTATGGAAGAACAAAAGAAACGGCATCAGGGTGGAAATAAATGGATAGGGACGGGTGGCACCTCTCCGTTTGGTGCTTACGGCTATAATCCAGAAGGGATTCGAATAGGCCAAGATGGAGGAAGAAATCAAAAGGCCGCGAAAGTTTGGGATAAGCGGAATTATCGGGACTTAGATGATTCTATAGAAATCGGCACTCGAAATTTAAAATTGGCGTTAAGGCGGTTGAGGAAATTTGCCAGAACCGGTTCTGATGAGGAGCTGGATCTGGATGACACTATTGCGTCAACAGCCCGAAATGCAGGCTTACTTGATATTAAAATGGTGCCGGAACGTCATAACTCAGTCAAGGTTTTGTTGTTTTTTGATGTTGGGGGCTCTATGGATCCTCATGTCAGGGTATGTGAAGAATTATTCTCGGCGGCTCGGAGTGAATTCAAGCATTTGAAGTACTATTACTTCCATAATTTTCTTTATGAGTCTGTTTGGACAAAAAGCCATCGGAGGCATTCAGAGACAACGTCAACTTATGAAATACTTAATAAATATGCTAAAGACTATAAGGTTATCTTTGTGGGTGATGCGACAATGGCGCCCTATGAAATAACGCATATTGGAGGAAGTATAGAGCATTATAATGAGGAAGCTGGCGCCAGCTGGCTTAAGAGAATTGAAGAGCAATTTGAGCATATGGTTTGGATTAACCCCACTCCTAAAGACTATTGGGAGCATAGCTACTCGATAGAAATAGTTAAAGAATTGGTTGAAAATCGAATGTTCCCACTTACTGTTAAAGGGTTAGAAGAAGCGATGACTCTTCTTACAAAATAAAGCCTCATGAAAGAAAAATTATCAGAAACTCTTAGTCCTAAAAATTACGAATCCCTTTGTGACGTCATTGATTACATTGCGAAGGAACATGGTTCGCTTAACGCTTATACATGCCTAGGAACTACCCTTACGTACTCGGAAGTCGATGACTTGAGTAGTCGGTTCGCCAAATATCTGCAAACAGAGACAGAGCTAAAAGTAGGGGATAAAATTGCTATTCAACTACTAAATTTACTGCAGTTCCCAGTGGTTTTGTTTGGGGCAGTTAAGGCTGGACTTATTGTCGTCACTACAAATCCCCTGTATACACCTAAAGAGATGGAGCATCAATTCAAGGATTCGGGCGTTAAGGCAGTTGTTATTTTGGAAAGTTTTTGCGAAAAGCTTGAGCAGGTGCTGCCGCAAACTCAGATATCTACTGTAATCGTAACAAACCTCGGCGAATTTCAACCGGCGATCCGAAAAATGATGGTAAATTTTGGTGCTAAATATATTAAAAAAATTGTTCCAAGCTATTCTTTACCAACGGCGGTTAATCTTGCAGATGCATTAGCGTGTTCAGCAGATTATGAGCGAGCTCAAGACTCTGGAGCAGGCGATGATGTGGCCGTTATTCTTTATACTGGAGGGACTACAGGTGTTGCCAAGGGGGCCATGCTAAGCCATAGGAACCTCATATCAAATATGATGCAACTAAGGTCACGTACGTTGTCTTTGATTAGAGACAAGGTGGAGAACATAGCGGCGCCCTTGCCTCTATATCATAGTTATGCATTCCTATTACATTGCCTGGCTATGCCGTATGCCGGAAATCACAACCTATTAATCCCAAATCCTAGAGATATAGACTCAATTATTAGTTTGTTTAAGAAATTTGTCATTAATGGGTTTGTGGGCATAAACACGCTCTATTTGGCGATGCTGCAGCATAAGGATTTCAGGGCTATAGAATTTAAAGAGTTAAAATTTTGTGGAGCAGGCGGTATGCCCATGTCCACCTCCGTGGCACAGGAGTGGGAGGAGGTTACTGGCCGTGAGATCCATGAAGGCTATGGATTAACAGAATGTTCTCCGGTGGTCTCCGTTAATATTCCAGGGAGAGTGAGATTTGGCACTGTTGGAGAATTGGTTCCAGAAACTGAGTCTAAGGTTGTTGATGACTATGGCATAGAGGTGCCAGAAGGCGAGCGAGGAGAGCTCTGGGTCAGGGGCCCCCAAGTCATGTTGGGATATTGGGGTGATGAATTATTAGATGAAGACTCAGTTGACAAGCAAGGGTGGTTTAAGACAGGTGACTACGTTGAGATAAGCAAAGACGGTTATATCACGATTGTAGACAGAAAAAAGGATATGATCTTAATGTCTGGATTCAATGTTTTCCCTAATGAGATTGAAGATTGGGTAAATTTGCATCCCGAGGTATTGGAGTGTGCCGCTATTAGCATTCCTAATGAGCGTACTGGTGAGGCGGTTAAGTTATTTGTGGTAGCAAAAGGTAACGGTGTTTCGGAGGAGTTGCTCATTAAGCACTGCAAGGAGGGACTTACGGCGTACAAGGTACCCAAAGAATACGCGTTTGTTGACGAATTACCCAAATCGAATATCGGAAAAATACTCCGGCGAGAATTACGCGCTTAACCTTGCGTTGAAAAATTATCGGCTATGCTCCAATCACTCAGAAAAAAGCTGCCTCTTTGTCAGATAAGGGATATCTATAGCCTCTCGAAAAAAATCGGGGCTTTAGAAAGCTCAGGGTTAACAATTGCGTCTCCTGAGTCGAAAAGATTGGAAATAGAGCTCGATAAATCTATAAGGCTCGTAGAACTTCGCAACAAGAAAATACCCAAAACTATCTGCTATCCCTCTGCGCTTCCTGTTTCTAAGAAAGCTGATGAGATCAAAAAGCTACTTTTATCCAATCAGGTCATTGTGGTGACTGGGGATACAGGCTCGGGGAAAACCACCCAGTTACCGAAAATTTGTCTGGAGGCGGGAATGGGAAGGCGTGGGCTGATCGCTCATTCCCAACCGCGCCGGCTTGCAGCAACCTCTGTTGCCAAAAGAATAGCCGAAGAGCTAAATAGCGAGCTCGGAGATTTGGTGGGATTTAAGATAAGATTTAATGATCTCGTCAAAGCAACATCTTGTATCAAGATCATGACTGACGGCATCTTGCTGTCTGAAATTCAAGGGGATCGCTACCTCTCACAATATGACACTGTAATCATTGATGAGGCTCATGAGAGATCATTGAATATTGACTTTCTTATGGGCTTCTTAAAGAAGCTTGTAAAAAGACGAGACGATTTAAAAGTGATAATCACCTCCGCGACTATCGATGTTGAAAAAATTGCACAACATTTTGACAACGCCCCAATTATTTCAGTTGAAGGGCGCAGCTATCCTGTTGAAACAAGATACTCTCCAGTAGTTGATAAAGAGGATGACAAGGAATCAAATCTTTTATCGGAAACGATAAGAAACCTCAACTTAATTTGTGAGGATGATATTAGAAAAGGCCGCATTAGCGGCGATATTCTAGTCTTTCTGAGCAGTGAGAGAGAAATTAGAGAGGCCGCACTAGCCATAAGAAAGAGTCAAATCCAAGATACAGAGGTCCTGCCGTTATACGCTAGATTGCGCCCGACCGAGCAGGCAAAAATATTTAGAAAGCATCCCGGTAGGAGGGTAGTTCTTTCAACCAACGTTGCTGAGACGTCATTAACGGTGCCGGGCATTAAGTATGTTATCGACACAGGCTTTGCGCGAATAAGTCGTTATAATTTACTGACAAAAATTCAAAGGCTTCCCATCGAGCCCATATCCCAAGCAAGCGCTAATCAGCGAAAGGGGAGGTGTGGTCGTTTAGCTGATGGTGTCTGTATAAGGATATATTCAGAGGATGACTACAATTCTAGACCATCATTTACAGATCCAGAAATAAGACGAACAAATCTTGCTGCGGTCATCTTGCGGATGCTAGCCCTTCGTTTAGGGGATGTTGGTGATTTTCCTTTCTTAGAGCCTCCTGAAAATAAAGCGGTTAATGAGGGATTTAAACTTCTCGTAGAATTGAAGGCGCTGACGCCTAAACGGCAATTAACGACGGCTGGCAAACAAATGGCAACGTTGCCGGTGGATCCGAAAATGGCTTGTATGTTAATCGAGGCAAACAGATTCTCTTGCCTCAAAGAAATGTTGATAATAGTTAGCATGCTTAGTATTCAGGACCCGAGAGAAATGGTAGGAACTCCAATAGACAGCATTGATTCACATTCAGGCAATCCTAACTCTGAGAATTCTGATTTTACAAGGTTTGTGCAAATTTGGAATGAGTATGAAAGCAGACGTGTGTCCTATTCCCAGTCTCAGCTAAAGAAATTTTGTAAAGAAAATCGCTTGTCTTTTGTCCGTATGCGGGAATGGCGCGAAGTTCATAAACAACTAGTTTTAGGCTGCCGTAACGTCGGTCTCAAAGAGAATAAAAAATTAGGATCTTACGCAGGAATACATAAAAGTATTATAGCTGGCTCGTTAAATCAGATTGCGACAATAGCGGATGGAAGACAGTATGTAGGTAACAGGAACAAACGGTTTAATATTTCCAAGTCTTCTTTTTTGGCTAAAAGTTCACATAAATGGATTGTCAGTGGAGAGTTAATTGAAACCTCACAGACATTTTGCACCATGGCGGCAAAAATCAAGCCTGAGTGGGTTGCAGGGATGGCGTCACACCTAGTGAAGAGAGAAGTCTTTGAGCCTCACTGGAGCAAGGCAAAGCAGATTGTTCAAGCTTATGAAAAAGTACGATTATACGGATTGGTAATTATTGAAAAGGCGTTAGTGAATTTTTCAGCTTTAGATCCGAAAACAGCGAGAGAGGTGTTTATTAAAGAGGGTTTGGTTCAAGGTGCTGTGAAGACTAAAGCCAAATTTTTTTCGCATAATCAAGCTTTGTTAAGCACTTTAGAAGGGGAGGAGACTAAACTCAGGCGCCCTGAAATAATTGTTAGCGAATGTGAAATAGCATCATTCTATGACAAGCATCTTCCCGTCTCTGTCAAATCAACAAAAGAATTAGACGCTTGGTTTAACAAGGCTGGTGATCGTGAAAGAAATTTGATGTACATGAGCCGAGAGAAGTTGTTGACGAGGGATTCATCTGAAATATCTGCTGATAACCATCCAGACATATTAAACGTAAATAGAAATAAACTGGCAATTAGGTATGTTTTTAACCCAGATTTAGTAAACGACGGTGCAACGGTAGATATTCCTCTGGGGCTAGTAAATCAAGTTCGACAACAGGATATTGACTGGGCGGTTCCTGGCATTATACGTGAAAAGTGTATAGCCCTACTAAAGGGGCTACCTAAAAAAACGCGTAAGCAGCTGATTCCTATAAGTGATTTCGTAGATGAGATAATTCCAGATATGTCTATACGTAAAGGAGATGTATTAGACAACCTGTGCTGGCAATTAAACTCAAGGAAAAGAATAGCGATAACGAAAGCCGAATTTACCAAGATAAATTTGCCTGCACATCTGATCGTGAAAATAAGGGTAATGGATAGCGCAAAGGAAGAGCTATACCTCGGGAAAAATTTAGATAGTTTTTCGGGGGAAAATGCAGACCTAAAAATCCAACAATTAAGCAAAAATCTTGGTTCTCAGGACAAGCACCCCTTAGAGATAACGGGTATCGTTGACTGGAGCTTCGACGATATTCCTGAAAAGTTGGAGATAGGTCAGGAGGTTGTTTTAATACGCTATCCGGCCCTTGTAGATAAAGGAGCGTCCATTGCTATCGAGTTATTTGACAACCAACACGAAGCCAGCAGGAAAAACAAGCGCGGGCTACTTAGGCTTTATATGATCAATAGCGTTCAGCAGAAGAACCTATTAAAGAAGCGGTTTAGTAAATTTCTTAAGGAGCAGAATTTATTGATTTCAGGATATCATTCCGACTTCATCGATAATGCAATTTATGCGTCCTATAATAATTCTTTCAATTTATCGAGTGTGGTACCTAGGACGAAAGGTGAATACTCAGAATTGCTTGCGACCGGTAAATCACGGCTGTACTCTTCCGGGGAGGATCTTATAACAGCTCTTACGACAATATTTCGTCTTCGAATGGATATCAACACTGTATTACGTGTTTTGGATCGGGTTCGGTTTCAATATTTAAAGGAAGATATCGAATCGCAATTAGCTAATCTAATAGATAGCTACTTCTTAACCCACACGAGTCTGGCAAGAATTAAGCAATTTCCGAGATATTTGAATGCTATTAAAGTTCGATTAGCCAGAATTCCTCATCTCGGGAAAAATGACCTCAGGTATACGAATGAAATTAAAGTTTATTGGGATCGATATAAGTCCTTAAAGGAAGAAGATGTTTTTCAAAATCACGAAGAGCTCGAAAAGGTCCGGTGGATGATAGAGGAATACAGGGTTTCGCTATTCGCACAATCCTTAGGGACCAATATTTCAGTGTCTGCGAAAAAAATAGAGCGGCAAATTGAACTTGTAACAAGTTGAACATCCTAGCCAAAAAATAATACACTATGTAACCATTGCATTGCGAACATTCTAGGTAGTATCTATGCGATGAATATTTTATTAAGTAGCTTTAAGTATAAATTTCGCTCTCCAGTGATATCTTTCCTAGCGCTTGTCGTTTCCTTGGGTCTTTTGCCACAGCGCTCCTATACGGAATCCTCTGATCCCTGGTTTGCCCTGAACAAACAGGTTTTTAGGTTTAATGATTACTTTGATCAATTATTGGTTAAGCCTGCCTCAGCGTCTTATGTTGTGGTAACGCCACGAAGGATTCGTAAAGGGATAAGTAATTTTTTTAATAACATTCAAGACATAAATATCGCCGTTAATAATTTTTTACAACTAAAGATTGACGCAGGGGCTTCTGATTCTGCCCGAGTCTTCATCAATTCGACCGTTGGCGTGGTTGGCCTATTAGATGTAGCCAGCGTATTGGGGCTTGAGCGACATGAAGAAGATTTCGGGCAAACGCTAGGTCGCTGGGGGGTTGGGTCGGGCCCCTATGTTTTCTTACCAGTTTTTGGCGCCAGCAGCCTAAGGGATTCGGTTGGCTTGATTTTCGATACAGCCCTTAACCCTATCAATTATCATGATGAAATTGTATTAAGGCTAGCACTGTATTTGGTTGACGAAATTGATTTTAGATCTTCCTTGTTAGGTTATGACGAGCTTATTAGTGGGGATAGATACTTATTTGTAAGAGAGGCCTACATACAAAACCGAAATTACTTGATCAGTGATGGCATAGGTTTTGATGAATTCGGCGAGTTTTAGCAGCACTAAATAATATCAACCCCTTTGTCATTTTTAGCCCTCAGCTTAGATTTAATAAAGTCTGAATGGGAGACGTAAGTTAGATCCGATATTTTTCTGATCAAATATTCCTCATATTTGTCAATTTCTTCGTCAGCGAAAGCAATCGTCCACATGTTTTCAATTAACGTAACCTTCTTTTGATAGTCGTATTCATCGTTTATTAGGCGTGTGAACTCATACAGCGAAGTGGCTTCGTTCGATTTTTCTTCGGCTATCGCGGCTATTTCGCTTAAATCGTTATAGCTTGAGCTTAGTTTATTGTTCAGGATCTCTAGGAGTTTCTTTGATTCGCGCTCATCAATTTCATGGTCGCTTTTTATGACTTCAACCAGTAAGGCTGCATAAGCAATGTCTACTGTACGTACTTTGGAATCACTCACAGCTTTTGTGCTGAGCTGTTTGGTAGTGAAAAAATTCTTTAACGTTTCTAACATAGTAATTTTTATCCGAACAAGAGTGAAAGCAAATAACTTAAGTTTCTTTAATATCTTTATCTGTCTTGTTTACCTTACAAATTGGAGCGCTTCTTCTATAACTTCTATTCCCGCATTTTTTCTAATGCTGTTTTCAGTCAAATGTCTGCGAAACTTTTTCCCTCCAGCTTCTCCTTTGAAAAGGCCCAGCACATGGCGTGTCATGTGCTTAAGCGGGGTTCCTAATTGAAGCTCTTTTTTAATATAAGAAATATACTCTAGTAAATAATCCTCTCTTTTTTTTTCACGAGAAGACCCATTGAAAAAAACTTTATCTACGTCATTTAGAAAAAATGGATTCTGATAGGCTTCTCGTCCGATCATAACTCCATCCAAATTTTTTAGAAAATCTTTTGCTTGTTGAAAGTTTGTAATTCCTCCGTTGACTATAACCTCTAACGTGGGGAATTCATTTTTAACTGCTAAGACCCGAGCATATTTTAATGGAGGAATTTCGCGATTCTCTTTTGGGCTGAGGCCGTTTAGCAATGCTTTGCGCGCGTGAATGATAAATGTTCTGCACCCGGACTCTGAGACAATTCCAATGAAATCTAGTAGCTGGGCTTCTGAGTCAATATCATCTATGCCTATTCTACTTTTTACCGTGACGGGTATATTGACAGCATCTTTCATTGACTTTACGCAGTCTGCGACTAGCGCCGGGGTCGCCATAAGACATGCGCCAAATGCTCCTGATTTAACCCTGTCACTGGGGCATCCTACGTTTAGATTAATCTCGCAAAAACCAGCTCTTTCGCCTAGCCTTGCTCCACGTGCTAGTTCCTCAGGTTTTGATCCACCTATTTGAAGGGCAACTGGATATTCTTCCGGATTATGTTTCAGTAAATACTTTGCATCTCCAAACTCTAAAGCAGAGCTGGTCACCATTTCCGTGTAAAGTAAGACGTTGTTTGAAAAACTTCGCAAAAACATTCGGTCATGACGGTCGGTCCAATCCATCATAGGAGCGATACAAAATTTTCGATTGACCATGCTAAGATTAGATCTCGACAAAACGATTCCATTGAAGCGCTATTCTAGCTTAAATTTTCTGTATGATCTCGCTCCCTACATCCATGAGATATGAAAATATACGAATTTAGGTATAATATTTACCGCTAAATCCGACGTTAAGAATAGACCTATGAGTAGAGTTAGAACTCGAATTGCCCCATCCCCTACGGGGGATCCTCATGTAGGCACAGCCTATATCGCGCTTTTTAATAGGTGCTTTGCGCATCAGAATAACGGTGATTTCGTGCTGCGAGTAGAGGACACTGATCAGGCAAGAAGCACAAAAAAGTCAGAAAATGATATTTTAAACTCACTTCAATGGTTAGGTTTGACGTGGGATGAGGGACCGGCGTCGGAGGGAAATTGTGGGCCATATAGGCAGAGCGAGCGATCCCAAATTTATTCAAAGCATATTCAGTTGCTCTTAGGCAAAGGAAAAGCCTTCCATTGCTTCTGTTCTGAGGAGCGGTTGAGTTCGCTACGAAATGAGCAAATCACTAACAAAACTCAAATTGGTTACGACGGTCATTGTTTGGACATGTCTAATGACGAGGTACAAAGAAGATTAGCTCTGAACGAGCGGTTTGTGATTCGGATGAAGGTGCCAGAACATGGCGATTGTGTTTTTAATGACATGCTTAGGGGTGAGATTAGGATTGCTTGGTCTCAGGTAGATATGCAAGTGCTTATCAAGTCAGATGGCTTGCCGACTTACCATTTCGCGAATGTGGTGGATGATCATCTGATGGAAATTAGCCACGTCATTAGAGGAGAAGAATGGATAAACTCAGTTCCTAAGCATATTCTCTTGTATCAGTACTTCGGCTGGGTTCCTCCGATATTTTGCCATATGCCATTGTTGCGCAATGCCGATAAAAGCAAATTAAGCAAAAGGAAAAATCCCACCAGTATCGGGTACTATAAAGACATGGGCTATCTTCCCGAGGCGTTAGTCAATTACCTTGGCCTGATGGGGTGGTCTCTGCCATCAGGAGAGGAGAAATTTTCTCCAAAAGAAATGATAACTGAATTTGACATAAATCGTGTCTCTCTTGGTGGTCCAATTTTTGATATTGAAAAGCTGAACTGGCTTAATGGTAAATATCTAAGAGAGGAGTTGTCGGACGTTGATTTTTTGAAAAAATTTGGGGATTGGCTTTCGCGAGATGAAAAAATCACTGCGATTGTACCGTTGCTTAAAGAGCGTGTTGATAAATTTAGCGACGTCGTTGACCTAGGCGGCTTTTTTATAGCTGCTGACTTGACGCTCACAGCAGATGATTTCTCTAATAGCAAATTGGATCCTGCTGTTATACTGAGAGTGTTGCAGTTTTCTCTTTGGCGACTCGAAAGTCTTAAAAAATGGTCCCATGATGAAATACAAAGTCATTTTCAGTTAATGGCGAATCAACTAGGTATAAAAATACGAGACTTCTTGTCTCCACTCTTTGTGGCAATTACAGGGCGCGCGGTTTCATTATCTGTGATTGAGTCAATAACAATTTTGGATATTAATATCGTCAGAATGAGACTTAGAACGGCAATTGAGTTGTTAGGAGGTGTATCTAAGAAAAAGCAGAAATTGCTTGAGAAAGAATATAAGAGTTTGAACTAACTTTAATTGACAGAGTTTAGCCTGATGCCTAGAATTCTCGCTGTTCAGTGCTTTGGGGCCTTAGCTCAGCTGGGAGAGCGCGACGCTGGCAGCGTTGAGGTCACCGGTTCGATCCCGGTAGGCTCCACCAATTTCCATTTTTTGATAATAACGACGACCCCGTCTAAGACTCCTGTGTGAAAAAGGCTATATTTGGTGCTCTTTCAGAGCATTGCGTTTGTGTTTCCTTCAATTTCTCCTCGCGTTTTGATACTAAACTCTAGTATCATTCTGCACCGTTTTTTCCCTAACTCACTAGTTAACCTTCGAGTAGCACAATGACTGAATTATCACTATATAGAAACATAGGTATTTTCGCCCACGTCGACGCTGGGAAAACTACCACCACGGAGCGTATTCTAAAGCTCACTGGCAAAATCCATAAAACCGGCGAAGTGCATGATGGTGCAGCGACCACCGATTTCATGGACCAAGAAAAAGAGAGAGGAATCACTATTCAGTCTGCGGCTACTACTTGCTTCTGGAAAGACCACCGCTTTAATATTATTGATACGCCAGGGCACGTTGACTTTACTGTTGAGGTCTATAGGTCCCTTAAAGTATTGGATGGCGGTGTCGGGGTTTTTTGCGGTTCGGGGGGAGTTGAGCCCCAGTCTGAGACGAACTGGCGCTACGCTAATGAGTCAGAAGTGTCCCGCATTATTTTTGTTAACAAGCTAGATCGCGTTGGCGCAGACTTCCTCAAGGTTGTTGACCAGGTAGAAAATGTTTTGGGAGCAAATCCGCTAGTCATGGTCTTGCCTATTGGGACAGAGGATGATTTCGTAGGTATAGTTGATCTCCTCACGCGCAAATCACATGTTTGGCCCGATCCAGGAAATCCGGAGAAATTTGAAATCGGTGATGTGCCTGAAAATATGGTCGAGCAAGTAGAAGAATACCGTGAAAAACTAATTGAAATGGTTGTCGAGCAAGATGACGATTTGATGGAAGCCTATCTAGAGGGCGAAGAGCCGTCAATAGAAGATATTAAGCGATGCATTAGAAAGGGTACTATCGCTCTTGATTTTTTTCCTACTTATTGTGGTTCTGCTTTTAAAGACAAAGGTATTCAACTGATATTGGATGCTGTTGTAGATTATCTGCCCAACCCGACTGAAGTTGCGGCTCAGCCGCTAACCGATGATAAAGGCGAACCAAATGGAGAGTTGGCTTTAGTTGATGAGAATGAGCCATTTCGTGCATTAGCCTTCAAGATTATGGAAGACCGTTTTGGTGCGCTTACTTTTACTAGGGTGTATTCCGGTGTATTGAATAAAGGTGACACGATCTTGAATTCATTTACAGGTAAAACGGAACGCATCGGGCGAATGGTAGAAATGCATGCTGATGACCGTAATGAAATTGATAGAGCACAGGCGGGGGATATCTTTGCTATCGTAGGGATGAAAAATGTTCAGACAGGTCATACTTTGTGCAGTACTGACCACCTTTGCACGTTAGAGCCAATGATTTTTCCCGACCCAGTTATATCCATTGCTGTCTCACCTAAAGATAAGAGCAGTGTTGATAAACTGGGCGTTGCGATTGGAAAAATGGTAGCGGAAGATCCTTCTTTTCGAGTTGAGACAGACGAAGATTCCGGAGAGACTATCCTCAAGGGAATGGGTGAGCTTCACCTTGATATTAAGGTGGATATTTTGAACCGAACCTACGGTATTGATTTGGAGGTTGGTGCACCGCAAGTAGCGTATCGGGAGACGATCACCCAACAAATTGAAGATACGTATACCCATAAGAAACAGTCAGGTGGTTCTGGGCAATTTGGTAAGATCGATTACCGCATTAAACCCGGAGAACCAGGCACTGGCTATGTATTTAGCTCAAGCGTCGTGGGAGGTAATGTGCCGAAAGAATTTTTTCCTGCTATCGAGAAAGGCTTCAAGGGTATGATGGAGAACGGTC
Source organism: Gammaproteobacteria bacterium (assembly GCA_029245905.1). Lineage (GTDB taxonomy): Bacteria > Pseudomonadota > Gammaproteobacteria > Pseudomonadales > Pseudohongiellaceae > UBA9145. The sequence continues at coordinate 16,951 of JAQWOJ010000102.1, forward strand.
CTATTGCTGGGTTTCCAGTACTTGATATAGAAATAGAATTATTTGACGGTGGCTTTCATGCTGTGGACTCATCAGCGGTAGCATTCGAGCTTGCTGCAAGAGGTGCTTATCGTCAGTCAATGCCCAAAGCCGGCCCACAGTTGATCGAGCCGATCATGAAAGTGGATGTGTTTACGCCGGACGATCATGTTGGGGACGTCATTGGTGATCTGAATCGCCGCCGTGGTATGATAAAAGATCAAGACACTGGCGCCACTGGTATTCGTATCAAGGCAGACGTGCCTCTTTCTGAAATGTTCGGGTACATTGGAAGCCTAAGAACAATGACGTCAGGTCGCGGTCAATTTTCCATGGAATTCTCTCATTACATCCAATGCCCTGGGTCAGTCTCAGATGCCGTTGTGGAAGCTGAGAAAGAAAGGCAGGAAGCGAAATCCAAAAAATAATTTAGAGCCTTTGGTGTAAAGAATCGATGACTTTGATTCCTGCTAGGCACAGGGGTTGGAATGAGGTTTTCGATTAGGCTTGAGGGCGCTGAAGCTTTGGTAAACCGTATAACTTAATTTTTCCAGAGTGCTTTGCGGAAGTCTATCCCTAGACACTATATAACCATGAGTTTTAATGTTGGTTTAGAGGTATTTGGATTGGCAGTTTCTAGACGCTTTATTAGTCTTGAACTGCCAGAGTAGTTAGCCTGGATAATCCCTTTTGCTGTTTCCTCTATAAAGTTGTCGAGGCCGGCCTATTTTATAACTTTCACTCAGCATTTCGTGCCAATGAGCCATCCATCCAGGTGTCCTTCCTGTGGCGAAAATTACCGTAAATAGGCTTGTCGGAATCCCGATAGCTTTAAGAATAATTCCTGAGTAAAAATCTACATTAGGGAACAGTTTGCGCTCTATAAAGTACTCATCTTCTAAAGCAATTTTTTCTAATTTCAGTGCAACTTTAAATAATGGATCATCTTCTTTGCCCAGTTCGGCAAGGACATCATTACAAATGCCTCGTATTACAGTAGCTCGCGGGTCGTGATTCTTGTAGACCCGATGGCCAAATCCCATCAATCTAAATGGGTCGTCTTTGTCTTTAGCCTTTAGAATAAATTCCTCTATTTTTGAGTCGTCACCGATCTCATAAAGCATATCTAAAACGGCCTCATTAGCGCCCCCGTGTGCGGGCCCCCATAGGGCCGCTATTCCAGACGCGACGCAAGCATAGGGGTTCGAGCCAGTAGACCCGGCTAGCCGGACTGTTGAAGTGGAGGCGTTTTGCTCGTGGTCCGCATGAAGAAGGAATAAAGTATCTACTGCTTTGGCAATAGTTGGACTTACATTAGGTGAGTCGCAGGGGGTGCCAAACAGCATATGCACAAAATTTTCTGCCAAGCTCATACTGTTTTTTGGGTACATGAATGGCTGTCCGATACCGTGCTTGTAACACATGGCGGCTAACGTGGGCATCTTAGCTATGATCCGGATTGCTGCTCTTTGTCTGTGCTCCGGGTTATCAATGTCAAGACTGTCGTGATAGAAAGCAGATAATGCTCCAACTACTCCGCACAACATTGCCATTGGGTGAGCCGTCCTAGGAAAGCCTTTGAAAAATTCATGGATTTGTTGGTCGACCATTGTGTGATATCGAATATCGTTTTCGAATCCCCGTCTTGCCACTTGATCTGGCAATTCTCCATTTAACAGAAGATAGCAGACTTCGAGAAAGTCCGATTTTTGAGCTAGTTGCTCTATAGGGTAGCCTCTGTGAAGGAGAATGCCTGCATTTCCATCTATGTAAGTTATTTCTGAATCACAGGCTGCCGTAGAGACGAACCCAGGGTCATAAGTGAATATTCCCTTACTTACTAGGCTCCTAACATCTATCACGTCAGGTCCAGTGCTGCCTTCATAGATGGGAAGATCGATCGGTGCGCTGCCATCTATGGTTAACTGGGCCTTTTTTTCACTCATGCATAACTCCTGTACATTTTTCTATTTATAGACGCACACGTTTTCATTGTTGAGCAGGTTTTGCTCTGCGCTTGTCTGAAGACTAGATAGGGACGGCAATACTAGGTAGAGATTAGATGCTTTGTCAAATCTTTGTGGACCCTTACCGTAAGGTTGTTCTAACCATAGGATTTTGGAGGTTCAACTTTCTCGGGGCAAAGGTGACAGTTTCCAATGACCGCGTGTCCAGCATCTCCGTTTGGTATGGGTGTCCATATGACAAAATACTGTCAATAATCTTAATGCCTGTTCCTCCCCCGTTGTATTAAGTTGGCTATGATCGTATAATCCAATATCGCCTCAAGGCTAAATTCTTTGAAAATTCAACGGGTTTGTCGTTATTTGAAAGGTTAGAAGTCGGTTTTTGGATTTTAACTTAAAGCGAAGAAAAATGGATAAAATTTGAAATCAAAAAGACCAGTAAATCTCGATATATCAACGATCAGCTTGCCGCTCACAAACTTAGCTTCGTTCGCCCACAGATTGTCAGGGATAGCTATATTTGCAGGCTTCGGCTTGCTTCTTTTTGTTCTCCAAACGTCGCTCGAGTCTGAGGAAGGGTTCGAATCCATATCAAAAATGATGGATAACATGTTGTTTTCAATTGTTTTATGGATTATTTTTGCCGCACTGCTATACCACTTCATCGCAGGAACAAAGCATTTGTTGCTTGATTTTGGTTTCGGGGAAACTAAGGATGGGGCAAAACTAGGTGCTGTTGCGGTGGTAATAATATTCTTGATCACGATTTCCGTTTTGAGTGCGTTGTTATGGCTTTGAGATCCATTGTGCATAGCTCGGGCGTACGAGATTGGGTCATACAGCGACTCTCCGCAGTGGTTCTTGGAATCTACTCAGTTTTTATAGTGGTTACATTATTAACCCGCCCAGAATTAGACTTCAGTGCATGGAAAGCTTTATTTGACAATCCAATAATGAAAGTCTTCAGCTTGGCGGCCCTTATTAGTGTTTGCGCGCATAGTTGGATAGGTATGTGGACTGTTACTACTGACTACCTAACTCCTATTCAATTAGGTTCATTCGCTTCTTCAGTGCGATTCATTGCGCAGGGGTTGATCCTGATTTTAATTTCGGGATATTTGCTGTGGGGGATTTATATATTGTGGGGATGAATATAAATGTCCAATGTTAGAACTTTAAGTTTTGATGCGATCATCATTGGCGGTGGCGGCTCTGGGATGCGAGCTGCTCTTCAGTTGGCGCAGTCTGGACATAAAACAGCTGTAATTTCGAAGGTTTTTCCTACCCGGTCACATACTGTCTCCGCGCAAGGTGGCATCACTTGTGCTATAGCAAGTGCGGACCCTGATGATGATTGGCGATGGCATATGTATGACACTGTCAAGGGGTCTGATTACATAGGGGATCAGGATGCCATAGAGTATATGTGCAGCGAGGGTCCTCAAACTGTTTTTGAATTAGAGCATATGGGGTTGCCTTTTTCGCGGACAGAGAGTGGAAGAATTTATCAGCGCCCGTTCGGGGGTCAATCAAAAGACTTCGGAAATGGCGGACAGGCAGCAAGAACCTGCGCGGCGGCCGACAGAACTGGACATGCGTTACTTCATACTCTCTACCAAGGGAATCTGAAAAATAAGACGGTCTTCCTTAACGAATGGTATGCGGTTGATTTAGTAAAGAATAAGGATGGAGCAATTGCTGGTGTTATAGCGATCGACATAGAGACGGGTGAGACTGTGTTTATTAATTCCAAGGCAACGGTTCTCGCTACGGGCGGTGCTGGGAGAATTTATGCTTCTACTACCAACGCATTAATCAACACTGGTGATGGTATCGGAATGGCTCTCAGAGCCGGATTTCCGATGCAAGATATGGAAATGTGGCAATTTCATCCAACCGGCATTTATGGGGCAGGGACCCTAGTGACCGAGGGCTGCCGGGGAGAGGGCGGTTACCTAATAAATAAGGACGGTGAGCGTTTCATGGAGCGCTATGCACCTAACGCAAAGGATCTTGCGGGAAGAGATGTGGTTGCAAGATCAATGATTTTAGAAATCTTAGAAGGGCGAGGATGCGGTGATAATGGGGATCACGTCATGCTGAAGCTTGATCACCTTGGCGAAGATGTTTTGAACGCTAAGTTGCCGGGAATATTAGAGCTTTCCCGTACATTCGCGCATGTCGATCCGGTAAGGGAGCCAATCCCAGTGGTCCCAACCTGTCACTACATGATGGGCGGGATACCGACAAATATTAACGGGCAGGCGCTGATGCAAAGCCCAGCAGGCGAGGACGAAGAAATAGAGGGCTTATTTGCAGTGGGTGAAGCCGCGTGCGTGTCTGTTCACGGGGCTAACCGGCTGGGTGGAAATAGCCTTTTAGATCTGGTCGTGTTTGGGCGGGCCGCAGGTAAGCATATTGAAGATATGCTCTCCCAAGGCATCGATGATCTGAGTGCGGACGCTGAGGATGTGAATAGGTCTATGACACGCTTAGATAGATTGAATGAGTCTTCCTCTGGAGAAAAATTAACAGACCTTCGTAAAGAACTTCAAAGTGTGATGCAAAACCATTTTGGTGTATTTCGGAAGGGTGATTTTATGAAAGAAGGAATTAGTAAATTAGCTCAATTAGGAGAAAGAATTAAAAACGTGCATCTGGAGGATAAAAGTAAGACCTTTAACACTGACAGAATAGAAGCGCTGGAACTTGAGAACCTATACGAAGTGGCCGAGGCGACTGCTATTGCTGCCGAAGCTAGAAATGAGAGCCGTGGCGCTCATGCGAGAGATGATTTTAGGGAGAGGGATGACGAAAATTGGCTATGTCACTCAATGTACCACCCACAAGGGAAATCAGTTAGCAAAAGAGACGTAAACCTTTCCCCCAAAACGGTAGATACCTTCCAGCCGAAAGCAAGAACATATTAATTAACGGAAAATGACCTGTGCTACTTAGCGTATATAGATACAATCCGGAGACTGACGAAAAACCATCTATGCAGGATTTAGAAGTAGATGTGCCTGAAGGGAAGGATTTGATGGTTCTCGATATTCTTTCTTTAGCAAAAGAAAAGGACTCCTCCATAGCTTATCGCCGATCATGTAGAGAAGGGGTTTGTGGCTCCGACGGCATGAATATCAATGGAACAAATGGATTAGCTTGCATAACACCTGTCTCCGAAGTCGTTGGGCCGGATAAGAAGCTGGTGTTGAGGCCATTGCCAGGCCTCCCGGTAGTTCGGGATTTGGTTGTAGATATGTCTCTTTTTTATAAACAGTTTGAGAAAGTAAAGCCTTTTCTTATTAACGAAGAAGAGCCCCCCGCTATTGAAAGGCTCCAGTCGCAAGAAGACAGGGAAAAGCTCGATGGCTTATATGAGTGTATCTTGTGCGCTTGTTGCAGCACCAGCTGCCCTTCTTTTTGGTGGAATCCCGATAAGTTTATAGGTCCTGCCGGGTTATTACAGGCCTATCGCTTCTTGGCTGACAGCAGAGATACAGCAGATGGGGAGAGACTTGCAGAGTTGAAAGATCCGTTTAGTGTGTTTCGCTGCAGGGGTATAATGAATTGTGTGTCGGTTTGTCCTAAAGGACTCAACCCAACTCGAGCAATTGGGCACATAAAGTCCATGTTGCTCTCATGAAGACCCTCAAACAAGGGCGACTTTGACAGCATAAACTATAGAATAATAATTTTAAAAAGCTATTAGAAGTAAGGGCAAGGTATGCAAGACAGTCTCATGCAGCGGATGCTCAAATCGGGGCATCTCTCTGGTACTAATGCGGCTTATGTGGAAGAGCTTTATGAGCTTTTTTTAGTCGATGAAGAATCTATTCCCCTTGAGTGGCGCACTTTTTTTGGTTCTCTCCCCTCTTCAAATGGCGCCGATGATAAGGATGTATCTCACGCGGAAATTCGCCGTGACTTTGAGCAGCTCGGTCGTGCAAGTAGGTACCGACAGGTGCTCAGCAATGATGCAGTTGTTAATTCTGAGCATGAAAGAAAACAGGTAAAAGTTCTACAACTAATAAGTTCTTATAGGGTTCGGGGTCACCAAAAATCGACCCTTGATCCTTTGCGGATTATGCGGAGAGATCGAGTTCCGGATCTGGAGTTGGAATTTCACGATCTATTCCCAATTGATTCTTCAACAATATTTCAAACAGGGTCTTTGTTTATTAGCAAAGAGAAAGCTCCATTACGGGAGATTGTTGAGATTTTGGAAAGGATTTATTGCAGTTCAATTGGCTATGAGTTCATGCACATTGTGAATCTAGAGGAAAAGCAATGGATCCAGCAGCGGATTGAAAGCAATGATGGCAACCCTGCGATCGAAGCCGATGTTAAGAGACATTTGCTTGAGCGATTAACTGCCGCAGAAGGGCTAGAGAAGCACCTCGATGCAAAATATCCAGGCACTAAACGATTTGGGCTAGAAGGAGGTGAGAGTCTAATACCGTCAATTGACGAACTAGTGCAGAGGTCTGGAAGTTTAGGGGCTAAGGAAATTGTGCTGGGTATGGCTCATCGTGGTCGGCTTAATGTGTTGGTTAATATCTTGGGGAAAAATCCAGCTGAGTTATTTGACGAGTTCGAAGGAAAAGCTGTGTATGAAAGCTCTGGAGACGTAAAGTATCATCAGGGATTTTCCTCAAACATTATGACAGCAGGTGGCGAGTTACACATGGCGCTTGCATTTAATCCCTCACATCTGGAAATTGTATCTCCTGTCGTTGAGGGATCGGTGAGGGCTAGACAGTTTCGAAGAAATGACAGAGCAGGAGACTTGGTCCTGCCGATAATTATCCATGGTGATGCAGCTATTGCTGGTCAGGGTGTTGTGATGGAGACATTTCAGATGTCACAAACTCGGGCCTATTATACGGGAGGCACCGTTCATGTCGTTGTGAATAACCAAGTCGGCTTTACAACGAACAAACAAGAAGATGCGCGCTCTACGGAGTACTGTACAGATGTCGCAAAAATGATTCAGGCTCCTATTTTTCACGTCAATGCTGATGACCCTGAAGCCGTGCTTTTTATAACTCAACTTGCTTTAGATTTTCGTTACGAGTTTAAGAAGGATGTTGTTATTGATTTGGTTTGTTATAGGAGAAGAGGGCATAATGAAACAGACGAGGGCTCAATAACCCAGCCTGTAATGTATTCTGCTATCAAAAAGCAAAGAACAACACGTGCGCTATATGCAGAAAAATTGGTTTTAGAAAAGGTTGTAAGCGAAGAGGCAGTTAATCAACTTAATAACACGTATCGAGCTGCGCTGGATACGGGCGAGCATGTAGTAAAAAGCTTGATCAAAGAGCCCTCCATTGAGTTATTTGTTGATTGGAGTCCTTATATAGGTCATGACTGGAGTCCTCACTTCAATACGTCGATGCCGTTAGTCGCGTTGAAAGGTCTCGCGAAAAAGCTTGTCGAAATACCAAATGATTTTACGTTACAGAGGCAGGTTAGAAAACTTTATGACGATCGGCGAAAAATGGCAGAAGAGGAAATTTTAGTAGACTGGGGATTCGCGGAATCGCTAGCATATGCCAGTGTCTTGACTAGTGGCAACACTGTAAGAATAACAGGTCAGGATGTTGGTCGTGGCACCTTTTCTCATCGACATGCGGTCGTTTATGATAAATACAATGGAGAGGCACATATACCCCTGCAGAATATCGAACAAAATCAGGGGTCATTCTCCATTTATGACTCTCTCCTCTCCGAGGCTGCAGTGCTTGCGTTTGAGTATGGGTACTCAACTACAACTCCAAATGCTTTAGTTATTTGGGAAGCTCAATTTGGGGATTTTGCGAATTCCGCACAGGTAGTAATTGACCAGTTCATCGCGAGTGGTGAAAACAAGTGGCAAAGGCTTTGCGGTCTAACGCTCCTCCTGCCTCATGGTTATGAAGGGCAAGGCCCAGAGCACTCGTCTGCTCGTCTGGAAAGATTTCTTCAGTTATGTGCCGAGCACAACATCCAAGTTTGTCTGCCCACGACTTCTTCACAGGTTTTTCATATGCTGAGAAAACAAGTTTTAAGTTCCTTGCGTAAGCCTCTGATTGTAATGTCCCCAAAGAGTTTACTTAGGCATAAAGAAACTGTTTCTAGTTTGCGCGATATGGCCGCCGGTAGTTTTCAGGTAATCCTTGATGAAACCGATGATCTTGAACCGGAGAGAGTAAAAAGAGTCATCATTTGCAGTGGTAAAGTTTATTATGATCTGAGAGATGAAAGAAGAAAAAGGGGGATTGTAGACATAGCGATTATTCGGTTAGAGCAACTTTATCCTTTTCCTCATGAGGATTTTGAATCCACCATTTTACGTTACAAGAACGCAAAATCTTTTGTGTGGTGCCAAGAAGAGCCTATGAATCAGGGAGCTTGGTACTCAAGTCAGCACCATATTCATCGCGAATTGCAAAAACATTTTCCCGAAATTCCTTTGGAGTATGCCGGTAGAGATGCCTCCGCAGCAGCAGCAGCGGGGTATCCGGCATTACACGTAAGTCAACAACATAAATTTATTAACGAGGCGTTAACTTGGGTATGAAAATTGAAATAAAGGCCCCAGCATTACCGGAATCTGTGCCGGATGGAACTATAGCAACCTGGTATAAGAAAAAAGGCGAACCTGTTTCTCGTGATGAATTGCTAGTTGATATAGAAACGGACAAGGTTGTTATCGAGGTGGTTTCACCGACAGATGGTATTTTGGAAGAGATAGTTAAAGTTTCTGGAGAGACCATCGTTAGCGACGAGCTTATAGGAAAAGTAAGCGAAGGCGAAGGCGCCAGCTCGCCAGACGTAGGTGGTGCTCAGGTCGTAGAGCCGGAGGGAGTTGATAGCAGCAGCATTTCTGAGCCACTGTTAAGCCCTGCTGCTAAGAAGCTAGCTGAGGAAAACAAAATAAACCCTCAGTCAATTGTGGGCACCGGAAAGGATGGGCGAGTAACTAAAGAAGACGTTGTAGGTCATCTTTCTGCGAAAGAATCGCCTTCCGCGTCACAAAATTCAGTTGCGTCTGTGGGCGACCGTCTCGAAGAAAGAGTTCCAATGAGCAGGCTTAGATCCACTGTTGCTAAGCGTATGCTGCAGGCGTCGCAGACAACGGCGATGTTAACTACATTCAACGAAGTGAATATGGCTCCTATTATGGAAATTCGTCGTCGATATAAAGATGAATTTGAATCGACGCATGATGGTGTGCGCCTCGGATTTATGTCATTTTTTGTGAGAGCATCAACTGAAGCGCTAAAACGCTTCCCAGCCGTCAATGCATCGCTAGACGGAGACGACATGATTTATCATGGCTACCAAGATATCAGTGTAGCTATTGGCTCACCGAGAGGCTTGGTGGCTCCAGTGCTAAGAAATACAGATCATATGGGGCTTGCACAAATAGAGAAAGAAATACGTGATTTCGGGGAAAAGGCGAAAGACGGAAAGCTGTCTATCGATGAGATCAGTGGTGGTACCTTTACCATCTCGAATGGAGGAGTATTCGGTTCGCTTCTATCTACACCTATTGTAAATCCGCCGCAGACAGCTGTTCTTGGTATGCACAAAATTCAAGAAAGAGCGGTAGTCATTGATGGTCAAATAAAAGCCCTTCCAATGATGTACTTGGCGCTTTCATATGACCACCAAATGATTGATGGTAAGGAAGCAGTCCAATTTTTAGTTGCTATAAAGGAATTGCTTGAAGATCCAACGAGATTGCTTCTTGAGATTTAATGAATTCAGAAAGAGTGAAGGGTATGAATAAACAATATGATGTCGTAGTCATCGGTTCGGGGCCTGCAGGGTATGTTGCAGCTATTAGATGTGCGCAGTTAGGGTTCTCGGTTGCGTGTGTTGAAAAGTGGAAAAATAAAAAAAATAAAGCGGTGTATGGTGGCACCTGCCTTAACGTAGGGTGTATTCCTTCAAAGGCACTGCTGGATAGTTCACATAAGTTTTTAGAAGCCCAGAACGATTTTGATCTTCATGGAATAAGTTTGCAAAAACTTGGTATTGATGTTCCAAAAATGCTTGCTCGTAAAGATAAAGTTGTCAACCAGCTTACTGATGGGATTAAAGGTTTGTTTGCTGCAAATAAAGTTGAGGGTATTTTTGGAACGGCTAAGATCAAAGGGCCAAATACTGTCGCTATTAGTGATTGCGATGGGGATAATCATGACCTTGAAGCGAAATATATTATTATTGCGACCGGTTCTAAGCCAATAGATATCCCTCCCGTTCCCATAGATGACAAGATTATTGTAGATTCAACTGGAGCCTTGGAGTTCGATGAGGTGCCGAAGAGGCTTGGAGTAATCGGCGCCGGAGTCATCGGATTAGAGCTTGGGAGTGTCTGGGCAAGGCTAGGCTCTGAAGTAACAGTCCTTGAGGCGTTAGATTCCTTTCTTCCTTCCGTTGACCGGGAGATTTCTAGGAATGTGTCTAAGATCTTTGGTAAGCAAGGGCTCAATATTAAGTTGGCATCAAGGGTAACCGGTTATAGTCTCGGGAAAGGTGGGAAGAAACAAATTAATATAGAGTACTCTGATCAAGATGGAGAAGAAAAGAAAACTTTTGATAAGGTAATCGTCGCTGTTGGTCGAAGGCCGATGACGGAAGACTTATTTGATGACAAGCTACAGATTGATTTGTGCGATCGCGGTTTCGTTAAGGTTGACGATCAGTGTAAAACTAATATTTCCAATATTTTTGCGGTGGGCGATGTGGTCCGTGGCCCAATGCTAGCCCATAAAGGATCGGAAGAAGGCGTAATGGTTGCTGAGCGTTTAGCCGGGAAAAAGACTCAAGTGAATTATGATCTCATTCCATCGGTAATCTATACTCACCCTGAGATTGCTTGGGTAGGTAAAAATGAGGAAGAACTTAAGGAAGAAGGGGTAGACTTTAAAACTGGTTCCTTTCCCTTCGCGGCGAGCGGGAGAGCCTTGGCAGCGAATGATTCGGAAGGTCTAGTTAAAATTATCGCCGATGCTCAAACAGATAGAATCCTTGGATGCCATATTGTAGGCCCTTCGGCGGCCGATTTGTTGCAGCAAATTGTAATTAGCATGGAGTTCAGCGCTAGCGCAGAGGATATCGGACTGACAATGTTTTCCCACCCTGCGCTCTCAGAGGCGGTCCATGAAGCGGCTCTGGCGGTTAATGGACATGCAATTCACATTGGTAACAAGAAGAAACGATAATTGACCGACGCTTTATTTTGAATCCTGCCAGTAAATTAACGGAGAAATAATGAATCTACATGAATATCAGGCGAAACAACTTTTTGCCGAGTATGGTTTGCCTGTGTCTTTAGGTATTGCCGCCGACACTGCGAAAGCAGCGGGAGAGGCAACAACTGAACTAGGCGGAAGTAAGTGGGTTGTTAAAGCTCAGGTTCACGCAGGCGGCAGAGGAAAAGCCGGGGGAGTCGCGCTAGTTGAGAGCGCTAAGGAGGCAGAGGAATTCGCTGCTAAATGGCTTGGCAACAACTTAGTCACTTATCAAACAGACGCTAACGGACAGCCTGTTAATAAGATTTTAGTAGAGCCATGCATCGACATAAAAGAAGAGCTATATCTTGGCGCGGTTGTTGATCGAGCTAGTCGTCGAATTGTTTTTATGGCTTCGATCGAAGGTGGGGTCGAAATTGAAAAAGTAGCAGCAGAAACACCCGAAAAAATCTTGAAGGCAACAATCGATCCAATGATCGGCGCTACGGCATACCAAGGTCGGGACTTGGCTTTTCGGCTTGGACTTTCAGGAGATCTTGTTAAGCAATTTACTCAGCTTTTTTTGGGGCTTGCGAAACTTTTTGTAGAGCTAGATCTGTCTTTATTGGAAATAAACCCTTTGGTAGTGACTGACTCGGGGAACATTCATTGTTTAGACGGGAAAATCAATGTAGATGGCAATGCACTTTACCGCCTTCCAAAACTAAAAAGCATGCACGACCCTTCACAAGAAGATGAAAGGGAAGCGAAAGCAGCTGAGTGGGATCTTAATTATGTTGCGCTTGATGGGAACATTGGTTGCATGGTGAATGGTGCGGGCCTTGCGATGGGCACTATGGATATAGTGAAGTTGTACGGAGGTAGCCCTGCGAATTTCTTGGACGTAGGTGGAGGAGCGACTAAGGAGCGGGTTAGCGAAGCGTTCAAGCTTATCCTATCTGACAGGAGCGTATCGGCGGTTCTTGTCAATATATTTGGGGGTATCGTTCGGTGCGATCTAATTGCCGAAGGTGTCTTGGGGGCGGTAGAGGATGTTGGGGTGGACGTCCCAGTTGTCGTTCGTCTTGAGGGAAATAATGCAGAGATAGGTAAAGAGGTGCTCGAGAAAAGTAGTCTAAATATAATTACGGCGAATAGCCTTGCTGATGCCGCCGAGAGAGTTGTAGAGGCAGCTGGGGGAATGAAATGAGCATTTTGGTAAATAAGAACACACGGGTAATGTGCCAGGGGTTTACCGGATCTCAGGGAACTTTTCATTCCGAGCAAGCAATTCAATATGGGACAAAGATGGTTGGTGGCGTGACTCCGGGGAAAGGGGGGCAGACGCACTTGGACCTCCCTGTGTTTGACACAGTTCGGGAGGCTTATGAAGAGACTCAGGCTGATGCATCGGTGATTTACGTGCCGGCGCCATTTTGTAAGGAGTCTATTTTAGAGGCAGCAGATGCTGGGATTAAGCTAATTGTTTGTATAACAGAGGGTATTCCAACTCTGGATATGCTGCTTGCAAAGGAACGATGTGATCAAATAGGGGCTCGTCTCATAGGTCCAAACTGCCCGGGTGTAATCACTCCCGGGGAGTGTAAGATTGGAATCATGCCAGGGCATATTCACTTACCCGGAAAAGTTGGAATTGTTTCTAGATCTGGAACTCTGACCTATGAAGCAGTGAAGCAAACCACTGACCACGGGTTTGGTCAATCTTCGTGCGTCGGCATTGGCGGTGATCCAATTCCAGGATCAAATTTTATCGATATTCTCGAAATGTATGAGGCCGACGATCAAACCGAAGCAATAGTGATGATTGGTGAGATTGGAGGAACTGCGGAGGAAGAAGCCGCCGGCTACATTAAGACAAATGTCTCTAAGCCGGTAGTAGCTTACATTGCAGGTGTTACAGCGCCGCCCGGCAAACGGATGGGTCATGCGGGCGCTATAATTTCAGGCGGCAAAGGGACTGCAGATGAGAAATTTGAGGCGCTTAACGATGCGGGTGTTAAGACGGTTCGAAGCCTTGCAGAAATAGGAGCCGGTTTGAGCGAGATCACGGGATGGTAGGCATTAAAGCAAATAAAAGCTGGCTGGTTTTTGCATTGATTTTTTCCAATTGAAAAGGTTCTAAAAAGCGAACGTAGGTGGTAGGCTTAGGTCCGAAATCTGGCTCTCGGGCCTTTTTTATAGAGTTTTCTAAATATTAGTTACTCTAAATATGGATAGTAAGAGATTCTTGATTGTCATGCCTTTCGTGATAAATGAATAGTGATGAGATCTAGGGTGCATGTGGTTAGGAGAAAAATTGTCGTTTTCACGAGAGATGAAAATCCGCGGCAGTTGGTGAAGAAGATTAATAAAAATAGTTATTCGGAATACTTTGGTTGTTACGCTCTTAGCCGTGCCATCAAAGAATTCCGGGATTATTAACAAAAATATAGGATGGCGCATGAAAAACTGTCGAATTACCCATTTGAGTTTGTCCGCAATGGCGTTGGTTGCATCAAGCTGCTTTATAAGCGTGCAAGCCGCTGAGATATTGGTTAACAGTGATATTATAGATCAAGCCATGGATGTGGTGGCTCAAAAATACCAAGCTTCAGCAGAGGCGCAAGAAGAAATCACCAGGTTGCAGAATACTGCGAGCTCTACGTTCGAAGAATTTAAAAGGGCTAATGATAATTTAGAGTCATTGTTAGTTCTGAATGCTGGTTTTCGAAAACAAATATCCATTCAAGAAGATCAGATAGAAACTTTAGATGAGTCGATCGCGGGAGTTGAGCAAGTTACCCGAGAAATACCCCTCTTAATGGAAAAGATGCTCGCAAGTATTGAGCAGTTTATTGATCTTGATTACCCTTTCCACAATGATGAAAGATCTCGGCGTATTCAATTTGCAAGAGACGCTATTGATAACCCGGATGTATCGATAGCAGAAAAATTTCGTCAAGTTTTGGTAATGTATCAAACAGAAACGTCCTATGGACGAACGATAGAGACCTACCCCGACACCATTTCGATAGATGGTATAGATTTGGATGTTAATGTTGCGCGGATTGGAAGAGTTGCCTTGTTATACCAAACCACTGACCGCCAGCAAACGGGCGCATGGGATAATTCCAATAGAGAATGGGTTACCCTGGGTGCCGGAGACTATAGAACGGCAGTTCAAAGCGCCATCCGGGTAGCCTCTTCTTTGGATGCCCCAAGAATTATTGAATTACCTGTACTAGCACCGGAGGTGGCACAGTGAAAAATTTATCTAAGACCCTAAATTTATTTACTTCCACTTTCTTGTTGATCGGGGCTTCTCAGGTATTTGGTCAAGCAGGATCCTTATCCGATTTGCTTAATTTGGTCGAAAATGACCGGGTTGGCGAGTCAGAGGAATACCAGGCCCGAGTCTCCGAGTTTGAGCAAAATGCAGCGCGCCAGCAAGAGATATTGGACACAACGAATAATCGTATTACTGACCAAGAGTCACTCCAAGTGCAGCTTTCGGATCAGTTTGAAGCAAACGAAATTATAATTTCTGACAAGCGTGAAGTGCTCAGAGATCGACGAGGAGACTTGAATGAGCTTTTTGGTACATTACAAGGAGTTGCGGGGGACTTCTTAAGTAATTTCCAAAATTCACTAATTTCTGCTCAGTACGCAGGCCGGACTGAGGCGTTAGAGGAAATTATTGAGCGGGCTGGGTCGACCATTGAGCAGCTGAATGTAGATGAAATGGAGCGGTTTTGGTTTTTTATGCATCAGGAATTAACCGAATCTGGTCGTGTTGTGTCGTATAACGGCGATGTAACGCTTCCTAATGGTGATACTGCGAATAGGAGCATAACCAGAATAGGGGCTTTTAATGCTATTTCTGGAGGTGAATACCTCAGCTATAACGGTGATATTGGCCACTTGCAGGTTCTGCCGCGCCAACCGGATGCGGCTATTTTATCCTCGGCAAGTGCTCTAGAAGCGGCATCATCAGGATTCACTAAAGTAGGCATAGACCCTACCGGTGGGGTCGGCGGGCAAGTTTTGGCTAATTTAGTCAATTTCCCAACAGTGCAGGAGCAGGTACAGAATAACTCAGGCGTAATCGGCTTTATAATCATTGGTGTGGGGATCGTAGGAATCTTGCTAGGTTTCTTCCGGCTTCTGATGCTTAGTCTCACATCGATCAAGGTGCGAGGCCAGTTAAAGAAAGATGCGCCGGCAAAGAACAACCCTCTGGGTAGAGTGCTTCTTGTGGCTGAGAACAATCCGAATGCAGACACGGAAACACTAGAATTAAAACTCGGCGAAGCGATTCTTCAGGAGACGCCTTCTTTGGAGAGTATGTTAACGCTG
>JAQWOJ010000003.1 GCA_029245905.1 Gammaproteobacteria bacterium
GGATACCGCGATAACGGCGGTTCGTCTCCAAGCGATACCCAATCGTACATGCGCGCGACCAATGACATCCCAATAGGGTTCCACATGCTAGGATTAGGGGCGATTTGACCGCCGCGTATAGGGCGGGGAAGGCCATTTCCAGAGCCATGCTGAGATCCGCCTATAGTGTAAAAACGTACTTCTTTTGGCAAAATTGCGTCAGCGGTGCCTTCAGGATTAGTATGCGGCAAAGATCCCGCCCGAACCCAGTACTCATTGGAGGTTTGAATGTGCATAACATTAGGCACGGTATCTGTTAGCCTAGCCTTTCCAAGCACACTATCTGTTATCCCAGTAAACGGATCAGTGCTATCACCATAAGTAAATGGGAATAAATCATTTGGATAGAGATGATTGGAATGATGACCGTTAGTCCTGGTAGGCATCGCAAAACGATTATTAAACATTCCATAACCACCTCCAGTAATAAACGGCACTATGCCGTCAAAAACTTTGCGTTGTTTAACATCAGCATTGAAACCTTCATACATAAACGATCTCAAGAGTCTCCCGCTCTGGGAAAAACCATAAGCAACCGTATGCTGAATCTCTGGAAGATCCAGTTTGCTAAGTTCAGTATTAGCTTTGCCTCCATATCGAATAAGCGACACGAAATCACGGATTCCGGACATACCTGCGCCCGCCAAGACAGGGTTCATAGCCTCATAAATAAGCTCATAAATGTATCCTGGCTTAAATCCTCCTCCGTCAAGGCTTAAGGCAACATTCTTTTGGTTGCTGTTAGGCGAGTCTGTCACATTAATTTGAAACTGAGATCTTTCGATAGGTATTCTGGCATCAGTCTGGTACAGGCGCTGAGTAAGGGTTGCCTCTGAAGCACCAATTTTAGTTGGCTCATACGCTAAATGCCCTCCTCCTGCGACATTTATCTCATTTGATGCCTGAGAAACGCTAACCTCATAACGGACCTTACCGGTAATCGGTCTGTCGGCGAACTCAACCGTCGGAGCATGCAACCGAAGTCTCCCAGGCCGCTCATCAATTTCATTTATCCACCCGGTCAGCAAATAGGTGAACCCCAGAGCTGACAGTGGATCTTGCAACGAAATCTCCGGCGGGGTTCTTCCGCTTCCTCTATTGTTGACCATGTACAACAAACCACCATTGGCAATATTCTCACTGGGCACCAAGACCTTAAAATCCGCTGAGTATTCAACATTACCTTGAGCGTTTATCGGAGCGTATTCTATGTCGGTAATTTCTGAGTTAGCTGGATCCAAGGGGTCGAGCGAAAAGTAAACTACCCCTTGAATACTCTCATATGAGAAATCGGTTTCAACGTCAGTGAGGCTTTCTTGGCTAATAATTTCGATTTTAGTGACTTCAGCAGAGGCCAGAGAGCTTAGGAAAAACCAAAAGCTTGTTATTAAAACCATGTTAAATTTGATACTGGAGCCCATAGAAACCTCGAAGTTTATTATATTTATTAGTCGAATCGCCTAACTAAGAGTCTAACTAAGTTTTTCGTATTTCGAAATACGTATCACCGGCGATGGGAAAATCATACCCCTATTTTAACTCAGCCGTCGAAGTTTTGTTTTGCCGCACGCGCGATAAAAATGGGCATTAAGGCCGTCAGAATAGAACCCACAACTAAAAGCACGGCCCCAAGGATCGACAACAAACCCAATCTATCCGTGAATGCGTAACTTGGATCAATTCTAGTAATCAAGTTGAGTCCTCCGATCGTGAACAACGGTGCAAGAGCCAAGACAGCGCTCACCTTTGAAGCATCCCATCGATTCAAGGCCTCCGTAAAACACCCATACGCTACTAACGTATTCATACAACAGAAAGCGAGTAGAAGAAACTCGACCGCTGTAAGATTAGTGACACTAGTTATTGATGTAAAAGGAAGCAAGACCATAGCTGAAAATGTATAAATGAGAAATAAAATTTGTGGCGATGAAAGATTTTCAAGCAATTTTTTTTGCAACAGAGAGTAGACGGTCCATGTAATCGCCGCAAAAAAAACGAGCATAACTCCGACAGTTTGATCACTCTCAAAATCGGCAAACAACGCTAATCTGTCATGAAAGAACAGTAACAGACCACCTACTATCAATATAACTCCAAATTTTTGGACTTTCACAAATGGCTCTTTATAAAATAAAACCCCGCCTAATATGAGAAATAAAGTAGTAAGCTGGATAACAGCCTCGCTGGTCTCCCCATTTACATAATTAAGAGAATCCGAAAACAAATAATAATTGCTACTCAAACCAAGGGCAGCAATTAGAAGTAGTACTTTTGTAACGCCCGTCATTGAAGAGGTTCTTGGTAGTTCTCGCCTATACACTAGCCAAAAAAACAAGATCAGTCCTGCCACCACGAAGCGAAACCAAACAATCGTTGACGCGTCCATACCGAGTAATAATTCTTTGAGTGCAATTGGCAGCAAACCCCACATTACAGCTGCGATCAGGGACAAAATAAAGCCCAGTAGATGATTTTGTTTCCGTTCTGTCATACTGCCTTTTAAGTTTCCTGTCTGAAATTTATGCTAGCGCAACCAAACATTTATAAAGAAAAGCCGACTGCGCTATAAAAATTAAGAAAGATTTAGACGGCCTGAAAAACGGGCGCTTAAGAATTCCATCTGATCACTTAAAACATTATGATTAGACAGATAAAGAAATTCGTGTTGGTTTGGGATAAAGGGAATCGCTAGCAATTTCATATTTGCTTCCTCAGGATTTCGATCCGCTTTACGGTTGTTGCATCGCAAACAAGAAGTGACTACATTCGTCCAAACGTCCTTACCACCCTTGGAGAGGGGTTTTACATGGTCCCGGGACAAACTTTGGATTCCAAATTTTTCCCCGCAATAAAGACACATATTTTTATCACGCCGGAAGAGAATCTTATTTTCGAGTGGTGGATCGAAGTTTCCTTTATGAATTTTGCCGTCACACGCAACAATAGTCGGCAACCTTAAAACTGAACGTTTACCCAGACGGGTATAGCCTCCACGCATCTCGACCAGCGTCTTGCCAAGCGACCAAACAATGAGATCCTTGACCATTAAAGTGGCAGTTTCCTCTCTCGAGAGCCAGTTTACCGGGAGACCAGCTTTATTTAGCCGAAGAATTTTAGTGCTCATGTTTCAAGCCGCATATTAAATCCAATATTGAGATTTATCGACCAAGATAGCCTTATCCAAAACCTATGGTTTGAAGAGAAAGAATAATAGAAATGGCTTTTTAATTCATCAAAAGCTTTATGCATCAGGGAATTTTTACAGATTTTAGGTACGTTATGCACGCGACTTCTTCTCTAAGTAACGATCATAGCCTCCATTAGTATACCAATACACTACTTGGAAAATGAAAACCAATAAGACAAAGATGGGTATCGTGCCCCAATCGAATCCACCTACCTGGAAATAGAATACAGCATTAAAGTTCCTACCATCGCTTGGGTGGGCCGCGGTAACAATTCCTATATAAGTCCCTGGCTCTTCAAAAGAGTAGCTCGCTCTATAGTAGCCGCTGCTCTCAATTCTTGGCTCTTGATAAAACGCTGTAACTGCCTCCAAATCTTCTATTGCTTTTACGTCGTTCCAGTCCGCATATTGACCGATATTATTAATGTCTCTAATTATCCGAAAGTCGACATACATTTCGTCCAGTAGTTCGTGTAGAGATTCCATAATAAAAAGAGAATTTGTTACATCTGGAATGTCCTCACAAAACTCATCGTTGCCTCTGGTGTCTGGCTGAAAAACCGTAAAATGTGCCTGCATAAAATCTACGCTAATCACACAAAGATCATCTTGGAATGCGACCCCTCCATGTCCAAAGGCGGTACCGGAAATAATTCCCCAACAAAGAACAAACAGGAAATCCAATTTATAAACTGGATACAGTCCCTTTAGTATTCCGATACCGCTCCGGGCCGCTACCATGGGATCTGATCACCATTGTAATTGAAAAACCTGCCTGAACTTTGGTCATCTAAACCCTCAATGACCTGAATCATTCCGCTAACACTGGTCTCCACGTCAATTAAGGCGTTAGGGCCGCCCATATCTGTCCTTACCCAACCAGGGTGCAATAGGCCGACTCGCATCCCGTCACTTGCGAGATCAACCGATATGCTTTTAACGACCGCATTCAGAGCTGCTTTCGAGCTGCGATAGACATAAGACCCCCCTCCTTTATTATCGTCTATCGAACCCATTTTGGACGTGACATAGAGCAATTTCTTAGAGGCCCCGCGACGCAGATTCTCAATAATTAGCTGAGTAAGTAAAAGTGGCGCTAAAGCATTTATGCGGAGAGTAGGAATCCAGTTAGCCTCATCGACGTTACCAAAATTAGAATCTCGAGGTCCATAAATACCCGCATTATTGATAAAGATGTCTATCGGTCTAGTTCCCAACTGAGTGGCAAAAGCCTTCCTTGACTCATCCGAGGCAACGTCCAATTTAAATGTATCTAACGTAGGCCTCTCTGCGCTAAGCCTTATTAACGCGTCAGAATTTTCTACCTCTCGATACGTCGCAATGACCTGCGCACCTATCTCTAAATATTGCTGAACGAATTCTAAACCGATACCTCGGTTTGCGCCCGTTACCAAAATCGTCGACATATCCACTCCATGTTTTCACTTTTACTGTTGAGATCTACATAATCTACCGATCTACTGTTCTAACGTCAAAAATTGGTTTAGTTCGAGATTAAACCTATAGGTACTTATACGAAATTATCTATTGATTTGGTTTTTGTTATACTGTTATTTAAGTAGTCTTTGTTCGTTAAATTCAAGAAGCTTTCGAAGAAAATTATGTTAAGTAAAAAATCCACTTTCGTACCGATTTTCTTATTTATCGCTATGAGCTCTAAAGCTCAACAGTTGGAAGAAATTACGGTTACTGGAGTAGTTCCAGCCGGATCTAACGTAGACATAACCAAGCTTGCATACCCGATCCAAATGGCAAATGCTGAAGACTTGGATAAGGCCTTAGTATTAAGCGTTGCAGATTTTCTTCGCCAAAACTTTACTAGCGTCTCAGTGAATGATGCTCAAAATAATCCTATGCAACCGGATCTGCAGTATCGAGGCTTCACGGCATCGCCGCTTTTGGGCTTAGCACAAGGACTTGCTATTTATCAGAATGGTGCCCGTATCAATGAGCCTTTAGGAGACACCGTAAATTGGGATCTGTTGCCACAGTCAGCGATAGAGAGCCTGACTCTGGGTGGAGGTACAAACCCTCTTTACGGGTTAAACAGCCTGGGTGGAGCGTTAGTGATAGAGATGAAAGATGGTTTTATTTTCGAAGGAGCGAATTTGGAAGTAAGTAAAGGCTCATTCGGAAGGACAGTGTCGAACTTGGAGATGGGTGGTAACAACGGAGAGTTCGCATTCTATGTAAACGTCGAATACTTTGATGAAGATGGGTGGCGAGATTATTCCAACTCGGATGCTATCAACTTTTACGGAAGCCTTGGTTGGCGCCGGAAAAACACTGAGCTGAATTTGAATTTCCAGCACGGAGAATCCGAACTGACAGGAAACGGTGCTTCGCCGGTTGAGCTTCTAGAGCTGCAGCGAGAGGCAATTTTCTCCGGTCCAGATATCACTGAGAATGACATGGATATGCTTAGCATCGACTTTTCCCACAAGTTTAATTCCAACACTAGTTTTAGTGGCAACATTTTTTATAGAGAAAACTCTACTGATGCTTTTAATGGAGACGGTTCGGAATTCGGCATTTGCTCGTTTAACGACTCAGCGTATCTGATTGAGGGACTTGAAGAGGATGACCTAGAGGAAATCGGTTTGGACGATGATGACGTCTGTGACTCTCAGTTTAATGGCGCTAGCCTACTAGAAAATTTCTTAAATGACACCGCACAAGCTCTGAATTCCGACGACACGTTTAATATCGAAATTTTTGATGACGATGAGCTCTCCGGGACTGGCATCCTATCTGACAACGCCATCAATAACCTGAGCAACCGCAAGCAGGAAAGTACTGGTGCAGATTTCCAGGTTACCGTAATTGATGACGTATTAGGAATGACAAACCAACTCGTCGTTGGCAGCTCATATTTTAATGGTGAATCAAAATTTAGCTCGGTGCTTGAACTAGCCAATATTAACCCATTAACAAGGCTTACTACTTCTCTAGGGACCGGCACGTTTGTCGATGAGGCAGCTACTTTAATTTCTACTCAGACAGAATCTTTTAGCCTTTACTTTTCTAACATCTTAGATCTAACCAATACAGTGTCGCTAACAGCGTCGGCTCGCGGCAACAAAACTAAAGTTGATTTAAGGGACAAATCCGGGGAGCGACCTGAATTAAACGGTAGTCATTCATTTTCAAGAGTCAACCCATCTTTGGGTCTCACTTGGCAATATAACGAAGATCATAATGTTTACGCGTCATATTCCGAATCTTCTAGGGCACCAACTCCAATTGAATTGGCATGTAACGAAGGTATTTTTGACTTGGCAGTACAATACGCAATTGAAGAAGGTGACGACCCGGATGATATAGATTTTGAGTGTAGGCTGCCGAACGCTTTCCTTGCTGATCCTCCTCTTGATGATGTAGTCGCAAAGAGCTTTGAGGTAGGCAGCAGAGGGCATCTCGGTGATTTACAGTACTCGCTGAGTATCTTTCATACAACAAATCATGACGACGTATTATTTCAAACAACCGGTCGTTCTACCGGACTATTCGCCAACATCGATAAGACTCTTCGAAAAGGATTTGAGAGTTCAATTAGCGGAGACCTTCGCAGGTTCACTTGGATGCTCTCTTATAGTAATGTCAACGCCAGTTTTGAAGACAACTTTAGCGCCCTTAGTCCTAACCACAATTTTGCGGACGATGAAGGCGAGATTCAGGTTCGGAGCGGAGATCAGATTCCAGGAATACCAAAGCATCAATTTAAGTTTTTGGGAAATTACGAACTCAGCGACGATTTATTTATCGGATTCGATATCACGCGCAATAGCAATCAGTTTCTGAGAGGGGACGAATCCAACCAAATGGACGAAATTGACGGATATACAGTGGCGAATCTACGCTTACGCTACGAGATTAGCGAAGACCTCAGGATTTTCGCGTCTGTCCAAAATCTCTTCGATCAAGAGTTCGAAACTTTTGGTCTATTAGGAGAGGAGCCAAATGAGCTAGAGGTGCCAATCATTGAGAATCTTAAGAAACCCATCTTTTTAGGAGCAGCGGCACCGCGCGCCGGTTATATTGGACTCAGCTATAATTTTTGAAATCAACCAAGGAAGTATCTTGAAGCTTGCAAAACAACTAGACCATTTAGGAACTGAGACCGCGTTTGCGGTATCTGCCGCAGCAGCCGATTGGGGTGCAAAGGGAAACAAGATTTACCCCTTCCATTTAGGTGATATCAACCTACCGACCCCGCAAAACATCGTGGAAGGCATGCAGAAAGCAATCGGCGACGGCTACACCGGCTACTGCCCTGGTGCGGGGATACCAGAGCTACGCGATGCAATCGCTAGAGATGTAGGATCGAAGAGGGGCGTCCAATACAGCACTGAAAATGTTTCTGTCCAGCCCGGAGGAAAACCGGTAATTGGTAAATTTCTCGCGACCGTTATGAACCCCAACGATGAAGTACTTTATCCAAACCCTGGTTATCCAATCTATGAATCCCAAATTGAGTACCAGGGTGGGGTAGCAATTCCCTACGGCTACATAGAAACGGAAGTGGGCTTCAACCTTGATCTTGAAGCGATAAGGAATGCAATCACGCCAAGAACAAAGGCGATCATCTACAATAATTTCCAAAATCCAAATAGCGCCGCATCATCTACAAAAGAGATGGCAGAACTAGCAGAGCTATGCATTGCGCATGACCTTTGGGTTCTGAGTGATGAAGCTTATTTCGAAGTTCAATATAGTGGCACCCCCCAGTCCATAGTGAGCCTGCCCGGAATGCAGGAAAGAACGGTCATTCTCTACACATGCTCTAAGCGATTTGCTATGACAGGCTGGCGATTAGGCGCGGCGATAGGTCCTCAGAATGCAGTAGATATAATCAGCAAATTCAACACCAATATTGAGTCATGCACTACACATTTTATTCAGCGCGGCATGATTGAGGCCCTCGAAGGTGACACCTCTGGGCCAGATAATATACTAGCCGAGTTACGGAAACGCCGCGACGCAACGGTGGCTGGTTTAAACGCCATCGATGGTATTTCGGTCACGGCACCTAACAGCACTTTTTATTTGTTTCCAAATGTAAGCGCAATCATGGAGCGGAAAAATATTTCCGATATTAATTCCTTGATGGACCAAGCTCTCACAGAAACCAGTGTTTCATTCTGCACACGAAAACATTTCGGTAGAACCGTTAAAAACGAAATGGGTAATTATTTAAGATTTGCATACTCTGGCATTGATGTTGACGATATCAATGAAGGCATGGCTAAGTTAAAATTATTTTTCGAAACCTAACTATCCTTCGTATTATTAACCTAAATCACTGAACCCATAATTTTACGATCCTGTAAATTTTGGTTTTCGTTTTTCCATGAACGCCCTCCTTCCTTCTTTATAATCTGCGCTCAAGAAACAATCATTAACCATTTTTTCTATATGCGCTGGGTTTTTCTGGCCAGGATCTCTTACCACTTCACCAACAGTCTTCTTCACAGCCCTAATAGTTAAAGGTGCATTTCCAACGATTTTTTTTGCATACTCATCCACAGTTTGATCTAACAACTCAAAACCAACCATAAAGTTTACCAACCCGATTGACAAAGCTTCTTTCGCTTCCAAGAAGCGTGCAGTAAAAAGAATATCTTTCGCGTGTGATGGACCTACAATTGACTCTAAAGTTTTGACAGCCTCAAAGCCATAACCAAGGCCTAATTTCGCCGCTGGGATTCCAAATTTCGAATTCTCGCTCGCTATTCGAATATCAGTGTTCAATGCAATCGCGAGCCCCCCGCCAATGCAGTAACCTCGAATCATTGCGACAACCGGTTTGGGGAAATTCGCTAACTTATCAAGCGCGTCGTCAAATGCCTCTTCATACGCATCTCGATCTCCTTGGCTTGATCTCTTTTCCTCAAATTCTGAGATGTCCGCCCCTGAGACAAAAGCGACTTCTCCAGCACCTTTAAGTATCAGTACCCTCAACGATTTTTCTTCTTGAAGTTTCCCTAATATCTTACCGAGGCCTTGCCACATATCAAGAGACATCGCGTTCCGCTTCTCTGGCGCATTGAAAGTTATCCATCCTATTCCATCTTTAACCTCGGCTAACATTTTCGGAGTTGGCGAATCAATTATCATTTTATTTGTCCAATAGTTGGGTTACTTGGTTCTGCTAGCTTTAACAACGCCGTTAGTTTTTAGTCTATCTATAAATTCTTCACTGTAGTCCAATCCCCGGAGAATTTCATCAGAATGCGCACCAAGCTCTGGTCCTGCTTTATCGAAAGCGTCTCCATGCTTAAACTTGGAAAAATTGATGGGCGACCTCAAAAGATCAAATTCTCCTAACTCAGCGTGTCTTGCTTTTTTTGTCATGCGTAGCGATGAGACATGGTGATCATTGAAGGCTTCTCCAACATTATTAATAGGGCCACAGGGAATCCCGACCGAATTCATTTTTTCAACCAGCTCGGATGTGAAAAAGCGGGCAGTGATCCTATTTACCTCTTGCCATAATGCCGATCGACTTTTTAACCTACTCTCAACAGTAGCGTAACTTTCATTAGCTGCTAGATTTGTTGCACCAGTAACTTCGCAGAAAGCCCCCCACATTTTATTGGTACTAGCGGCAAGGTTTACCTGTCCGTCTTTGGTGTTGAAAACACCCATTGGAGAAAGAGTAGGATGATGATTACCTTCCTGCTTTGGTATCTCGCTGTTCATCGTGTAGCGTGCCGCTTGGAAATCTAATTTGCATAACATAGATTCTAACAAAGACGTGTGGACCCACTGCCCCTCCCCGGTTTTTTCTCTGTATAAAAGAGCCAACAATATCCCTTGACCCAAAAACATCCCAGCAGAGGTATCGCTTACTGCTATGCCAGCTCGCATCGGCCCACGACCAGGCTCGCCAGTAACTGTCATCAACCCACTCATCCCCTGGATCACTTGATCCACAGCAGGGCGTTCAGCATAAGGCCCTTCTTGGCCGAAACCAGAAATACTCCCAAATATAATTGAAGGGTTAATTTGTTTTAGTGATTCATAATCAATACCTAGACGTTTTTTTACGTCAACCCGGAAATTTTCCACTACCACATCAGCTCTTTTAACAAGATCCATAAATACTTTAAGGCCATCCTTGGATTTAAGATTTAAACATAGGCTTCTTTTATTTCGGTGAAGGTTTTGAGAGTCAGGACCTTGTCGGCTACCCGCAATATCACCTTCAGTAGGGGCTTCTATACGAATAACATCTGCCCCCCAATCAGAAAGCAGGCGTACGGCAGTTGGACCAGCTCGAGCGATGGTTAAATCGAGAACTAGATAATCAGAGAGAGGAAGTATTGTGTTAATCATATCTGTTATTGACGTTTTGAGTATCGGTAAATAATCGATATTACCCTTATCTGGTTAGCCTACTGTCAGCTTCTTGACGACGAGCGCCTGCCAGTATACTCGGAAGCGAGTAATTTCCCTCATGGCATCCTGATTCATAAAGCCTCTGACCTGATCGCATCCTCTGCAGTGTGAGGCGAGATTTAATTGCCTCTGAATATATCTTTGGATCCATGATTTCAAACTCTAGAACTATTTCGGAATCCGATACGGGAGTATAACGCTCGATCACCTCTAGGCTTTCACTTGACCTTAGTCTTCGATTGGATTGATCTGGCTTAAAAGACGTCGTATGAACTACTAATGTG
>JAQWOJ010000043.1 GCA_029245905.1 Gammaproteobacteria bacterium
CCCAGGCTCACCTGGTCGAGGTATGGTATAAAACCGCCACTTGCGCTCACCCGTTAGGCGATCTATCCCGTCGATCCAGCCACCTTCGGGTATTCGCAGCGAAGTAATACCCTGAATCACTGTATCGCCAACAACCAAGGGAGACATTCTTAGGTGATATCCCTCATACTGATCGTTGGTCTCTATTTTGTAGTCCCATACGAGTCCTCCAGTCCTCGCATCTAACGCTAGCACATGCAGATCGGAGGTGGGTACGAATACTAGATCGCCGTATAAGGCCACACCCTTCTTCTGGCTCGACTGCACCTCCGACTGATGCTCATAACGCCAAAGCAGAGCTCCATCAACAGCATCAATTGCTAAAACCGTATCTGGGAAAGTAAACAGGTACATAATCCCGTCATGCACAAGCGGCCCTGGATTATTTACACCGGTTTGCAAAGGCATCCGCCAACTAAGCGCCAAATCTGCGACCGTCTCTCGATTGATTTGGTCAAGCGCGCTGAAGCCCTGATTGTCATAACTACCCTGCCATATCAACCAATCCTCTTCCGGAGGATCCAAAAGCATCGCCTCCGACACAGAAGAGTAACGTTGCAATATCTCTTCCGCACCCTCAGCAATTTGCTCCTCTTCAAATCGTTCGCTCGATATAAGCTCAGGGAAATTCAGGGGTCCATCAAAATCTAATCCCTCCGTTGCCGCCACCTCACTGAAGGCAACTCCATTAGCAGCCAAAATATAGGCGGTGATAGATTGGTAATGGTCTCTATTCAACATAGATTGATTGCCGGGCGGCATTTGACGTAATTCTGCAGCGAAATTACTAAGCGGAGCGCTGCTCCACTTATTCATAAAAGTACTATCTGCCAACGATGGAATAACTGCAGCCCCTTCCAAATTTACACCGTGACAGGTAGCACAGTTAGTATCATATAACTGCTTGCCTAGATAAACTTGCTCCTCAGAAAAACTAACTTCCTGAGAAAACGCTACTGCCGCGACAGATAAAAAAATAAATTGTGCTAAAAGAAATATTCCAAAAGATCTAACCAAACTTCCCATAAGGCCCTCTGTTAATTTGGCAAAACAAAAGAAATCATTTCCGCAGTATCGAAACGACCCCCTGCGACGGCAATATACTGCCTACCATTATGAAGATAAGACATCACCGGCCCATGTAAACGACGATCAACCAAAATTTCTCCAACTTTTTCGCCAGTGAATTTATCGTAGGCCACAAGCACAGAGCCTTCCGCATCTTCATGAACTTCATCTTTCTGAGGCAGGTGTGAAATAACGAGCCCCTTGGTGACCAAAATACCGCCCTCGGCAGAGACGTCGGTGAAAACACTGCCAAGGTCAGGCAATTCGAGATGTTCAAGCAGCGGATGGTTCGAAGGGCCTTTGCCAAAAGGGGTTTGCCAAACATGTTCACCCGTATTCAGATCGATCGCGGTTATACGCCTGTAGGGAGGCTTCGTTAACGGCAACCCCATAGGGCCAATGTTCCGCTGAACGCTAATCACATAGGGCCAATCAGAATCAGGGTCATTCGGTTCAACTAACGACATTGCGTAGGGCCTGGTGTGCGATGGCACGTAAAGAATACCGGTTTCAGGGTCCACATTCGCGCCGGGAAAGTTGGCTCCTCCTCCAGCACCCGGCAGAAAAACTGTCGCCTCCTTCCCTTGAGCACCTTTTACTATAGGTGGCGTAAAAATCGGCCCTAACACGAGCTTCGATGCTATCTCTTTCGCTGCTGTATGTATCTCTGGCGTAAAATCAATCAGATCGTCTTCTGTCATTCCCTGCCTTTCGAAAGGCGGGGGCTTGGTGGGGAAAGGTTGTGTGGGATGGGCGCGCTCCCCGGGGACATCACTCGGTGGAACCGGTCGTTCCTCGATCGGCCAGACCGGCTCTCCGGTAATCCGATCAAACACATAAGTGAACCCGGTTTTTGACACTTGAGCAATGGCTTTGATTGGTTTTCCGTCAACAACGATATCAACCAAATTTGGTGCCGAAGCTACATCGTAATCCCACAACCCATGGTGGACTGTTTGAAAGTGCCAAAGTCGCTCCCCATTGTCCGCATCCAACGCGACAATCGATTCCGCGAAAAGATTTTCTCCCAGACGCTTGCCCCCCCAATAATCATTTGTAGGGGTCGATGTGGGCAAATAAACTATGCCCTCGTCATCATCTGCCGACATGAAAGTCCAAACATTCGTATTACCGGCGTCTTGCCATGAATCGTTCTCCCAGGTCTCAGTATAAGGCTCTCCATTCTGAGGGATAGTATTAAACCGCCATTTGAAATCGCCGGTATATACATCGTAGGCTCGGACATGGCCTGGTGGACTCCGGTTGAAGAGAGTGTAATCGAAAATTTTTGACCCAATAATCACTGACGAGCCAACTGCAATCGGCGGCGCACCATGTGTGATGTTATCGATCTCAAACTCTAGTTTTCCGAAATTATCACGAAGATCCACAAACCCATTCTCACCAAAGTTAGAGTCAGGTCTCCCATTTTTAGCATCAATGGACACGAGCTGCTTGCCCAAGGTAGCGATAAAAATTCTTTCAATATCGCCGTTGGTCCAATACTCGATACCGCGCGTTTGCGCAGGCGAGAAAACGGGCCTGCCTAGCGCATAACTTTCAGGATCAAAGCTCCAAAGTAGGCGGCCGGTTCCTGGGTCCAACGCTACCACTTGCCCATGGTTTGTATTGGTGTACATGACCCCACCAATTAACAATGGAGCAGCTCTGTAGTCCCCAGTGGCGTACGCCAGATTACGAGGTAAATTTACGTCAATGGATTGCCAACGCCAAGCTATCTCTAACTCGTCAAAATTTTCAGCATTAATTTGATCTAGAGGAGCATATTTTTCAGAAAAATGACTACCACCAGCATGGGGCCACTCACCTATACTTTCTGGTTCTGGAGCGTCATCCTGTGAGTTGCACGAGCAGAGAAACAATGAACAAAGACCAGCTAAAAACAACTTCCCCATTTTTTTACCCCTAAAGTAAACAAATATGTGCAGCACAGCGGTTCAACACACTGGTAATCCGAGGCCTCTCTTAATCGGCGAGCGGCATCTCAGGACTATCAATCTCCCTCGCTCTTTCGAACGCGGGTCTGGGAGTGAGGGATCTTACCTGCTCTAACCATATAACCCCGTCGAAAGGATAACTATTTCCGCGAGTCGCTACAAAATCAATATCTCCATCACTATCAAGATCACGGGCGATAAATTTGTCATACATTCCCCGTTTTCGTCTTGATATATCATGGCGGACCCATTCCCGTTCCAAGTCACCGGGGTTTTCAAACCAACCAATTCGTCCGAGCGCGTCATCCTTGGTAACGTCTCCATCTCCCATCCTGGGCCCACGACTGTAACTACCGGCTATAATATCAACCCGTCCATCATCATTAATGTCACCAATCTCGAACCCTGTCATACTGTCTGGCGAAAACGAACCTATGGTGCGCGAAATCCAAGCATCATCAATGTTTGATGGCTGCTCAAACCAGGAAAGTGTTCTTCCGCTTCCTCCCATACCGGTTCCTCCAATTATATCAAGGCGGCCATCTCCATTGATGTCAACAAACTCCATGTTGAAGCCATTAGTGTTTGCCCCAAAGACACCGATCGCATGTTCTTCAAAAGTGAGGTTATCCGGATCCGTATTTTCAAAGAAAACAATTCTGTTCTCTCCGTTACTCCCAGCGATAATGTCAATGTCACCGTCTTGATCAATGTCAATAGGTTCCGAATTTCTCGGATTACTGAAACGGCCCAGCTCAATTTCCAGCCAGCTCGAGCCAACTAAAGGGTCTCCGGAGAACTGGTAAATTGAAACAGGGGTTGACCTTCGATAGTCGCTAATAGTGGGGCGTTGAGCACCTTTATTAGGGGCAATTGCCTCCGGGACCCCGTCACCATTTAGATCAGCTAAGAACACACGGATATACGAGCCTCTTCCTTGAGTCATTGGTAGAATAATTCTATCCCAAGGCCTTGAGCGCACCTCAGTGCCTGGGTTTTGGAAATAAATAAGGTGAGACAACTCTGCCGCCACCATAACATCCAGAAATCCGTCGCCGTTAACATCGGCAATCGCAGCATCCTCTGCGGCAGAGGCATCAGCACCCTCTGCAAGGGTGATATTCACCCAGGTTTCTGGATCATTTGTTCCAAAAGCTATTCGCACATGGCCCATTGCTGGAGGCGTATCACCAGGCGATGCCGAATCGTAAGTTGAATCTGATTCATGAACCGAAACAACGTCATCAAAGCCGTCCCGATCTATATCGCCCATCACGAGCCCATCACTCCCGCTAAAAGGAACCCCAGAGACGGTGGGGTCATCAATTAAATGCTCTTTCCAGCTTATATAAGAGCCTTCCGTTGTTTGGGCGCTGGACAAGGTATCGCCAACCAGCGGCTGAGCATTGAGGTAGCCAAAGAAACATGGAGCTGCCAACAAACTCAATAAGAGGTTTTTTTTCATAACCTTCCCTTCCAGAACTAAGAAGGCCAACGCAAAAAACAGACCGGCATTTTTAAGTTGACCTCTTCTAAGCTCCCCAGCGCTTAGCGGCTACCCGTTTCAGTAAGGCCCCGCTCTACAACTCGCGCACCTTGCAGTCGAGTTTCCATGGCATAGTTACCCTCGTGGCACGCATACTCATACTGCTTATACTCGCCATCTTTCAGGTATGGAAAAGCGACCGTCCAGGGCGCATCATAAGTTAATGGGTCGTCTACAGTGAGCGTATAACGCAACGTATCTTCGTCCTCTATTGTAAAGGTCTCAACCATTTTTCTGCCCTCGTGCTGCGGAGGATTTCCCCTTCCAGGCGCACGAATACTGCGCACATATTTAAAATTGGTAGACTCAACAATCAGAGTGTTTCCTTCCCAACGCCCACGCGAATCCCCTTCCCACAACTTTATGTTGTCATCAACATGATCTCCGGCATCTATGGGAATAATCCGAGCATTATGGATCATCTCGCTGTGGATCATCACGTAACCAGGAGACTGAAGAATCAGTTTGCCGTTGTTATAAGCGGTAGGCATCATCATGCCGAATACGCCTCGGGATAAGCACCGATCTCCCGCCTCAACGGTTGCCGCTGAGTCGTGTTCTTCTACTACATTCAAACGGATGGCCTCCTCCGCCCGGGGAGTATAAGCAGGGATGCGTCCGTTAGGTGGATCTACTACCAACGCCGGCGCATCAGCCACCGCATCAGACCAGTACCAATCAAACCAGTAATTCTCGTAGGCGCCAACCCCTTGGCTATTCTCAAAACCATCCCAGACATTGTTCTTCCTGGCGTCGTCCCTGCGAGATATAAACTCTGCCAGCTCTTCCGCGGAAGGGACTCGTCCCTCGAACTCGTCCGGCATTTCTACCGGCGTGGCGGTAGCACCCACATTATTCCACATCCCAGTAATATTCGGCTGTCCGTCTGGCAGCTTCTCCGGCTGCCAGTCTTGGGCTTTTATGCCAAAAGCAAAAACCATGGTAAGAGTTATTAAAAGGCCTCTAAGTATAAAATCTTTAATTGAATCAGTTGAATCAGTTGAATTTATTATCATTATTAAGCTCCGCCGTCTCTCAAGAATCAAAAAAACTTGGTCTACGCGCTACTATAACAGATGAAATGACCCGATGCCTGCAACATAGATCACTGACAAGCCACCGCCCGAATTTTAATCCAAAAACCCCATATCGCAAGGTTACAACACTTAAAAAAGAGTCGGGAACCGTTTAAGCGCGCACTCATAGCCAGGATTTTCTCTACGAGAGATAATCCCTGATTTAAATAACTATTTATAACAAGTAGTATGCTGTCTCAGACGAGTAACTTTGCACGCTTAGCCCGAGTCGTTATAAGAGTCATGCCCCAAAGCAAATTTAAATTTACAACTGTAACCGCAGTAATCGTAGCAAACATGATTGGCACCGGTGTTTTTACCAGCCTAGGCTTCCAATTAGTGGATATCCGTTCTGGATTCGCTTTGCTTTTACTTTGGATTGTAGGAGGACTAACCGCTTTATGCGGGGCAATCTCATACGCCGAACTCGGGGCAACGTTCCCACGTTCTGGTGGCGAATATAACTTCCTTTCTAGGATATACCATCCCGCTGCCGGTTTTGTGTCCGGCTGGATTTCCACAACGGTAGGATTTGCCGCACCAACTGCGCTAGCGGCAATGACGTTTTCGGCCTATTTCACCGCCTCACTTATGAGTGATGTTTCTCCGGTAGTTGAAAAGGCAATCGCGATAACTCTTCTAGCTTTATTAGCCTTAGTCCATGCCACTAACCATCGAAACAGCGGTAGGACACAAGTGGCATTCACATCACTGAAAATAGCCGTAATCCTAGTCTTTATTTTGGCGGCCTTAACGGTAATTGAGAACCCACAACCTATTTCTTTTTTCCCGATTGCCGAAGATTTTAGTATCGTGACAAGCGGCACCTTTGCTATTGCTCTAATTTACGTCAGCTTTTCATATTCTGGCTGGAATGCGGCAACTTATCTCTCCAGTGAAATCGAGAACCCTCAAAAAGTTCTACCGTGGGTGCTGATAATAGGCACCACGATTGTTACGATCCTATATCTTGGGCTGAATTTCGTATTCCTTTATACAACCCCGATGGACGCTATGGTTGGTGAGGTAGAGGTAGGCGCAATAGCCGCGAGAGTAGCGTTTGGAGATTTTGGTGGCGGACTATTCGGAATCGCTTTAGCTCTTCTTCTGATATCAACCGTAAGCGCGATGACAATGGCCGGACCTAGAGTGATCCAAGTAATTGGGGAAGACTTTCCTCGGCTAAAATTTTTAGGTCGCACTAACTCCGCTGGCATTCCTGCGAGATCCATCTATTTGCAGTCGTCCGTCGCTATTGCATTCATTCTTTCATCCACTTTTGAGTCTGTCCTTGTATTTGCAGGCTTTACCATGGCTCTCAACACGTTTGCCACCGTGCTCGGCCTGTTCCTTTTGAGATGGCGCCAGCCCAATCTTCCGCGACCCTATCGAACTTTTCTGTTCCCAATCCCTCCGCTAATTTTCTTAGCTCTTACTGGATGGACTTTAGTGTTCACACTAATGATAAGGCCCGTAGAGGTTTTATTCAGCTTCGGAGTTATTATCACAGGACTAATCTTTTACTATTTCACCTCGTCAGAGAAAGCTTCAGACGATGGGTAGGAAATTAAAACAAAGAGATAGCCCATCTATGCTTTCTTAGGCCAAATGCTGTTTTTTTACCATCACAATGGGTTTATTGCTCATAACAAGTTCATCGTTTTGGTTAAACACTTCGTTTTGCATGAAAACGGTTCCCATGTCCGGACGAGATTTTGATTCTCTCTTATTAAGGATCGTAGATTTTACCCTGAGGCAATCTCCCGGAAAAACTGGTTTTGTCCACCTCAATTCATCTATTCCAGGCGAGCCTAGAGCACCTTTATTTGTTTCCGGCATTTGATCAACAATCATCCGCATAGCTATAGCACATGTGTGCCAACCTGAAGCGCACAGCCCACCAAAATGCATTGCCTCACCTGCCTCTTGAGACAAATGAAAAGGCTGCGGATCATACTTGGAAGCAAACTCCAGAATCTCTGCTTCGGTTACCCGGTATTCTCCAAACTCTTGAGTAACACCGACTTTAAAATCCTCAAAATAGCTCGGGCTAGGCATGCTACTTCTTTCTCCAAAGAATCACTTCACAAACTAAATTTCTCATAATCGAAATAAAAGGCAGATTAAATCCTCCCGTTATCGGGACAGGACTAGTTAAGCTTTATCTAATGCTTGTTTGATATCAGAAACAATATCATCAATATGCTCTATGCCCACGCAGATCCTCATAGTTTCGGGTGTAACCCCAGCTGCTTCCTGTTCAACTTCCGTCAACTGCCGATGCGTTGTCGAAGCGGGATGGCAAGCAAGAGTTTTTGCATCACCTATATTTACTAAGCGCTTAATCATCTCAAGAGAATCGTAAAAACGAACGCCCGCATCAAACCCACCTTTGATGCCAAATGTCAGTAAAGAAGCGGGCACTCCACCACAATATTTTTTTGCCAGAGCATTATTCTCATCATCGTTAAGCCCACCAAAATTCACCCACGCCACCTTTTCATGACCCTTAAGATACTCAGAAACCGCTAGCGCATTTTGGCAATGTCGCTCCATTCGAAGCGGCAGCGTCTCCAATCCCTGAAGAATCAGGAATGCATTCATGGGAGAAAGAGCTGCTCCTGTATTTCGCAGCGGCACCGTCCTAGCTCTACCTATGAACGCGGCCTCGGCTAACGCTTCCGTATACACGACCCCGTGGTATGAAGGTTCGGGCTCGTTCAACTGGGGATATCTTTCTTTATTTTCAGACCAAGGGAATTTTCCTGAATCAACAATGACACCACCAATCGATGTGCCATGGCCGCCGATATACTTGGTCAATGAGTGAACCACAATATCTGCACCGAACTGGATTGGATTGCAAAGTATTGGTGTTGCAACGGTGTTATCCACAATTACAGCAATACCATGCTTATGCGCCATTGCGCATACGGGCTCAAGATCAATGATATTGCCAGCTGGATTTCCTATAGTTTCGCAATAAATCGCTTTTGTCTGGCCATCAATCAATTTTTCCAGCGCTTCTGGCGAATCATCTGGAGCAAAACGGACCTCTATACCTTGACTAGGCAACATATGCGCAAAGAGGGTATAGGTACCACCATAAAGTTGAGACGTAGAAACGATGTTATCGCCCGCCTTGGCCAAGGTAAGGATTGAATAGTTGATCGCCGCCATTCCGGAAGCAACCGCCAAAGCAGCGATTCCGCCCTCCATAGCAGCAACTCTTTGCTCTAACACATCATTAGTGGGGTTCATTATTCGGGTATAGATATTACCCGGAACCGCTAAGTCGAATAGGTCTGCTCCATGTTGCGCATCATCAAATTAATAAGCAACGGTCTGGTAGATCGGGACAGCGACAGAATTCGTGGTCGGATCAGTTTCATAACCGCTATGAATTGCGAGAGTTTCCTTCTTCATAACATCATTCTCCTAAAATACTGAGCAATAACCTTTATAATAACTATTAACAATTACAAATAAAATGAGCTTGAAAATCTTATTCGGTTATTACGGCACCAGAACTTTTATATTACGATAATCTAGCCATCAGTTGCTGATTTCACTTTCTTCCGAAAAGAATACGGCAAAAGAAACCGCTGTAATTAAAGCCATCAACGCTAAGGTGAACCACATGCCTGAGAAGTCAGTTATCACGCCAGCATCCCCAAAAATACTTCCTAATATTCCCAGAAAGGGAGCCGCTAGCATGGGGCCCAATCCTAAGATAATTATTCCAAAAACTGTTTGAGCAGAGTTTCGAATGTCATCGTCCGCAACTCGATCTACGTACATGTAAGCAGAAGCAAAAAAACAGGCATAACATATTCCATGCAAAAGTTGGCTAAAGATCCCGATTATCAAAGGAACCGTCCATAAAAATTGTCCGGCAGTGTCCACCGAAGGACCTGAGGGCTCCTGCAAGCTAATTATTCCCCAGATAGCGTAACGCACAAAATAGGCGAATGCCCCAATAGCAATAGTCCAGCGGAAACCTA
Organism: Gammaproteobacteria bacterium; assembly: GCA_029245905.1. Taxonomy (GTDB): domain Bacteria; phylum Pseudomonadota; class Gammaproteobacteria; order Pseudomonadales; family Pseudohongiellaceae; genus UBA9145. The sequence goes on from JAQWOJ010000043.1 coordinate 9,692, forward strand.
ATCGAGCTATGAACAAACCTAAAAAGGCCATTACTGCAATTTCGGCAAATTGTCCGACTGTCATTGCAGGAGCTATATAAGTGACGAGAAGGCCCAATTGGTTTTCGAAAAAAGGTCCTGTCTGCATGAAATAAACCTGGTGGATAATAGCGATAGGGAGACTTGCTAATACAAGCACTGCAAACGAACGATTTCTTAATAAATTAAAGGCCTTCTTAAAGGCAAATTTTTCTACATCTTTTTGTTTAGGGGGAGTATTGGGCAACAAGAGACAGTAACCCGCATAAAGAATAGATAGTACACCTGAAACTTTTAGGGTATCACCCAAACGCGCGGTTGCGTCTTGAACCTCCATTCCCACAAAAAACGGCGGAAGAATTTGAAATTCTAGATTGCTTTGCAACCAAATCATGGGGAATAACCAACTCGCAGCAATCCAACCAAATGTGCCCATCACTCGGATTCGCGGCCATTCACTATCAGGGTTGCGCAAGTGCGCGAACGCCATCGAGTTAGTCAGCGACAGCGTCGGCATGTACAAGATGCTGTAGAGAACTGATACAAGAAGCCATGCCATAAAAGATGTCTGAAAGGACAAAGTAATTTTTACGATTCCGCCGCAAAGTAATAACAGTGCGAGAAACTTTTCCGTTGAAAAATAACGGTCGGCGAACTGACCCGCAATGAAAGGCGCGAATATTGCTCCCATAGAGGCTGCCACTCCAATGATCCAACCCACCTGACCAGATGTGAAGCCCAAGCCGCCCTCCAAGGCGGGTGACTGCAAATACGTAGCCAATACTGGAAGCCAAACACCCCAGACTGCATACTGGAGAAACATCATCGCTCCGAGGCGACTCTTTACCGATTCCATAATTTTTTCTTTTTTCTCACTGCGTTAACTTTTTAAAAAAAATGATGTCTTTTTAGTTCAGAAGCGATTCAAACCCCTCACAAACGTTAAGATTCCACATGGAATAATTTGTTGTAGATTGACCAACCGTCTCCTATCTTCAAAAAAGACAAGGTGTCAAGAAAACTCATGCCTAGATATCGATCTCTTACTTTCGCGACGGCTGTATTACCTGCAATCTCTAAAGATAAGATTTCCCCGATAACTGGAGTGTCAGTTTCTTGAGGCGGAGGAGTTTGAGCTGCTACGAAGCTTGAAAAATCGGCCACACTCATTTCTTGCAAGCCAGTTGGTAAATACCCTGTGATCCTTGCATCCGGATGAAATGCGTGTGTTACTTTCTCTCCACTCGATTCATTCATGCAATCAAAATAAGTCTGAATCACTGCTTGGATATTTTCTTTGTCAGTCATTTTCTGCTTCCCAAATCATAAAGTGATAAATAGCTTTATGGCTTAAGCTCGGCCTAAAATTAAATCCTTTACCGATACTCATCGTAAGCACGAAGCAGCCATGCGTTAGTACTCGCATCGGCTGGCGCAAACCCGTCAGCCGGTTCGGTTTCAAGCATCTCGGAGGGAGACAGCCCTTGAACCTTAGCCCTCGAAAGATTTCCGCGAATTGTTACTAACATATCTCGGTAGTCTAAAAGATCTCCTCTGCTCGACAGTTGTCCGTGCCCTGGAATTATCACGGTCTCATCATTAATAACGCTCGCGAGGCTGTCGGTCGCCTCTATCATCCCATCAAGAGAACCACCATTGTTCTGATCGACGAAAGGCAAAACATATCGGACAAACATGTCTCCAGTATGAATCACGTTTGATTCAAGAAAATAAACCTGAGCGTCTCCATCGGTATGGCCGGGGCCGCTGTAGATTAATTCAATTGGTTCGTCGTTGAAATAAAAGCGCATCGCATCAAAGAATGTAATCTTAGGCAACCCCGCTTCTTCGTAGCGGTTCTGAGTGTATCCTCCAGCAAGCACTTGTGTTGATTCCATGCGCCGACGCGCGTTGTCGTGCGAAACAATATAAGCTCCTGCCCGGCCAAAGTTTTCGTTCCCATCAGTATGGTCATAATGGAAATGCGAATTAACCACAAAAGTAACTGGTAGTTTAGTCAGGTCAGTAATCGCGGCCTCGATTTTGTTAGTCAACGGCGCAAATTGATTGTCTACTATAAGTACACCATCTTTCCCTATGATTAAACCGATATTTCCGCCGCTACCCTCCAGATAGTAGATGTTATCTTTAACATGGTGCGTCGTAATTTCGACGCTATCGAAATCTTGCGCCAGAAGCCCTAATGGTAAAATCAATAGGCAAAGAATCGAAAATACTCTCGTGTTTTCCTTAATGTCAGCCATCACGTTAACCTCTTATCAATGGATCTTTGATAGGCCCACTGTAGACGGGCCACAACTGGTGTAAATAACTAATCGAGCTACCCAATTGTCATGCGGCAAGCACGCGCTTTTGAGCTTCTTGATATTCGCTTTTGAGTCGCGCAACTAGATCTGCCGTGGGCTGCACTGCCTTTATTGCGTTGATCCCCTGACCACAGCCCCAGATGTCTTTCCACGCCTTAGACTTGCCACTTCCTCCTGAGCCAAATTGCATTTTTGAGGGATCACTTGGAGGGAGATTGTCGGGATCAAGCCCGGCAGATTCAATAGAAGGCCGCAGGTAATTCCCATGCACACCGGTAAACAGGTTAGTATAGACAATATCGGTCGCAGCATAATCTACTAGAGCTTGCTTATATGCTGGATTAGCATTCGCCTCCTTGGTCGCGATAAACGCGGATCCCATATATGCTAAATCTGCCCCCATGGCTCGCGCCGCCAGTATTCCGTCGCCGGTCGCTATCGCCCCGGACAACAAAATAGGCCCTGAAAACCACTCCCTTACCTCTTGAATGAAAGCCATCGGCGATAAGGTGCCAGCATGCCCCCCCGCACCTGCAGCCACGCAAATCAATCCGTCCGCACCTTTCTCAATTGCTTTATGAGCGAACTTATTATTTATTACATCATGCAGGCAGATTCCGCCATATGAGTGAATCGCCTCAAATACCTCTGGCCTTGCCCCAAGAGAAGTAATGATAACTGGCGCCTTATGTTTGACGCATAACTCAACATCCTGCATCAACCTATCATTAGACCCATGGACTATCTGATTCACGGCATATGGAGCAGCTGGATTATCTGGATTAGCTTGGTTGTAAGCATCCAGTTCTTCGTTGATTCTGGTAAGCCATTGATCAAGAACCTCTACAGGCCTAGCATTGAGCGCAGGGAACGATCCAACTACACCCGCTTTACATTGAGCAATAACGAGATCTGGATTAGAAATAATGAATAAAGGAGCCCCAACAAGGGGTAAGGACAGGCGTCCTTGCATAGAATTAGGAATTGACACCAGGAATACCCTCTGCGTTGCAAATGTTAAAACAGGTTATTGAGGGATCTCCCTCGCGTGCGATTTTACCGCAATTATAAAACTTATGCTTAATTTTATATTGTTTAAGTGTGTGGGACTACCTGGTTTGAATTGCTTTTGAATACAGATACCAAGCCAAAATATTTGAAAATAGTAACAAAGTAATAAGAGGCAAAAAAAAGACGCTTGTCCCATTTACCAGTCCTAATGGTGAGAAGAGTAAGTATACGGCGATAACGCAAGATAATAATGTAACTGCGCAAGGCACTGCATAGCGCCAAGGTGTTAGATCAACAACCTCTTTCCTATGGAATGTCCAGGTTTCTAGCCTAGGGGAGAAGTAACCCACCAACAGCATAATCCCAATTTCTGTAAAAAACAGAATGGCATACAAATGTATAAAATGAATGCCGATATAATCATCAAGAACAAATTGGAACATTGCATAAGCTATTATGTGAAAAACGATCACAATTTTTGGGCCTGAGGCGGGAACATGACGAGCAAACAGTCCAATCATGACTATGGCAATAATAGGTATGTTGTAAAATCCGGTGAAAATCCTCATAACTTGCCATAGGCCTTCTGGCGCAAATTGTAACAAAGGAGCGACGGTAAAAGAGAAAAGCGCGATTAACAAACTCGCTATCTTCGCAACCCGCACCATTTCAGAGTCCGTAACGTTATCGTTTTTCCAAGGCGAGTATATATCTAAGCAGAAGAGAGTAGCCGCGCTATTTATAAGAGAATTAAAAGAACTGAAGACTGCCCCTAATAAAACAGCCAAGAAAAACCCGGTCGCATACACGGGCAATACATCTCGAATTAGGGCTGGGTAGGCAAGGTCTATTGATTCCATTCCCTCACCGTATAGGTGGAAAGCGATAACTCCTGGGATCATCATTAAAAACGGGACTAGCACTTTAAAGAAGCCCGAGAATAATACTCCCTTTTGTCCTTCCGCAAGGTTCTTTGCCGCGAGTGTCCTCTGAATAACATACTGGTTCGTGCACCAGTAGAACAGGTTCGCAAATATCATACCCGTAAATAGCGTGCCGAAAGGCGTAGGATCATTTGCTGAACCTATTGCGTTAAGCTTGTGAGTCTCAGAGTTAGTAATAATTTTGAGTCCCGACAAAACATCACCTTCCCCAAGCGCGGATAATCCTAAAATGGGCACCGCTACGCCAATAATAAGCAGACCTATCCCATTCAACGTGTCAGAAACCGCAACTGCACGCAAGCCACCGAGCACAGCATACATTGCGCCAAAACAGCCAATAACGATTATTGTAACCATTAAGCTCTGACTATAATTAATTGACAAAAGAGTCGGAACATCAAAAAGTTGTAGCACGGCGATTGAGCCTGAATAAAGAACTCCCGGTATCGTGACCAATCCATACCCCACCATAAAAAGGAGCACTGTCATACGCCTAAGTCCGTCATCAAAACGATCGCTTAGAAACTGAGGCAAAGTAGTAAAAGCTCCAGCCAGATAACGAGGAAGAAATATAAAAGCCATTGCCACAGTAGACACAGCAGCCGTAACTTCCCATCCCATACTACTCAAATTAAATCCGTAGGCTGAACCATTTAAACCAATTAATTGCGACGCAGACAAATTCGTCAAAAGCAAAGATCCAGCAATAAAGACAGATGATAAACCTCTCCCGGCTAAGAAATAGCCGTCTTTAGTATTCACCTCTCCTAGTGTCTTCCGGTACGAAAAATAGGCCACGAACAACATAAAAAATGCAGCAGTAGCCAGTGTAATGACAAGATCTTCCGTACCCAAGTTAGAATCTCCGAGGATAAAACGCTCATGCGTGAGCATATTGGTATTTAATCGACAAAGAAAGCTCAGGTAGCACCGGTTTGAGTTCCAAGACTGATCCTTTCAACCATGAGCCGATCAATGTGATTAAATCCTAATTAAAACTTCATATAATTCAGAAAATCTTCTATGTTAACTTGAAATAAATTTAACCCCCAAACCAATTATAAGCCTCCGTTGTTAAGCAAAACCCTGATATTCTTAGACAACGGAAAAATAAAGATTAAAAGGTTGAAAAATGACTAGCTATCTTATTGCAAATTACAACGTACTAGATCAAGACGGATATAATGAATATTTAAGCGCCGTTGGAGCCACAATTTCAGCTCACGGAGGAAAAATTTTAGTCGCTGGCCCAGGAAGCACTGCCGTCGAAGGAGACCCAGGAGAGATTACCGTAGTTCTGGAGTTTCCGACGAGACAGGCTTTAGAGGGTTGGTATGACTCGTCTGAATATCAAGAAATCATCCATCTAAGAACAGAAAACACAGAGGGCGGCCTAGTTTTTGCTGATGAATTTTCTGCGCCAGACTAATCCGCAAGCTCAACAATTAATGGATTAACTTATCAAATGTTTGATTTACTTATTAAGAATGGGCTAATAGTAGACGGAGGGGGTGAGCCACCCTTTTATGGAGATATTGCTGTCCGTGACGGAATAATCGTTGAAGTGGGCGAAATAGCTGGCGACGCCAGACAAGAAATCGACGCTTCAAATCTTCACGTTACTCCTGGATTCGTTGACATACATACACACTACGACGGTCAGGTCACTTGGAGTGAAGAACTGACTCCCTCATCTATTCATGGTGTTACAACCGCCGTCATGGGCAATTGCGGCGTCGGATTCGCCCCCTGTCGTCCACAGGATAAGGAGCGCCTAATTTCTCTAATGGAAGGAGTTGAGGACATTCCGCACCCGGTTCTCGCAGAGGGATTACCTTGGAATTGGGAAACCTTTCCGGAATATCTAGATAGCTTATCCGCTCGGAAGTTTGACATCGATTTCGCCGCACAAATACCTCACGGTCCGTTACGGGTCTATGTGATGGGCGACCGCGGAGCAAATCGTGAGCCTGCTACAAGTGAAGACATAAAAGAAATGGCAGCATTGACCAGTGAGGCAATATTATCTGGAGCACTCGGCTTTTCTACATCTCGTACGCTCAATCATCAAACGGCCGATGGTCAACCCACCCCCACCTTAACCGCGGAACTGGATGAGATGGTTGGAATTGCGAAGGGAGTACAAGAAGCTGGATCAGGTGTGATGCAAGTAGTCACAGATTTCAAAGGTAGCGACGATGAATTTAGAATACTAAAGGAAATGGTCAAACAATCTCATTGCCCGCTATCTGTTTCAGTAGCTCAACATCATCGAGTAACTGATGGCTGGCGGAATATTCTTGAAACTATAGAAGAAGCTAACAAAGAAGGTATAAATCTTAAGGCCCAGGTCTGCGGCCGCCCAATTGGAGTGTTATTTGGACTAGAGCTGACTAACAACCCTTTCAGCGCTCACCCATCTTATCAAGCAATTGAACACCTAACGTTAGAAGACAAATTAAAAAAATTAAGAAATCCAGTTTTCAAACACAAATTGTTAGCGGAGACACCTCAACTTGAAAATAATCCCTTCCTCAGACAAGTGCATGCCCGGTACCACGACATGTATGCAATCCAAGAAGAGCCAGATTATGAGCCACGGCCGTCCGCTAGTGTTGCAGCGCTAGCTAAAAAAAGGGGAGTTCATCCTCTAGAATTGTGCCTAGAAATTCTCACCGAAGAAGATGGGAAGGGCATGATTTATTATACTTTCCTTAACTATGGTGAAGGAACATTGGAGCCAGCAAAAGAAATGATGGAGCATCCTAATACAATCCTCGGCTTAGGGGACGGGGGAGCGCACTGCGGCAGTATCTGTGACGGAAGCTTTACTACACATATGTTAACCCATTGGGTTAGAGATCGATCTCGAGGTGAAAAATTATCGCTGCCTTGGGTGATTAAAGCGCATTGCAGAGACACAGCCTATGCGGTGGGCCTCTATGACAGAGGAATAATTGCTCCCGGCTACAAAGCCGATATTAATGTTATTGATATACAAAACATGAAGCTGCATAAACCTGAAGTCCATTATGACTTACCTGCTTCAGGACGGCGCCTTATGCAATTTGCCGACGGTTACGTAGCAACTATTGTATCTGGCCAGGTCATCTATTCTAATGGGAAGCCAACTGGTGCACGCCCAGGAAAACTTATTCGGGGTTCCCAGTGCGGGCCGCCGAATTGACAAAAGACCTCCCACCCTATAAAGATGCTTTTTAAATTTTAGGTGCAATCTCAAAAACCCAAATCTCTCCATTAGCAATGAGATCATGGTTAATCAGGGAACGATATTTTTCTGTTTTCTTCTCGATCACCCAGTCAAGTTCCGGCCCAGTTTCAATGCGCCTAAGCGTTCGCTCGTAACGAGTACTGCCAATACGAAGTTCGGCCGCACCGTCTCCTTCTGCCGCTACCACCGCCCATTTTTTCCAGAGCCTACCTAATGAGGTGCCCATATAATCGCAAGTAACAAAGATGCGTCCATTACTCTCAATAATAAACGTCGTTCTCGAATCTTCAGTCGCGTTAAGTTGCAATTCAACCAGCCTAATATTATCTGTGAAACTCCAATCTGGTTCCGGACCCTGATAAATATCGCCTGTAGTAAAAACTCCACCACGGAAAATAACGGAAGGGCCATCTGCGTCACGCGCATCCAACCATAGAGTAACAACTATCACTACCGGCACTAAAATCACCAGTCCTAAAAGCTGGGGCAAAACAATTAATGGCCTCATGTTCCCTCTTTTACCCGAAGGGTAATTATATTTATGTAATTATGAAGGTGAAGGACAAGCTTAACACTTTAAATTACGGGAAAACTTGGCGGCATACAATAATCAATTTCATAATTAAGGATTCCCTAGTCGTCTAACGCATAAAAGTATATTTGGACAAACTCCCAAACTATTGTGGTAAAATTTTCGTTCTCAATTTTTTTTATTAAGGAGTAAGTATTTTGTTTAGTCATATGACAGTTGGTGCGGATGACACCGATAAAGCTAAAGCGTTTTATGACGCAACACTCGGAGCGCTAGGAATAGAGCCAGGCGCTATGGACGACAAAGGAAGGGTTTTTTATCATACTGATTCGGGTATTCTCTTTGGTATAACGAAACCTTTGAACGGAGAGCCTACTAGTAATGGCAATGGCACCACTATCGGTTTTGCCGCCGAGTCGGCTGAACAGTGCGACGCATGGCATGCCGCAGGTATAGCAAACGGGGGAGAAGCTATCGAGGACCCGCCGGGTGTGCGCGAAGCAGTCGGAATGAAGATGTACCTAGCTTATTTAAGAGATCCAGCTGGGAACAAAATTTGTACCTTGTATAAAATGTAGTCACTAATAGATACAAGATTCTAGGACAGACTAGCGAAACTTCGGCACTAAACCTGTGAAGAAATAATTCGCTAGTTTGCCCTTAAATTTTTGAGACATGGAAAGCTATCTTGAAAACCTTGCAATACCAAAACTACCGTAAATTCCTCCAACCCAAATTTCATTATTAACATCTAGCGCTACTGTTCCAAGTTCAAAAAAATTATTCCCCTTGTAGTCAATGAGCTGTTCTACGGCAAAATTATTCGGATCAACTTTAGCAACACGAGCCGCCGAGATCGCACAGGGATTTTCCCCTAAGCATCTTGTAATGTGTCCAGCGGCGATAATTCTTCCATCGTCACCCCAACGAACGTTGTCGACATTAAAGCCTACCGGGATACGATCAACTTGGACTGGCGTCTTACCTCGAGAAACTCTGATTAAGGCTCTGTCGCTCCATCCACCCACATAAAACCAATCCCCATCTGCAGAGGACACCAAGCCATTCGGACCCAGCATGTCTGAACTAGGGACTTTTCCCCAATCTGTAGATGGATGCCATTCCCAAAGCTCACCGCCCGCCGTGTCAAAATTAGTCGCACCTAAATACCCGTCTGGTAATGCGGTAATGGAATTAATTCTGCGCGTTCCTTCAGGGGCGGGTATACAACCAACCCAAGTTAACGAAGGAACACTGCCACTGATATCAAGATTGAAGACCTCTATTGCTTCTCGAGTACCGTGCCCTACAACATAAAGAATATGCTGATCATCACTGCCTTGCCGAAGCGTTAGCCCATGGGGTTGAAAAATTTTGATGGGACCGCTGCACTCTTGATAGGTAGCCCTATCAAACTTCGGCTCCGCAGCATTAACAGGATAAATATCCGCTACTTGATGACTGGAAATATTTACGGCATATAATGGGCCTTCAGAATCAGAGATACGACCTGATGCAATCACCCAATCAGTATTCGGAACCCGATACAAATCTTCTGGATTGGTGAGACCGCAAACAAATAAGGTATCGCTATCTACCTCGCAATCATTTGTTTGTGCCGGATAAGAACCTTGACCTATTGCTTGCCAAGGTAGACTAACGATAAATATAACTGCCAATAAGATCCTCAGCATTACTTACTCTCCGGTAAACCTGCAGTGGACGCGACTAAATCAGTTTCGTCGGTCGTTGCGCTTGATTTTGATCTTTGATTGTTCACAAAGATCATTTCTTAATATAGCGAAGCGAGAAATTCAATCAATAAGCGATTAGTATCCTCTGGCGCCTGTTGTTGATTACGGTGGCCTATACCGGGCTGCAGAACTACTCCCCGCAAATCTTCAAAATGTGATTGTGCTCTAATCTCTAATTCATCTTGCGTTGCGCCTTGGTTGACAATATCTAATTCACCAGCAATAAATAGCGCAGGCTGTTGAATTTTTGCACCATCAAGCTCTGCAGTAAGCTCCCAGTTTAATGTGCCGTTCCGATAATAATTGATCCCACCTTCAAATCCAGATTTTCTGAATTGACTTACATAGTAATTCAAATCTTCTCTTGTGAGCCACGTGGGCAAGTGAATTGGCTCACCTAACCTTCTTATCCATCCCCCCGCTATCGCTCGAGTATCCGTTACTTCCGGCATATAGGTGGGTGTCCCGGGAGATCGCGATGTATAAAGTCTCGCGATCAGCGCCTCTGGATCACTGTCGAATTCCGCTTCGGCCACACCCGGGTCTTGAAAATAACTAATATAAAAGAACTCTTCTTCCGGGTTTTGCCGGATAGGCTGAACCGGCTTTTTTAATGAGCGACCACCATAAAGAACACTCAAACCGACGACTGCATCAATTTTTTCAGGGTATAACAATGCAGTATGCCAAGCGATCGGAGCACCCCAATCATGCCCGACGATAACGGCTTTTTCCTGACCTAACGCACTTATAATTCCCGCAACGTCGGCGGCTAATTCCTTAATATTATAGTCGTCTATCGAGGAGGGAAGCGAAGAGCCGCCGTAACCACGCATGTCAGGTGCAACCACGTTGTAGCCCGCCTGGGCTAGGGCAGGCAATTGATACCTCCAGGAATACCACGATTCTGGCCAGCCGTGGACTAAAATTACCAGCGGCCCATCACCCGCCTCCACTATACGAAGTTCAATTCCATTAGATTCAAGTGTTCTTACTTTAGCGCCATATTTCGCTGCTAGGTCAATCGTTTTCCTATCAATAATATCACCCTCGCTCAAATCCGCCTTAGGATCAAATCGAAAAAAGTACCTCGGCGGGAACCCCGTCAAGAATCTAAAGCTAAGTGGTACAGAAAAATCTATGACTCCTTGATCATGCTCTAGCCCCTCTAAAATCACCGCAGTATAGTTTGAGGTTTCGCCTTGATAAGTTAATTGCACATTCGGATTTCGCTGAATTCTTCGAGCCCAAGCCCGCGGCCAATGATTTACTGCTACAAAGACCTTTCCGTCTTTCTCTATCCGTGCAACCACGCGATCGTTTGATTCACCACCTTTCTCGAAAGACGTCAAAACCATTGTGCTTCCGTATTCTGGCTGACTTACACCAAGGAGCGTTTCAAATAGGAAAACTAAAATAATATAAAAAACAAAAATCCCGATCCCTATTTTTCTTCCAATTTTTCTAGACAGAAGCAATGCCATGCTTTCCCTACGCTGAATTATTAAGAATTAAACCCTTGGAATTTTTTGACCTTTAAGGACTGTTTCGAAAGGGAATAATTTCATAGTGCCAGTTCTAACGCTCTCATAATTATCAAAAAATTCAAAGCTTCCTTGTCTTAATTCAAGGACTGCAATGTCGGCAGGAGCGCCGATATTCAACGTTCCTTTATTTCTCAAAAAAGGAAAAATTCTAGAGGGGTTAAGTGTAGATGCAGCGACCACCGAGTTTAGGGTCATTCCAAAATTTAGAAACTTAGACATTATGTTAGGAAAATTTTGAACACCCGGTGCGTTCCTACTAGTTGAAAAGCCATCTGTCGAAATGGTGTCTGGCCAGAACCCCGTTTCCATAATAGCGTCAAAAGTATTCCACCGCAGATGGTCAACACGACCATTTGCAACGTCAAACCAAATTCCTCGGCGCCTCGCTTCAAGTATTTCTGGGAGAATTTTACCAGTCGCATCAATTATGGCACTGGGGGGAGGCGCATACATATGAGTTACCACGTCCCCTGGCTTTAACTCTGCAACAAGGGTAGCCATCGAAGAAGCAGACTGGCCCATGTGTATCATAAGAGGTAAATTAAAGTAACTTGCAACCTCCTGAGCACGCCGAATCACCACCAGATCATTCGCCGTTACGCCCTCGGTCATTCGTGCTTTGACCCCGACAATATAATCTATATTCCTTGCTATCGCTGCTTTTGCAACCTCAACATTTGCCAACGACATATCCGCAGTATCGCCTTCAGGAATTACTCCCCGTCTCCCGATATTAAGGAGTATACGGGCGTCTTGGGGGGAAGACCGAGCCACTGCAATGATGTCGTCTACGTTGTCGGCACCCGCTGACCCCGCATCTACCCACCCGGTAACACCATCGGAAAGGCAAATATGGGGACCCACGTCGTCTTGAGCATAGTGAGCATGGATGTCCAACAAACCTGGCACTACAATTTTATCACGCGCATCAATTTCCTCTGCAGAAGTCGAGTCGATCTCAGCCTCTATCGCTGATATTTGACCACCAGTAATACCGAGGTCCGCAATCGTATCCAAGTTTAACGAAGGGTCTATTACCCGCCCATTTCTAATGATCAAATCAAAAGATTGCGAGAACAGAAGGCGAGGCTTAAAACAGAAAGAAGCCACAGCGGCAGATTTAATAAAATTTCTTCGCTTCATATTCCCTATACCTTATGTTTGCAAACAGCAGGAATATATGTGAACCACGCACATGACATAAAACGATAATAAAACCCTAATACGCTATGCATTAGGGCTTTACTAAATAGGGTTTTTTAAGGCTTTCTAAAAACCAAAAAGAATCTATCTGTCATGTTTGCTATTTGGCCCACTTCTTGGGAGAGATCGTCGCTCGCTTGAGCAAACATATCGGAGACTCTATCTAAAACGAATCCGGCTTGCTGCACTTCATGAATCACAGCCACTGGGTCCTCTCTCCGACCATTCGCACCGTCATTAGCTTCCATATGACGTTTTGTATGATCAATGATTACATATTCACCGCCCGATTTAAGCGACTCAAATGCGCCTGCGTTAATGCGAGCCTTATCCTCCGCATTAAAGTTATGATATTCGCGAATATACAGAAATTTATCAACGGTACCAGCTGGAACGCCAAAGTTTAGCTCACCTGGCATGTATCGCCCTTCGTCCATATTGTATTGATTGTCTATTGCCACAGGGTGCACCATGCCCATTTCTGGCATTTCAATCCAATCTCCCCACCTGTCGAAAGTTCCTTGAGTGTCAATGGCCATAAGATGACCATTATCTCTGAGAACCGGTCCTAAAATTTTCGTGTAGTAAGCCTGAGCCGCTGG
>JAQWOJ010000050.1 GCA_029245905.1 Gammaproteobacteria bacterium
ACTCCCCTGCTATTACCCTGACCGAGCTCAATTTTTTAGTCATGCCTGATTCCCCACGAATTCACTAGCCAGATAGTTCTGTTACACATCGGCACTCGTTATAAAGCGCTGTTCAAGGACGCATGCAATATTGTGTCTGGAGGTGCTCTAATGTTAGCATTTCTATTCCCGCACCCCGTAACTTGCACCTCCAAAAAGAATTAAATGTTTAACTATATCAAGAGACAAAAAAGTGAATCAGCAGAAGAGTCGCAGTCATTTCACCAGGCTGGTGGCTGGGCAGAAAAACTTAAACGTGGTTTAGCAAAAACTCGGGGCCGGTTAAGCGAGGGAATATCTTCTTTGGTTTTGGGCCAGAAAATAATTGATCCGAATTTGTTAGAAGAAGTTGAAATGCACTTGCTTAGCGCTGATGTCGGGGTGGAGGCAACCGCCCAAGTAATAAGTAGCCTTGAGAAGAATCTTGAACGCAGGCAGCTCTCGAGCCCCAGCGAATTTATGGACGGTTTGAAGATAGAGTTAGAGACGATTCTTAAGCCGAGCTCTATTCCGTTAAAAATTGGCTCGGACCAAAAGCCGTTCGTTATTCTCACAGTGGGTGTAAATGGAGTTGGCAAAACTACTACTATCGGCAAGCTCGCAAAGCGGTTTCAAAATGATAGTCTGTCCGTCATGTTAGCTGCGGGGGATACCTTTAGAGCAGCCGCGGTGGAACAGCTTCAGGTTTGGGGCGAGCGAAATGATATTCCTGTTATTTCGCAAGGCAGCGGTGCGGATAGCGCCTCGGTAATTTTTGATGCTTACCAATCGGCAAAATCAAAGAAAGTTGATGTCCTCATAGCGGACACGGCCGGCCGACTGCATACCAAAGATAATTTAATGTCTGAACTCGAGAAAATTGTGCGCGTTCTAAAGAAACAGGACTCAGGATTGCCCAGCGAAATTCTATTAGTACTTGACGCCACAACTGGTCAAAACGCGTTAAATCAAGCCTTGAGCTTTAATGCGGTAACGCCGCTGACCGGGTTAGCTCTTACCAAACTGGACGGAACTGCAAAAGGCGGTGTCGTCTTCGCAATTGCGAAAAAGCTTAAATTACCCATTCGGTATATCGGTATAGGAGAGCAAATTGATGATCTAAAGCCTTTCGATGCCAAACAATTTGTTAACGCCTTATTTCCCTAGATTTTTTGGCAATTCAGCTACCCAAGCTGAAGACATATTTGAATCTGCTAGAAAATAATTGGCTATTGCTAGTGAGTGTTCACTACCTCTAGATGATCTTAGGCATAGGACCTTAAGGCTCTCTGGCGTTTGGCGGCCTTCTGATATGCTCTTGATCGCTATTTTTCCTTGAAAAAACTAAATTCGGACCTACCTTAGTAGAAAGAAGAATATAACGAGATGAGAAAAGATGCTTGTAAAGCAGATGATCGAATAAACCTTCGCAAATGCATCTAAGTACCAACGAGCTGATAGCAGATTGGTTCGAAAAATGCTAAAATAATCGGTCTAATTCACAAATAGTTCATTAAGGGTTATAAAGAAAGTAATGGCTTCAGGAAAAAATTTACAAATAGTTCATCCGACAATGCCGGGTCGTGATTTAACAGCATATATGGCTTCTGTTAATGGTATCTCCGTGCTTACCCCGGAGGAAGAGAAAGATCTTGCAAATCAGTATTTCTATGATGACAACGTTGATGCCGCAAGACAATTGGTCTTAGCCCACTTGCGTTTTGTCGTTCACATGGCGAAGTCCTATTCCGGTTATGGCCTTCCTCAAGCCGATTTAATTCAAGAGGGAAATGTTGGACTGATGAAGGCGGTGAAACGCTTTAATCCTGAATTCGGCGTTAGGCTAGTTTCCTTTGCGGTTCATTGGATTAAAGCAGAAATGCATGAATATATTTTGAGAAATTGGCGGATCGTCAAGGTCGCAACGACCAAGGCACAAAGGAAGTTATTCTTTAACCTTAGGAGCTCGAAGAAACAACTAGGCTGGCTGAATAACGAAGAAACAGCAGCAGTTGCGGAAGACTTAGGAGTAGATACAAAAGTTGTACGTCAAATGGAAGGCCGCATGAGTGCATATGACACCTCCTTTGATGCAGAACCAGATAGCGACGACGATGCGCTCTTCCGTGCGCCAGCTTTTTACTTAGAGGATCAAAGCTCAGACGTTGCTTCGAATATTGAAGAGTCGGAATGGAGAGAGATAAAAAATAACGGTCTGAGTATAGCTTTGAACGAGCTTGACGATCGCAGTCAAGACATCCTTAAAAGTCGATGGCTGAGTGATGACAAAGCCACGCTTCATGACCTCGCAGATAAATATAGTATTTCGGCTGAACGTATCCGACAACTTGAAAAAGCCGCAATGAATAAAATAAAATTAAAAATGGAAGCCTAGCTTGAAAATCATAAGAAGCCGCGCATTGTTCGCGGCTTTTTTTTGTCAGCGAAAATTACCTAAAGACAAAAAATGTCTCATCCACTACTTTTCATCGCAGCCATAAACGGATTCCTTTCGGTATGTTTCGGCGCATTTGGGGCTCACGGTTTAGAAACGACTCTTGAACCAGAACAGTTGGAGACCTTTCGAACTGGTGCCCAGTACCACATGTACCATTCTCTTGCAATTTTTGGTTCTGGATTGCTGGCCATTCAAAATCCTAAAGACCGCTTACCCAGAATCAGTGGTTATTTATTTTTACTAGGTATCTTCTTCTTTTCTGGCAGCCTTTATGTTCTAGGATTAAGTGGATTAAGATCTCTAGGGGCAATTGCCCCGATAGGCGGCTTGTTTTTCCTGGCAGGCTGGGGCGTGATTTGCGTATTTGGGCTAAAACCAAAAACCAAGCAGGAATAATGACGAAATTAAATTACAGTTCGCCTGAACGAAAATGAAAACCCAGATTACGAATAAACGACCAGTCAGAAGCTATGTCATTCGCTCTGGGCGCATGACGAATTCCCAGCGCCAAGCGATCGACGAATATTGGGAAGATAATGTTGTAGCTTATACCGGCGATTTACTCGACCTTGAGTGTATTTTCAAAAATAATCTCCCAGTCACTTTAGAGATAGGGTTCGGGATGGGAGCCTCTCTAATACAAATGGCTATGAAAGATAAAGGTTGTAATTTTTTAGGAGTGGAGGTGCATAGGCCTGGCGTAGGAAAAACGTTACACGACGCTAATTTAATGGAAATAAAAAATCTAAAACTGATATGTCATGATGCTCAGGAAGTTGTTCAATACTCACTGGCGGATGATTCGATAGATCGAGTTTTGATCTTTTTCCCAGATCCTTGGCCAAAAAAACGGCATAGAAAACGACGCTTAATTCAAACGGAATTTGTGAAAACGATAGCCAGCAAACTCAAAACAAATGGTAGTTTACACTTAGCTACAGACTGGAAAGAATACGCCGAATATATGATGGAAGTCATCGAGCCGTTATCAGAATTTAGAAATGCAGTTGCACCAAATCGTTACTTGGAGAAATCAATGAGACCAAAAACAAAATTCGAAAGTCGGGGGCGCAAACTGGGGCATAGCGTTTGGGATCTTCTGTACAAGAAAAATACTATCGCTTAGTCAAACCAAAGCCGATGTTCATGCTTCTTCAGCCATTCAATATACTGCAGATATTTGGGACAAATAGACTCCACGAGGTCCCAGTACCGTCTAGAGTGGTCCATATGCAATAAATGACAAACTTCATGAGTGATCATGTAATCAATGATGCTGTAAGGCGCTAGCATAATTAACCAATTATATTGGATGACTCCCTTTGAAGTGCAGTGACCCCATTTAGATTTGGTTTTACGCAGTTTTATCTTTGTTATTTTGTTACGAACGCCTAGATATTCTGCGAGAGCCTCGGCTCTTGGAATAATGTATTCTATGGCTTTCTGGGTTAAATACTTTTCTATTTGTATTTTCGCCTTATGAGAGTTCAATTTATGATTTTGAATGATCAATTTATTTCCGTTAATTAATATTCTTTCCTTTCGTCCTTCTCTAAAAAGAATTGAAAGCTCTCTAGCTCTAAACAAAATTATTTTCCCATCTTCAATTCGTAATTTTTGTTTCTCGTGGGTCCTTTCTTCAGCCAGCCTTTCTTGAATCCAGCTCTGGTTTTTCTGAACAAACTCCTCTATTTCAGCTTTCGAGGCCCGCAACGGACACCGAACAATAGCGATCTGTTGTCTTATATAAAGCGCTAGGGTTTTCCTGTTACTTTTAACCACCTGGTATTGAAGATTTTTTAAACTCGACGATCCTCCATTAATTATATTAGAAGATGCCATGTTATGTTTCGACATGATGCTTTACGGTTTCCTTGCAATAACGCTCGACACTGCTCTTTCAGGCGCAAGCTTAATTCCTTCGAACCAATGAATTATCTCCCAGTTTTCGAACTCTTGAAGAAGTTCATTTTGCTTAAGTAAATAATTAAGATTTTTGGGTCTCCCAAAATTTAGCTGATACTCCGTAAACGTTTCATAGAATATAAGCCCACCTCTCGTTATTGCGGCCTTGATGGCTGGGAATAAAGGTCGATGAAGATAGTTAAAAATCAGAATAGAACTATAAGCTTCGACTTTTAACGGCACTTTTAAGCATCGCTCAAAATCTACTTCCCAACATTTATAGCGGCCTTCAGCATTCGGAGGCGCCACAGATAATATTGTATTCAGTGCCATTTTATTCTTGTCTGCAAAAATGATGGGTATATCATTATTTAGCAGAAATAAACCGTTTCGGCCGTTACCACAAGCCAGATCAAGCACATATTTATCTTTATTGAGCGCGTTAAACAGTGGCAAATTATCTACTATAAGGTTGGAAGCGCTGTTATTTAAATATGACATTTTTTAAAGCATAATACCTTGAAAAAGGGTTCAGAAAATTTGGCATTAAAATAATTCATTCTTAATTGCTTCGCAATATAAGAATGTTGTAAAAACTACAAAGCTTCAAAACCATGTCTACGCGTTAATCTTAATAGAACAATATATATGGATGAAAATCTCTTACATAAAGATCAAATTTATGCCTCGTCGGTACCGCTCAGTGACTTCGTCTTCGATGAAAAAGTGGCGAGCGTCTTTGAGGATATGATTAACCGATCAATTCCAGGTTATAAAACTATAATTTCGATGATCGGAGTACTCGCACACCGGTATTATCAAAGAGGTAGCTGTATATATGACTTGGGTTGTAGCTTAGGGGGCGCAACGTTTTCTATATGTAAGAGTTTGCAAAATACTAATTTCTCTTTAATTGCGATCGATAACTCTTCGGCAATGATTGAGCGTTTGCAGGCGAAAAAATGGAACTTAGTAGGCAGAGCTCAAGATATCGAAACACGATGCGAAAATATTCAGGACGCATCAATAGAAAACGCTTCAGTTGTAGTTTTAAATTTCACGATTCAATTTCTTCCGGTGGCCATTCGAATGAGTCTTATTGAAAAAATCTATTCCGGCATGAGACCCGGCGGTATTTTAATTATTTCAGAGAAAATTATCGCGACCGACTCAAGCGTAGATTCTCTTTTAATTGATATGTATCACGAATTCAAGGAAGCTAAAGGCTATAGCAAATTAGAAATTAGTCAAAAGCGCGCTGCCCTTGAAAACGTTCTGATTCCAGAAACAATTGAGACTCATAGAAATAGGTTGAAATCCGCAGGCTTTCGTTCAGTCGACGTGTGGTTCCAATGTTTCAATTTTGCATCAATTATCGCAATTAAGTAGTAATTCTCATGAATTTTGATCCTCTAATAGACGCTATTTCAGGCACAAAAATTGAGGCTTTACTTCCACTGTTAAAAAATAGGCAGCTAAATCAAATAAAATATGGGGATTTCCCCAGGTGGCAATTATTTTTATCACAGATGCCTAATATCGAAACCTCTTCAAGCTGCTTTGGTGATGTTGTAAAAATAGGAGATTCAAGCGAGATCGACAACGTTACCTATAACAACTTGAAAACAAAATTAAAAGAATTGACTCCATGGCGGAAGGGCCCTTTTAACATTTTTGGCGTTGAAATAGATTCAGAATGGCGTTGCGAAATGAAGTGGCATAGATTGAAGAAACATATTCGACCATTAGCCGGCAGGAAAGTACTCGACGTCGGCAGCGGCAACGGTTATTTCGGCTTTCGTATGATTGAGCAAGAAGCCG
The DNA here is from genome assembly GCA_029245905.1 of Gammaproteobacteria bacterium. Lineage (GTDB taxonomy): Bacteria > Pseudomonadota > Gammaproteobacteria > Pseudomonadales > Pseudohongiellaceae > UBA9145. The sequence goes on from JAQWOJ010000050.1 coordinate 6,203, forward strand.
AACTGGTTATAGGTTTGGATCCCCATATTCCATATGTATCACAATTTTGGGCGCTAAAAACTTTCCTCCCGAATTGCCCTAATTTCGTCCTCCCCTATGGGCTAGAGCAAATTCCAGGCCAGGTAAGTGGATTCGACACCATATTTTCAATGGGTGTCATTTACCATAGAAAGGCGCCAATCGATCACTTGTTACAATTAAGGCAAGCCCTATGCCCTGGCGGAGAGCTGGTGCTTGAGACTCTTTGCGTGGACGGTCCGACTGGGTATTGCCTAACCCCTGAACAAAAATACGCCCGTATGCCTAATGTATGGTTTATACCATCTTTAGGTACGATAGAGAATTGGCTATCGCGGTGCGGCTTTAAAAACATTCGAGCATTAGAAGAGTGCCCGACCCATCCAAGTGAGCAGAGACGCACAGACTGGATGCCTTTCCAATCGCTAGCTGATGGATTAAAGGGCGGCCAGGAAAAACAGACCATTGAAGGATATCCAGCTCCGACCAGGGTAATAGTCTTAGCTTCATTAGAGTAATACCAAGAGAAAGGGTCGTACGTCTTTAATTGGTAAGCTTCTCCTGTTCCTGCAGTGACACATCAGTATAGTTAAGTTTTCTTAATTCTTTTGTCTAGATATACTCTGTGATTACAAATCCATGTGTTACCATGCGGTTTTGGTGACCTTTTAGGGTCAGCTCTAATTTTATCTATTGAAAAGAGAGAAAAATGGCCAGACCTTTGCGAATAGAATATCCCGACGCGTTATATCACATTTCTAACTATAGCGCGGGCAACCAAAGAGTATTTCCTTCAGAAAAGTACTTCGAGGCCTTCTTAAAAGGATTGGGGGAAACTTGCTCCCGGTTAAACGTGGAAATACAGTCTTTTTGCCTGCTCCGCAATCAATATCATTTGATCGTAAAAACACCGGAAGCTAATCTTTCCCGTTTTATGAGGCAGGTTGATGGATTGTATACTCAGCATTATCAGAAACTTAAACGAAGCTCGGGATCTCTGTTCAAAGGCAGATACAAAGCGGTCTTGATTCAATCTGAGAAATATTTATTGCCGCTGTCTAGGTATATTCATTCTAAAGTTAAAGCTTCTGAGGTGAACAATTATCCCTATAGTAGCTACACATATTTTACTAGGAAGGGAAAACCGCCCCAATGGTTCAATAGGAATGAAATACAAAAAAAATTAGGAGTAGCCGCTTCAAAAAGGGGTCTAGCGTACAAAAGATATGTCGCGGTTGGCGTCGATGATGAAATGGCACACTTTTATGGGAAGAAAAATCTTTCATCTATCATGGGTGATGAAAAGTTCAGGAAAGCGGCTCTAAAGAAGCGCTTTGCTACAAAAACAAGGGGAGTGTCTCGCGGCGCGAATGCGAAATGGCGGCCTTCATGTCGACAAATTGTAACTGCAGTTGCCAAGCGATTCAGAGTTTCAGAAAACAGTATTTATAAAGCGGCTCGGGGCCCAGGGTCGAAGAATATTCCTCGGTGGGTGGCTATGTATCTATGTCAAGAACTGTCTGCTTCAACCCTTCAGTCAATTGCAAAATTATTTAAGTTGAAACGTTACGGAACTGTTTCGACAACAGTCGGCAAGTTGAGAAAAGAATTAAAAGAAGATTCTAAATTACTTACCTCTACGGAGAGGCTGTCTAAGCAATTAAGCAAAGGAAAGTAACAGTCGAAAGCGCTTATAGTTTTATGGTCCGATCCACGGACTATTTGATCTTGCTCTCTTTGTAAAGAACATGTTTCCTTATGACTGGATCGTACTTTTTTACTTCCATCTTGTCCGGCGTAGTTCTCTTATTTTTGTCAGTGGTGTAATAATGACCAGTGCCAGCACTTGAAACCAATTTGATTTTATCCCTCATTTTTAGCGCCCTTATTTTTCACTAAACTTTCATTCCTTTTTCGCGGATATTGGCCAACACGTTATCAATTCCCAATTTAACAATAATTCTCATACCCTTCGCCGAAAGGCGCAGCTTTACAAACCTATTCTCTGATTCAACCCAAAATCTATGGGTATGAATGTTAGGTGAAAAGCGACGACGAGTTCTGTTATTTGCGTGCGAGACGTTATTTCCCGTAACCGGCTTCTTTCCAGTTACCATACAAACCCTAGACATCTTTTGCCCCTCAAAACCCTTATAATTTTAAATTATTACGCCCGGCATTCGGATCCGACTAGAATTGAACCCATGGGGCAAAAAAGAGGACGTTTTATACCAGAACAATCTTTCAATTTCAAGCCCAGTAGAGACAGAAATCTCCGCAGTTCCCTTAATATAGCGCTTTATGTTTATGATGGGCGCCATTCAACTATTAAGGTTGTAATCGCCAAATAATGAACAACGCTCTCATGTGTTTTACGTTAAGTGATGTGTCGGCAAACCATGTATAAATTAGCTTAAAACGTAATTATGTTACCAAATATATTTAAGCAACTGAAAAACATAAAAATAATAGTCCAAAATCATATTTTGAGCGAATCTCCAAATTTCTGCTAGCTTGGCGTAATCGCCAAACGAGGCCTTGGTCAAGCGTCGAACGATAGGTATTTTCCTTAATATTACTCAAATTGCGCCCATAAGGGGGAGCTGCTAGTCTAGGATCACATTTCAAGGCCTTAAAAATCAGTTATTACCATGTTAAGCCTCACTAACAAAAGAATTTTACTCGGGATTTCCGGAGGAATAGCCGCCTACAAGTGCGGGGAATTGACTCGCTTATTTGTTAAAGCTGGCGCACAGGTGCGAGTAGCTATGACAAAGGCGTCGACAGAGTTTATTACACCGCTGACTATGCAGGCCCTATCCGGGAATCGCGTTGCTCTCGACTTACTTGATCACGAGGCGGAAGGTGCGATGGGGCATATCGAGCTCGCCCGTTGGGCCGATCTGATTTTAATCGCCCCAGCTACTGCCGACTTTATCTCGCGCACCGCTCACGGCAACGCTAATGACCTTCTCACCGCCTTAATTTTAGCAACGTCAGCGCCAGTAGCAATCGCACCGGCTATGAATCAAGGAATGTGGGGAGATAAAACTACTCAAAGCAATGTAAAAAAACTAGAGGAGAAGGGGTTTCTTCTATTCGGACCCGCAGAAGGCGATCAAGCATGCGGAGATGTAGGCATCGGCAGAATGGCAGAGCCTATAGAGATAGCAACTAAGAGCGCTTCCCTCTTTGATAAGGGGAGCCTAGCTGGACTAAATTTCTTGATAACCGGCGGACCAACCCTTGAGGCAATTGATCCAGTCCGGTTCATTACAAATCACAGCTCTGGAAAAATGGCCTATGCGCTAGCAGATGAGGCCTCGGCTGCTGGCGCCAAAGTTACACTCGTAAGTGGTCCAGTCAACGTCCGCGCGTCTAATCTAATTTCGCAAATTGATGTCACGAGCGCATGTCAAATGCATGAAGCCGTTATGGAATGCGTCGCAAGTGCCGATATTTTTATTGGAGTCGCTGCAGTAGCGGACTACCGGCCCGCGTTTCCGGCCAAACAAAAGATTAAGAAAGTTGAGGAGGAACTTACTTTAAGGTTTGTCAAAAATCCCGATATTATAAGTGATGTAGCGAGTATCGAGAACAAACCATTTGTGGTTGGATTTGCTGCAGAGACAAATTCAGTCATTGAAAACGGGAAAAGAAAATTAGATAGCAAGAAACTCGATTTAATATTTGCAAACAATGCAACGGAAACATTCGATAGTGACGTCATATCGGCAATAGCAATTAGTTCACATTTCGAACAAGAAATTTTACCCGGGAACAAAAATTCTGTTGCCCGAGAAATGTTGCAAATTATTTGTGACGTTATGGAGAAAAAAAATAATACTGCCTAACAACCAAGGAATAGTACTTTGTCGCGGCAAAATATTCACCGCTTAGCAAAAGAAAATTTAATCCAATTTTTAGCTATCCAAGAAACAAAAAATTAGCAACATGGGTATTTGACTACTTCTATGACTCTAAATTTAAGCAAGGCGAAAAATATTGCTAAGGTATTAACCGAGGCCTTACCTTACATTCAAAAATTTGTCGGTAAAACCGTTGTCATCAAATATGGTGGTAACGCTATGATTGATGAAGCGTTAAAACAAAGCTTCGCTCGAGATATAGTTTTAATGAAGCTCGTAGGCATTAATCCAATAGTTGTTCATGGCGGTGGGCCCCAAATTGGCGCTGTCTTGGAACAACTCTCTATAGAGTCAAAATTTATCGATGGCTTAAGGGTTACCGATACTCAAACTATGGATGTAGTTGAAATGGTTCTTGGTGGGTTAGTCAATAAGGAAATAGTCAACTTATTGAACAAGCATCAGGGCAAGGCGGTTGGTATTACTGGAAAAGACGGCAAATTAATTAGAGCTAAAAAATTAAAATTACACCGAGAAGGTCAAAAATTGACCGACGAAATTGTTGATATTGGCCATGTCGGTGAAGTTGTAAGCATTAATACACAAATATTAGAAATGATTAAAAATAGTGACTTTATTCCTGTAATAGCGCCAATAGGTACTGACGACTCGGGTGCCAGTTACAATATCAATGCTGACTCTGTAGCAGGGGAAATCGCTAAAGTGATGGGCGCGGAAAAGCTTATATTGTTAACAAATATAGAGGGCGTAAAGGATAAGAAAGGCGTGACCCTCACGGGATTAAGCGTTCAGCAAGCATCTAAACTGATCAGTAACAAAACGCTTCAGGGCGGCATGTTGCCAAAAGTAGGATGTGCTCTGAATGCGGTGCGAGAGGGAGTGAATAGCGCCCACATAATTGACGGTAGAATTGAACATGCCGTCCTTCTAGAGATTTTCACCGACCAGGGTATTGGAACGCTAATTACTCAAAAAGGCCAGTAAAATAAGCCTTAGCTATAACGAAGCAGATTGGGAAGAGAACAGTAGAAGATCAGTGATAATTGGATTGAATCTAGATGAACAAACAGGCTAAAACTTCTCGGAAAGAACTAATTCTTCAATCTCTTGCGCGCATGTTGGAAAATTCTCCTGGCGAGCGAATCACCACGGCGGCGTTGGCCAGAGAAGTTGGTGTGTCAGAGGCAGCGCTTTATCGGCACTTCCCTAGTAAAGCGAGAATTTTCGAGGGCCTCATAAAATTCATGGAAGAGACATTATTTCTCAGAATTTCAAGAATATTGAAAGACGAATCGTCCGCGGAACCCAGATGTCAAAAAATTCTCACCCTATTACTTACTTTTTCTCAAAAAAATCCTGGGATAACTCGTTTACTCACTGGCGATGTTTTGTCCGGTGAAACAGAGCGATTGCGAGAACGAATAGCTCAATTTTACAACCGGCTTGATTCGCAACTAAAACAAATATTACGGGAAGCACAAGTTAGAGAAAATCTCAAGCCTTCAATTTCTCCAACCGCATTAGCAAACCTCCTGTTAGCAGTTGTAGAGGGTCGTCTCGCGCAATTTGTTCGTAGTGAATTTAAAAATCCACCACTAGATAATTGGGATGTCCAGTGGGAATTTTTGAGTGCGAATTTATTTTCCCCGTTTTCACAAGGTTCAGAGTTTTTTGCCGATTAGACAACTTACATAAACGTATTTAGCTCACCCCATAACTATCTCGGTAAGCATCAACCGCTTTTGTATTTTTTTGCAAATTAGGGTTATTCGACTTTTCTAAAAAGCTAATTATGTCTTGCAAATTGATAATGTTAATTATCGAGATTTCGTAAGCCTTTTCTAGTTCTTGAATCGCCGATAAGGAACCATTGCCCTTTTCCTGCCGATCCAGTGCTACGACAACCCCAGACAAATTTGCTTTATTTTCTCGGATAATATTTGCTGCTTCTTTAATCGCGGTCCCTGCAGTTATTACGTCATCAATAATCAAAACGTCGCCTGCCAGCTTTGATCCGACGATAGAGCCACCCTCACCATGATTTTTATTCTCCTTTCTATTGAAGCAATATGCTTTATCCAAACCATGGTTCGTAGCTAGCGCCAACGCCGTTGAAGATGCCAAAGGTATACCTTTATACGCAGGTCCAAATAAAGTACAAAAATTTAGACTAGAGCTCTTAATTGCCGCTGCATAACATGTGGCGAGAAATGATAATTTCTTCCCTGTATTAAATAGACCGGCATTAAAAAAGTATGGACTAACTCTTCCAGATTTTAAGGTAAATTCACCGAACTGCAGAATTTTTTCTTTAACAACAAAGTCTAGAAATTCTGATTTATAAGTTTCCATGGCGACTCTCGTTAACGTTTGCCGGAATTTATCGCTTCTTTTTGTTTTCTTATAAGTACTTTAATGCCGATTTCAGCAAGATCAACCATTTCTAGCAGTTGCTTCCGAGTAAAATCTCCCTCTTCGCCAGTTCCTTGAATTTCGATAAATCCGCCAGATTCAGTCATCACCACATTCATGTCAGTTTCCGCATTTGAATCTTCTACATAATCAAGATCAAGTACAGGGACTCCTTTATAGATACCAACAGAAACAGAAGCTACTAATTGTTTCAAAGGCGACCCGGCATCCGCCTTAGGACTAATGGTGGCAAGAGCATCTACCAATGCGACACATCCCCCCGTTATAGAGGCCGTCCTTGTTCCGCCGTCAGCCTGAAGCACATCGCAATCTACCTTGATAGTTTTCTCTCCCAAAGCTTTTAAATCTACGGCGGCTCGTAGAGATCTACCAATCAGCCTCTGGATTTCTAAAGTACGTCCTGACTGTTTGCCTCTAGCGGCCTCGCGGTCCATCCGAGTCCCAGTCGATCTAGGAAGCATTCCATATTCGGCTGTTATCCAACCTTGGCCCGATCCCTTCAAAAATCTCGGTACCGAATCTTCTATAGAGGCATTGCAAAGCACTTTAGTCTCACCAAATTCAATAAGCACAGAGCCCTCGGCGTGCTTAGTATAACCCCGAGATATGCTAATAGGGCGAAGCTCGTTCATACTGCGGATGGTTGCTCGTTGCTGGCTAGTCATATTAAAGTAAGGCTCTTAGTTGAAATAGTTGCAAATTATCCTTCAAATTTCTCTGTGTTGCGAGCTTTCACTCCCGATCAACTGCGAAATGTGTTAAATGTCTTATTAGGTTAGAATGGCAATCATTAATAAGAGAAATTAGCTATGACAAATAGTATGACCGCTTTCTCAAGACAGCAGGCGGACAGTAGATGGGGAACTTTAACCTGGGAAATTCGATCGGTAAATCACCGATACCTAGAGGCGAGCGTTCGTTTGCCTGAAAATTTTCGCGGCTTAGAGAACTTAATACGGGAAAAACTACGGCAAAAGCTTAAACGCGGAAAGGTCGATTGCCAGCTTCATTTCAAAAAATTCGAAGACAGCTCTTCCGATATTCACATAGACAAAGAGCTAGTTAAGAATCTTGTAGATGCTAGCTCCGAAATTCATACATTTATGGAGAACCCTTCGCAACTAAGTACTATCGATATATTAAGGTGGCCAGGCGTGATCACGGACCAAAAGATTGATACTAGCGTCTTTGAAGAACAAGCAGGTCGGCTTTTTGATCAAGCGATAGATGGATTAATTTCAGCCCGCAAAAGAGAAGGTGGGGCACTAGAGCTCCAGCTATCAAACAGAATTGGATCTATTAAAAAAATTGTATCTTCAATTAAGTCAAAAATGCCTGAAATCATTTTTAACCAAAGACAAGCTCTGCTCAATCGTTTGACTGAATTAAGAGCGGAGCTTGACCCTATGCGCATTGAGCAAGAGATTGTATTACTTGCGCAAAAAGCTGATGTTGACGAAGAGCTAGATCGTCTTGATTCACACTTGCACGAAGTAGAGAGAGTAATTGTATCGAATGGTCAAAAAGGGCGTAGATTAGATTTTTTGATGCAAGAATTGAATAGAGAAGCTAACACTCTTTCTTCTAAGGCAGTTGTGGCTGACACTACACTTGACGCTGTTGAACTTAAAGTTTTAATTGAGCAAATGCGTGAGCAAATTCAAAATATAGAATAGATAGAAATGGGCGACCTTTATATTATTATAGCACCATCTGGGGCAGGTAAAACTTCATTGGTAGAGCAACTACTTGTTCAAAATACTAATCTATACGCTTCTATTTCTCACACGACGCGCTCTGCTCGAAAAAACGAACAAAATGGAGTCAACTACCACTTTATTTCTAAAGCTGATTTTATAAATATGTCGTCAGAAGGCGACTTCCTTGAATCGGCCGAAGTTTATGGGTACAACTATGGAACATCTAAAAAATGGGTCGATTCGCAGTTAACAGCAGGCAGAGATGTCATACTAGAGATAGATTGGCAGGGCGCTCAACAGGTTAGAAATATATTACCAAATGCATGTTCTATATTTATCTTGCCGCCTTCTTTAGAGGCTTTAAAGCAAAGATTGCAAGAGCGTGGGCAAGATGATATCGGCACTATCGAAGATCGCATGCGGGAAGCTCAAAACGTTATCATCCATTTTTCTGAAGCGGACTTCGTAGTAGTTAATGACGAATTTGAAACCGCACTGCAGGATATCAATGCGATCATAAAAGCCCAACGCTTAAGCGCTAGAAATCAGACAATAGATCTTAGAGACCTGATAGAAAATCTGACAAAAGGATAGAGCTTTTTCTTAAAACAAAGAGTGTTAGAATGGTGCAATTTTGGGTGGAATTCTATAGACTGTCCGGCCGCGGTTTGGACAATATTCTCGAGTCAATTCACGGGTGATTTAATTGATTTTTGTATCAAATGAATAATTTTCACTTTCACTTATAAGGTCCCATCATGGCAAGAATTACTGTAGAAGACTGCTTGGAAAACGTAGATAACCGCTTTGAATTAGTTATGGTTTCAAGTAAGCGTGCCCGACAACTGCAAATTGGGGGCAAGGACCCTTTGGTTGGGATAGATAATGATAAACCAACGGTCGTCGCACTTAGAGAGATAGCGGATGGACATATCGACGCTAAAATATTAATTGAGAAACCCAAAACGGAATTAGAAGATCTGAGTGAGGCTATTTCTGAAGAAACAAAAAATGTTTCGGAACAGGACACCCCTTCAGTGGCCCCTTCTGAGAATAATCCCTAGATAAGCGAGTATCGCTTCTTGCAAGCCAACCCGAAAAACACGATTGACTCCTTTACCGATGGCTTAACTAGTTATTTGGCCGAGGATCAGGTCAACGGAGTAAAAAGAGCATATTTTTATGCTGAGCAGGCTCACGAAGGGCAAATCCGTCATAGTGGTGATGCGTATATTAGCCATCCCTTGGCGGTTGCCTCAATTCTCAGCGAAATGCATATGGATCATCAAAGCCTTATGGCAGCAATGCTTCATGATGTTATTGAAGATACGGGCATAACCAAAACAGCAATAAAATCTCAATTTGGCAATACCGTTGCTGATCTAGTCGATGGGGTAAGTAAGCTTAATAAAATAACATTTAGCTCTCGCGCAGAAGCACAAGCTGAAAACTTTCAGAAGATGGCGATGGCCATGGCCAAAGATTTAAGGGTCATACTAGTAAAAATTGCGGATCGTCTTCACAATATGCGCACATTAAAGGTTTTAACCCCGGACAAACGGAGAAGAATCGCACGAGAAACGTTAGATATTTATGCTCCCATTGCCAACAGATTAGGGATGAATAACGTTCGCATAGAATTTGAAGAGTTGGGCTTCAAAGCCCTCTATCCAATGCGTGCGAAAAGAATTAGCGCAGAGGTCAAGCGAGTAAGAGGAAACCGCAAAGAAATTGTAAGTCAGATTCAAACTGCATTAGATGCATGTCTCGAAAGAGAAGAGTTATCAGGTCGAACGGTGGGCAGAGAAAAACATCTCTACAGTATTTATGAAAAAATGCGTAGTCAGAGCAAACCTTTCTCAGAAATTATGGATGTATATGCTTTCCGCATCATAGTCGACCGAGTGGATACCTGCTACCGAGTTCTTGGGGCAATGCATAGTTTGTATAAGCCGGTTCCTGGTCGCTTTAAAGATTATATTGCTATACCAAAAACCAATGGCTACCAGTCATTGCATACCACGCTCTTCGGAATGCATGGCGTTCCTATAGAAATACAAATACGAACTGAAGATATGGAAGCTATGGCCAATAACGGTATAGCTGGACATTGGCTGTATAAATCGGGCGACGATTTACCTAATAACGCTCATATAAGAGCTCGAGAATGGGTCAACGGCTTGCTGGAAATGCAAAAACGCGCGGGAAATTCTTTAGAGTTCATTGAGAATGTTAAGATTGATTTATTCCCGGACGAGATTTACTTGTTTACGCCTAAAGGACAAATATTTGAACTTCCTGCGGGCTCGACAGCGGTAGATTTTGCCTATGCTATCCACACCGACGTAGGCAACGCATGCGTAGCATGCCGAATAAGTCGGAGACTAGCTCCCCTAAGCGAGCCTCTCCAAAGCGGACAGACAATCGAAATCATCACTGCTCCAGGGACGCAACCTAATCCCGCTTGGTTGAGCTTCGTCGTCACAGGAAAGGCTCGGAGTAATATTCGCCATTATCTAAAAAATCAAAAACGTTCGGAATCAATCGCGCTAGGTACTAGGCTTCTCAACAAAGCGTTATCTGCTTTCGACTCCGAGCTGAAATCTATTAGCCAGCAAGACATCAGCATCATTCTTAATCAAACCAATTTGAAAACCACTGAACAGTTATTAGAAGAGATAGGCTTAGGCAACCATATGTCCTATATGATCGCGCAAAGATTGGTTTCTGTCTCTAAACCAAGTGTCGCCTCTGACGGAAATCTAAATTATCAGACCGGTCAAGATACTCTGGCGATTAGGGGTTCTGAGGGAATGGTCATGAATTATGCAAAGTGTTGTCACCCAATTCCAGGGGACCCTATAGTTGGTCACATAAGTTCAGGGCGCGGAATGGTAATCCATACAGAAAACTGTAACAACGTAATTGATATTCGAGATAATCCAGACAAATGTGTTTCGGTGACATGGGATCCTAATGTCGAAGGAGAATTTTCAGTAGAATTCCGGGTAGAACTAGAGAATCAGCGCGGAATAATTGCCACGCTAGCGACAACTATTACTGGGGCGGAAGCGAATATCGAAAAAATTAGTACGTTAGAGCGAGATGCCAGGTTTAGCATTGTGAATTTATCTTTAAATGTTAGGAATCGTGTGCACCTAGCTCGGGTAATGAAGAGGGTACGGCTAATAAAAGCCGTTGCTCGAGTAACCCGAGTCAAAAGCCGCAAAGTACGTAAAACAATAAAAACACCTCTGGGTAGCAACTAATGGCTCGCAAAAAAGCAATACAAACAGATAAGGCACCTAAAGCTATAGGCCCGTATTCTCAAGCGATAGAGTTGGACTCCTTAATATTTCTCTCAGGCCAAATTCCTTTGATCCCAGAAACCATGAAGGTTGTTGAGGGGGGCATAGCTGAACAAACCCATCAAGTTTTTAAAAATCTCGAGGCCGTAGCCAGAGAATCAGGAGGCAGTTTAAATAATGCCTTGAAAATAAATATCTTTCTGACCGACTTAACTAATTTTACAGCTGTAAATGAAATTATGACTCAGTATTTTCATGAGCCTTTTCCCGCGAGAGCAACTATACAAGTAAGCGCTTTGCCAAAATCGGCCTTGATAGAAATAGACGCGGTAATGGCGCTTTAGACCATCGCCTCATAATTTTTAGTCTCCCACTTCTAGCCCAATACCTAAAAAGCTCTTATACTAATAAAGAATAAGTCGTTAACGCATTTTTAAATTATGCCGGAAAAATCCCTGGATCAGATCCCACTAACGTATTTGAAAGGCATTGGCCCATCGCTAGAAAAAAAGTTTGCGCTACTCCAGATTTTTAACCTTAGAGACCTACTTTTCCACTTGCCTCACCGTTACGAAGATCGCACAAAAATACATTCCATCGATAAAATTGAACTTGGTGAACACGTTTTATTGCGAGGAAAGATCGTATCTAACAGCATCCAATTTGGTAGGCGTAGAAGCTTAGTTTGTTCAATAACTGATAATACTGGTGTTATTAGCCTTCGGTTTTTCCATTTTAGTGGAGGGCAAAAAACAGCTTTAGCTAGCGAAAAATATGTTCAATGTTATGGAGAAGTGCGAAGAGGTAGAAGTGGATTGGAGATTTATCATCCTGAATACAAAATTGTAGATGGTCCTGACGCGCCGTTAACTGAAGATTCGTTGACTCCAATTTATCCAACAACCGAGGGTATGCAACAATCTAGGCTTCGCTATTTTATAAATCAGGCGCTAGAAATATCGGATAGTTCTGAGGACATACAAGATTTACTGCCTTTGGAAATTGCCAGTAAATTCAATCTCTGCGGATTAATCACCGCCCTACAGATTGTTCATCATCCTCCATGTGATTCACCACTGCACTGGACAAGCGACAAGTTTAACTCTGGTCAAAAAAGACTAGCATTTGAAGAGTTACTGGCTCATCAGCTTTGCATGCGCAAATCGAGAAGTAATTTACAAGAAAAAACTGCACCTGCTCTTAGAAGCAATAACCGTTTAATTAACCTATTTCTTAAACATTTACCTTTTAAATTAACCGCAGGCCAGCAATTAGCATTTCAAGAAATATCTGCAGACCTAAACAACAAGGTTCCAATGTTGCGGCTTCTGCAAGGTGATGTGGGGTCAGGTAAAACAGTCATAAGTGCGCTAGCATCTCTGCATGCAATAGATAGCGGGTTTCAAGTTGCGTTTATGGCGCCAACCGAAATACTCGCAGAGCAACATTTCGAGTCTTTTATGCAATGGTTTTCGCATTTAGGCATAAAAGTAGGTTGGCTTAGTGGAAAATTAAAAGGAGCTTCAAGAGCGCAACAGTTAAAAAACCTCGCTAGTGGCGACTGTCAAATGATTATAGGGACCCACGCTCTATTCCAAGACGATGTTGAGTACAAAAGCCTAGGGTTAATAATCATAGATGAGCAACATCGCTTCGGGGTGCATCAGCGATTGACATTAAAGGATAAAGCTCGCAATACGGCGCTTAGTCCCCACCAACTGATAATGACAGCCACTCCAATCCCAAGGACACTTGCGATGAGCGCATATGCTGATCTAGACAGCTCTGTCATCAAGGAGTTACCGCTAGGCAGACTCCCAATTGATACGGCTATTGTATCTAATCACAGACGAGGCGAGGTTGTTAAATCGATCAGAAAAGCCTGTGCTGGGGGTAATCAGGCATATTGGGTGTGCACACTAATCGAAGAATCGGAAGCTTTAAGTATCGAGGCTGCTGAAGTTACCGCAGAGCAACTAGCTAAACTCCTGCCCGATATTAGTATTGGTTTAGTCCATGGAAGAATGAAACCAGAAGAAAAGAAATCCGTGATGACCAATTTTAGGGAGAAATTAATCCAAGTTCTGGTAGCAACAACGGTTATTGAAGTTGGCGTTGATATCCCTAATGCGAATCTGATGATAATCGAAAACCCAGAGAGATTAGGCCTTGCTCAACTTCATCAACTTCGGGGACGAGTAGGTCGTAGCGATATACAGAGTTACTGCATCTTGCTATATCAACCACCCCTTTCTAAGGCAGCCAAGGAAAGACTCTCTGTTATGCGGGATAGCACCGACGGTTTTTATATTGCTGAGAAGGACCTCGAACTTCGGGGTGCAGGGCAAATTCTAGGTACTCAGCAAACTGGGTTGATGTCGTTCAAAATCGCCGAAATAGGACGAGACGCCTACCTTCTAGATGAAGTCAAGGAATCATCAGAGCTTATTTTCGAACACTATCCCGAGGTGGCTGAATCCCTAATCCACCGTTGGCTTGGAGAGCGGAAGAACTATGCTAGCGTTTAAGGCAATCTGTCGTAACCTTATCGATCTTAGCCTGATAGCTTACTCCTCTGTAAAAATCCTTTTATTATTGAAAAAATAAATGAACCGATTAAAGAAATTCAAGTCTAGTTCTCGCCGCCTTTTAAGGTCTATATACTTTAAAATGCGATATAAAATTCCGATACTTATTGAGCTTACCAGGCTAAATCGCCCAATTGGCATATATCTTCTTCTCTGGCCGACTATTAGTGCGCTCTGCGTCGCTGCAGAGGGGCTCCCATCTTCTTCTCTGCTCTTAATTTTTCTTTTAGGTACAATCGTAATGCGTTCAGCTGGGTGTTGCATAAACGATTTTGCTGACCAAAGAATAGACGGAGATGTAAAAAGAACAGAAAAGCGCCCGTTAGTTAGTGGGGCTCTTAAAAGATCTGAGGCGTTAGTTTATTTCGGTATTTTGTCTAGCCTTGGCTTTATTTTAGTTTTATTCACAAATACAGAGACGATTCTGGTTTCAATATGCTCAATTGCAATAATAGTTTTATACCCTTTTGCAAAACGCTTTACAAATTTACCTCAAGTTATTCTTGGTATTGCTTTCTCTTGCGGAATTCTTATGGCATTCACGGCAACAACGAAAAATATTCCTGAAATAGCCTATCTACTCTTTTTTGCAAATGTCCTATGGACTATCGCTTACGATACACAATACGCGATGGTAGATAGAGAATTCGATTTGAAAATAGGAGTTAAGTCTACTGCTATCTTGTTCGGAAACGCAGACCGTCTAGCAATCGGTCTATTGCAAGCGGGCTTTCTAACAGCTTTTTCCCTTTTAGGTCGTCAGTTAGACTTTAACTATGGCTTTTATGTTGCTCTTTCTGGCGCAGGCTTATTATTAATCTATCAACAGTACCTTATAAAAGATAGGGTGCCTGACCTATGTTTTAAAGCATTTGCAAATAATAACTGGGTCGGACTGCTAATGTTTGCCGGCATCTTGCTAAATTATTTTTAACAAACGAAAAGTAAAATAACTTATCGAAAAAACTTATCTTCCGGTAAAAGCCTGAATCCCGGTTTGAGTTCTCCCGAGTATTAGTGCGTGAATATCCTGGGTCCCTTCATAAGTATTAACAACCTCTAGATTCTGCGAGTGCCTCATAATCGGATATTCATCTGAAATACCGTTACCACCAAGCATGTCTCTTGCTTCTCTGGCAGCATCAAGAGCTTTCAGGCATGAATTTCTTTTAAGTAGCGAAATTAATGGAGGGGCAAGCTTTCCCAAATCTTTTAGCCGAGAGGCTTGCAAGCAACCTTGCAAGCCCAAACTTATATCGGTCTGCATTTGCGCTAATTTCTTTTGGATTAATTGATTTGCCGCGAGCGGCCGACCAAATTGCTTCCTGTCCACAGTGTACTTTAATGCGCTGTGCCAACAGGTTTCCGCTGCGCCAAGCGAACCCCAGGCTATTCCCAAACGAGCTGAATTAAGACAGCTGAACGGGCCATTAAGACCACTAGCGCCTGGTAGTTTGTTTTCTTCTGGAACAAACACTTCGTCCATCACAATCTCGCCAGTCACTGAAGCACGAAGAGCTAATTTGCCTTCGATTTTAGGGGCGCTTAGCCCCTCCATACCCTTCTCTAATATAAAACCAGAAATAACACCTTCAGCATCTTTCGCCCAAACAATAAAAATATCAGCGATTGGCGAATTGCTTATCCAATTTTTAGCGCCGGAAATACTATAGCCCCCAGTTACTGCTCTCGCGCGGGTGTTCATCCCGCCAGGATCCGACCCGTGATCGGGCTCGGTTAAGCCGAAGCAACCGATAAATTCTCCCGTCGCCAATTTAGGCAAATATCTCTCCTTCTGACTCTCGCTTCCGAAGGTATTAATCGGATGCATTACTAAGCTGGATTGCACCGACATCATGGAGCGATAACCAGAATCAACAGCTTCTATCTCCCGAGCAATTAAGCCATAACAGACATAATTCATGCCTGCACAGCCATGACCTTCGATCATAGGTCCAAGCAAGCCAAGCGAACCCATTTCAGTGAAAATTTCGGGATCTGTTTGCTCGTTACGATAAGCATCTCTAACTCTCGGCAATAACTTATTCTGCGCATACTGCTTCGCAGTGTCGCGAACCATCCGCTCTTCTTCAGATAATTGCTCTTCCAATAAAAAAGGATCCTGCCAGTTGAATGGCACATCATCCGCTCTAACAGACATAAAAATCTCCTACTACATACTCAAATAACTTGACGGCGAGATACAGGTCCCTATTCTAGCAAATTAAACGCCATTCTCTAAGTAGCCAATTCAATCCTTAAACCTTCCTAAATTTAATACGAATTGACATGCGCCGTGGTCACATTTTGATAGAATAGGTCCCCATGGAAGTTTCCCACATTCTCAGCCCACTTAATGATGATCAACGAAATGCGGTTGCCAGCCCAGCGAATAATTTGCTTGTGCTTGCTGGCGCCGGCAGTGGTAAAACCCGCGTGCTCGTGCATCGGATCGCTTGGCTTATTCAGGCAGAAAACATTTCACCATTTGCGATACTAGCTGTCACCTTTACAAATAAAGCAGCAAGAGAGATGCGCGGCAGAATTGAAGAAATTTTAGGCCAGCCCAGCAGTCGAATGTGGGTGGGCACATTTCACGGTTTAGCTCATAGACTCCTTCGGTCACATTGGAGAGAAGCTCGCCTCCCACAAGATTTTCAAATTCTTGATGCGGATGACCAACTTCGGCTAATTAAGCGACTACTAAGATCATCAAACATCGACGAAGAAAGGTGGCCAGCAAAGCAGTGTCAATGGTACATCAATTCCCAAAAAGATGAAGGACTGCGGGCGAAGAACGTCGAGCACTTTGAAGATGAGTATACGAAAACTCTTTTAACGATCTACAAGACATACGAAGACGCCTGCGAGAGAGGCGGTATGATTGACTTTGGGGAAATTCTACTTCGAGCTCATGAGCTTTGGTTGCATAATCCTGAAATCCTCGAGCACTATCAAAAACGTTTCCAATTCATCCTGGTAGATGAATTCCAAGATACCAATTCAATCCAGTACGCTTGGCTTCGCGTCCTTGCTGGAAATCAAAACCAAATGATGGTGGTCGGAGATGACGATCAGTCAATCTATGGTTGGCGAGGCGCAAAAATCGAAAATATTCAGAAATTTAACGTAGATTTCCCTGACGCGGACATTGTTCGTTTAGAGCAAAATTATCGGTCTACTTCAACAATTCTAAATGCTGCAAACAAATTGATTTCTAATAACCATAGTAGGTTAGGGAAAAATCTTTGGACCGACGGATCAGAAGGAGAACAAATCAGTCTCTATGAGGCTTTCAATGAGCAAGATGAAGCAAGGTTTATAGTTGATCGGTTACAAGATTGGTCTAACGGGGGAAATCACCGTAGCGATAGTGCGATTCTATATCGTTCTAATGCACAATCGCGAGAATTAGAGGATGCTTTATTGCGGGTGGGTATGCCATACGTCATTTACGGCGGCCACCGATTCTATGAGCGGCTCGAAATAAAAAACGCCCTTGCTTACCTGCGTTTATTAGTAAATCGAGATGACGACACTGCGATCGAACGCATTATAAATATTCCAACCAGGGGTATTGGAGGAAGGACTATAGATATGGCTCGCAGTGTCGCGAGAGAAAACAATTGTTCCTTATGGCAGGCTTGTACAAAATGTATCAATGAAAGCATATTATCTTCGAGAGCGACCAATGCTCTGCTTGCATTTATGAAGTTAATTGATGAGTTAGATTCTGCTTCCTCGAATATGGAATTGCATCAAAAAGCAGAGCATATAATTATGCAGAGCGGCCTTATAAAGCATCACGAGAAGGAAGGTGGAGAAAAAGCTCGAAGCCGTATAGAAAATCTTGAAGAGTTAGTCACCGCTTGCGGTAATTTCGACGATGCCGAGCTCGTAGCAGAAGAAGGAAAAGGTATTGATCTGACCGCAAAGGACTTCCTCACTGCCTTTTTAGATCAGGCCTCTTTAGATTCTGGTGATACACAAGCAAGCGAAAATGAAGACGCCGTGCAACTTATGACATTGCACTCAGCAAAAGGCCTAGAGTTTAATCTCGTCTTCTTAGCCGGGATGGAAGAAGGGTTGTTCCCCCATAAGATGTCTATGGATAATATTAGCGGGCTTGAAGAGGAAAGAAGACTTTGTTACGTGGGGATTACAAGAGCGAAGAATAAACTTTACATGAGTCATGCCGAGTCTCGACGACTTCATGGGGACGTCATCTTATGTCGGCCTTCAAGATTTATTAATGAAATCCCGCAAGAATTAGTCGACGAAATACGTTTAAAAACGACGATACGGACGGCTGGCTCATCAAAGTCGAAAAACAGCGGATCACATCTGCGAGTCACTGGACAGATCGAGGTCCCACAAACCGAATTGTCTCTTGGACAGCGCGTTGCTCATGGCAAGTTCGGTGAGGGTGTAGTCCTAAACTACGAAGGTCAAGGCAACAATGCACGAGTACAGGTAAATTTTGACACTTCTGGTAGTAAGTGGTTGGTCCTTTCTTATGCTAAATTAAAGCCTCTCAGTTAACCCCCATTATGCAATTATTTAAGCCCCGATTAATGCTAAAAACTACTAAAGTATCCCTATACCTGAATTTTAGCTTAATCCTAATGTCATGTGGTGAAACAACCCTACCTAAAAGCGTAAATCAATTTCCAGAAGCATCCGAAAACGTTTATGAGTGGAAAATGATCACGTCGTGGCCGAAGAATTTGCCTGCCCTCGGAACCTCTCCAGAATACTTCGCAGAAATAGTAGATAGGATGAGTAACGGCCGTATGAAGATACGAGTTTATGGCGCTAACGAATTGGTCGGAGGACTTGAGGTATTTGACGCAGTGTCTCAAGGGGTAGCAGAAATCGGGCACTCTGGAGCTTATTACTGGCAAGGAAAGATTCCCGCCACACCTTTTTTCTCTTCTATACCATTCGGAATGACAAGTTATGAACAAGATAGTTGGCTCAAGTTCGGCGGGGGTAACGAGCTCTGGCGCGAGCTCTATGCTCCTTTTAATCTTATACCAGTGAGAGGTGGCAACTCTGGCGTTCAGATGTTTGGTTGGTTTAATAGGGAAATAAACTCATTGCAAGATATTCAAGGCTTAAAGATGCGCATACCAAGCCTTGGCGGAGAAGTATTCCGAAGGGCTGGAGGTATCCCAGTCACCATGCAAGTAAGTGAAGTTTTTACCGCACTGCAAACCGGGGCGCTCGATGCTACTGAGTTTGTTAGCCCATATAATGATCTGGCAGCGGGTTATTACGATGTTGCAGATTATTACTATTATCCTGGATGGCACGAACCGGGCTCTACTTTAGAAACTATATTTAATAAAGAAAAGTTCGAATCGTTGCCCCTTGATTTACAAGAGATACTTATGGCGGGATCAGAGGTCATGAATCAGTTGTTATTAGACGAACTTACAGCAAAAAACAACGAAGCATTAACTGCGTTAGTAGATCTTCATGGCGTCCAAATCCGGAGGTTGCCAGATGATGTTCTCATTGAACTTCGCAGAATTTCCGACGAGGTTATTATTGAGTTAGCGCAAGAAGACAATAACACCGCAAGAGTTTATGAGTCTTGGAAAAACTTTAAGGACGGAGTGATAAGCTATAACAGAATTGCGGAAGAGGCTTTTATAGAAGCGAGAAAACTGCCGGCAGATTGAAAAGAAAGTCAGGTAGGTCTTATCATGCTTGCTTGCTTGCTAGTTAAGGATAGAAGGAAGCCAAGTCACCAAACCAGGCTGCAACGCCAACAGCAAAAGTAAAAGAAGCTGAAGGATTATGAAAGGTATAACTCCTCGGTAAATATCTGTGGTGTTCACAGATTCTGGAACCACACTGCGCAAATAGAATAAGGAAAATCCGAAAGGTGGCGTGAGAAAAGATGTTTGTAAATTGACTGCTATCATAACGCCCAGCCATATAGGATCCAAGCCCATTGTTAATAACACTGGCCCTACTAGAGGGACTATCATAAATGTAATCTCAATAAAATCTAGGATAAATCCAAGTAAAAATATTAATAGCATCACCGCCAGTGTCGCAGAGAAGACACCTCCAGGAAGATCATTTAGAAAAGCTTCTATAAGCTCCTCACCCCCAAAACCTCGAAAAATTGAAGAAAATATAGTAGCGCCAACAAGTATTAGATAAACCATCGAAGTAATTTTCATTGTTTCGATGGAAACCTCATGGAGAACCGCCAAAGATAATTTTCTTTTAGCAAGGGCCAGTAATATCGCTCCTAAAGCCCCCACACTGGAGGCCTCTGTAGGCGTCGCTATTCCGAGAAGAATTGAACCTAGCACCGCAACCATCAAAATTATTGGTGGGAAGAATCCCTTAAAAACTGCCGCTACTAATTCTTTTTTGCTTAGACTAAAACTTTGATCCTCAAGGGAAGGCGCGTCCTTTGGGCGAGTTATCGCGATTCCAAGGACATAAGTTGCATAAGCAAAAACAAGCAAAAGACTAGGAATAATCGCGCCAGCAAACAGATCACCAGTTGATACAAATTCAGGAGCAAAAACCCCAGCATTTAATTGCGACTGCTGGTATGCATTAGAAATTACCTCCCCTAGTAGAACTAAACAAATAGAGGGCGGAACGATTTGGCCCAGGGTCCCAGTCGCACACACTGTTCCACAAGCTAGTGATGGGCGGTACCCTGCGTTAAGCATCGTAGGTAATGACAAAATCCCCATAGTTACTACCGTTGCGCCAACTATGCCGGTACTAGCGGCTAAAAGCATACCAACTAATATCACGGAGATTCCTAGCCCCCCAGGAAGGCGGCCAAAAATCAACCCCATGTTCTTTAAGAGGCTCTCCGCTATCCGAGATTTCTCAAGCATAGATCCCATGAAGACAAATAAGGGAACAGCAAACAAATTTTGGTTAACCAATATGCCAAAAATACGATTGGGGATTAGCGCAGTGTAGGCAGTGTCAAAAACACCAATCAAAACTCCAAATCCCGCAAACAGCAATGAAACCCCAGCGAGGGTTAATGCGACGGGGTAGCCCGCGATTAGGCAAAAGCATACCGTCATAAAGAGGAGTAATGGCAAAATTTCAACCATACTTAAGCTTTGCGCAATGTATTACTGGATTTCAAAAACTCTGCAACACCCTGAATTAACATTAATAATGGGATTACCAAGATAGCGGATTTTAAAATATAGACAAAAGGCAGCCCACTGGATTCGGCTGACCCTTCCCGAATCTGCCAAGAAACGGCGACGTAATCCCAACCAGACCAGAGGATAAAACCAGTCGTCAGCGGTAAGAGGATTAAACTGCCAACCGTGTCAATCAGGGCTCTTGTCCTCTCGCTAAAGCGGTTGTATGCAACGTCCACCCGGACATGAGCGTCCTCTTTTAATGTATAGGCAACCCCAAAGGTAAAGATTAGCGCGTTAAGGTAAGTTATCGTTTCTTGCAGCGCGATAGATCCCACTTGGAATAAGTAACGAAGTAACACTATGAGAACCATTACCAGCACCATCACCAGCGTGAACCAAGAGCCCATTCGTCCCAACTTATCAATGATTCTTTCGATAATTCCAATTACTAATGTGGACAATTTTGTGATCATACTTTCATTATCGCATAACACATAATAATCGCGAGCGGACTTATACCATGTTTAATCCATGAACCAGGTTCTCAACAACTGATAACTTAATACCAACAGCGCTGTACTCAGTATTATAAATGCTAAGCCTAGGACCCTTAGCCCAAATCGGCGCATCGTATTCCATATTCTAGAATGCCAAGAAGCACCTTTATCTAGCTTTTTTGGTACTCCGACGAAAAGCTCTTCTAAACTGAACAACGCTAGCGACCAACAAAAAAGCAATAAGCTCGGTATTGACCATAGCTCACTATCGAACCAAGGGTTATCAATGAAACTAATTACTAATACAAGAAAGCTAAAAGTACCTAAAATTATGATCACAAAGCGAATTTTCGCTAAAAAGCTAGCAATTCTTTGCAAGCGCTCTATCATCTCAATCCTCAATTATATCTTCTTATAAACGGCTATCGTAGACATAGCTTAACCTGTATTTGACTACGTAAACTAATCGGATCAAAAAGTGAGAAACTTAGACAAAACAGAAATGCCCTTTCTAGCAGGGACAAACGACAAAGGTGAACCTGTATTTGAGAGCCTAGAAGTTGAATTCATTGCGAATAATCCGAACCACGTAAGACTAATGAAATCTCCGCTACTAACGCGTAATCTTGCAGCCGGGGATATATTGCGTGCCATCAATCCCGATACGGCAGAATATGAGCTGATAAAACGGAGCGGCAACCTGTCAATTCGTTTGTTCGGTCGAGATGACCTAGGGGCCCTAGAGGAGGTATTGTCCTCAAAACTAGAAAAACTAGGGGGTTGTTTGGATCTTAAAAATCAACGGGCGTTGGTTTATACCATTCACGTATCGATTGGCTTCCAAGTCATCGAGCTAGCCTTAGATGACGTTTGTAAAGATTATCCTGAAGTGATTTGGTATTATGGGAACGTCTATGACCCTGAGGATGGAGCAACACCGCTAGAATGGTGGACAGAGTTCGACGCTCAGGGGTGAGCCTTATAACTTTATATTAAATAAGACATGTAATTTTATGTTAACAGTCATTTCTCCCGCCAAATCTTTAGATTTCGATTCCGAAGTTAAAACAACTAAGCACTCTAAGCCGCTTTTTATAAAGGAGGCCTCGAGTTTAGTAAAAAATCTTCGCCAATTATCCCCTCCACAACTATCATCACTGATGAATATCAGCGATAAGTTAGCCCTAGAAAATTTTCAGCGTTTTAATGACTGGACCACGCCATTCACATTGGAAAATGCTAGACAGGCAATTTTTGCTTTTAAAGGTGATGTTTATCTTGGGCTTAAAGCGGATCAATTTAATATAGCTAACCTAAATTTCGCACAAAAGCATTTACGTATTTTATCTGGTTTATATGGCGTGTTAAGGCCATTGGATTTAATGCAGGCATACCGCTTAGAGATGGGCAGACAGATCAGTGTAGGTAAAACAAAAAATCTATATGAATTTTGGGGCTCAAAGATAACATCGAGTCTTAATCAAGATTTAGAAGAGAGCAGTAAAAGATATCTCGTTAATTTAGCAAGTAACGAGTACTTTTCTTCTATTAATGCAGACAAATTATCAGCAAAAGTAATCACTCCCCAATTCAAAGACTGGTCAAATGGAAAATACCGTGTGATTAGCTTTTTCGCGAAAAAGGCTCGTGGGGAAATGGCAGCATTCATTATCAAGAATAAAATAAAGTCTCCAGAAGAATTAATTAAATTCGATGTCAACGGCTATAGCTTTTTCAGTTCTGAATCTGATGAAACTACACTTGTATTCAAACGAGAACAGTCGCAATAAATCAAACGTGAAATCACAACTCCCCTTTAGCGAAGCTTGTGAAAAGAATAAAACGCCGATCTTAAACGTTCTTCAGAAACACATAACAAAACAAAAAACCGTTTTAGAAGTCGGCAGTGGCTCAGGGCAGCATGCAGTATTCTTTGCCGAGCAATTCCGCGATCTAGTGTGGCAAAGCTCAGATATTCTAGAGAATTTATACTCCCTTAATCTTCGTATAGAAGAATCGCGACTACCAAATCTCCCAAACGCAATGGCCATTAATGTTGATAATGCGGTATGGAGTAAAGATAAGTATGAATTGATCTTCACCGCGAATAGTTTGCATATAATGTCAGAGAAGTCTGTTAAAAATTTCTTTGTTGGAATACCTCGAGTTCTTAAAAATTCCGGGCTAGTGTTAATCTATGGCCCTTTCAGATATAAAGGTAAATTTACGACAGAAAGTAACGCAGAGTTTGATAACTGGCTAAAAGCGCGAAACTCAAACAGCGGCATAAGAAGTTTTGAGTTAATTAACACTTTAGCCCAAGAAGCCGGACTTGTGCTTGTTGAGGATAACGACATGCCCGCAAATAATCAGCTATTGGTGTACGCCAAAACTAACTAGCCGGCCCGACTAAAAGCATGTGGACATTTTTAATTCCTGGACTAGCCCATTCTGGATATTTCGAAACGAATGATTGATAGACGCTCTTGCGTATAGATTCGTCGCTGACGTAGCTAACCGTTTGGTTAAATAGTTGGCGACCAACCTTTATTCGCACTCTTGGATCACGAACTATATTGCGATTCCATCCGCGGGCATTGGGGAAGGAGCCCCCTTCATAATACGCGGACATAATGTAAAACTGGTTGCTATGAGTTGTGCTGTATGTCGTTACGGAGTGGGGAATGAAATACCGCGTTTTTGTTTCTATATGGATTTCCTTCACGCTATCGGTAAATGACCAATCAATCACTGGGACCTCAACCAAATTACCTTTCAACCAAAGCCCGGGTCGCTGATCTTTCGGTTCAAAACCTACCGCCCAAGCGAGGCCAATAGTTAGAAACAGAAATATGAAGATTGCCCCTAGAGATCTTAATACTATATTCATGTCTTAACTTACCATAGATTTATTGGGAATAATTAATCACTTATTTTTTTAAATGGTAAAAGAGTTTCGGCATCTGCTTTATAGCGCCCGGTATGCTTGGCTTCCTGCTTCAGGAAATCAGCGATTGCATCAGAAAATTTCTCATCCTCTATCCAGTGGTTTGAGTAAGTAAAAATTGGTTCGAATCCTCTCTGAATTTTATGCTCACCTTGCGCCCCAGAATCGAAAGAGAGTAAGCCTTCTTTGATTGCGTATTCCTGGCCCTGATAATAACAAGTCTCGAAATGAAGAAACTGTTGATCAAATCGGCTACCCCAGTACCTACCAAATAATTGCTGATCACTCTTAAAAAATAACGCTGCGGCAATTTCTTTTTCATCATATAGCGCGCTAATAAGAAAAATATGATCCGGTATAGTTCTAGCGACCTCTAGAAAAAAATCCATTTCTAAATATCCTTGCATACCTCGTTTTAAGTACGTTGTCTGGTAAAAAAGGTAAAAGTTGGCCCACTGCTCCTCGCTTATTGCTTTGCCCTCTGTAATACGAAAGGTAATCCCTTGCTTCTTAATTTGATCGCGTTCCTTTCTTATGGCTTTTCTCTTCCTTGAGTTTAAAGCGTCTAAGAAGTTGTCGAAATTTTTGTACCCTTTATTATACCAATGAAATTGGGTGGCGATGCGCGAGTGAATTTTCAGCTCATTGAAGTAATGATGCTCTTTTTCTGCTGGAAATAAAATGTGCCAGGAAGAGGCACCTAGCTTTACTGCTCTTGCTTTTACGTTTTCAAAAATGAGAGCTATCAAGTCGGCATCTTGGTTACCATCTCCAGTGCAAACCCGAGGACCCGCCGATGGGGTAAAAGGAATAGATGTAACTAATTTAGGATAGTAAGCCAGTCCATGCTTCGAATAAGCCTCGGCCCAGGACCAATCAAATACATATTCACCCCAGGAGTTGTTTTTCAGATAAAGTGGCATCACAGCTATAAGCTGCTTATTTGCTCGCCCGTTAGTAGGCTCTTCGGAGATACAGACATGCATTGGTTGCCAGCCGGTTGCTTTGGTCGTGCATCCTGTAGATTCCAAGGCGTGAAGAAATTCGTATCGGATAAATGGATTATTTGTTCCTGATAAGGCATTCCAGTTATCTCTGCCAATTTCTTCAATCGAAGTTACAAAACTAACGGTAGGTTCTTTCATTTTAATTCTATTGGCTTGAATTGATGAAATTAAGTAGCATGAGGCCAACTCATAATGTTACAGGCGCCACTTGAATTCACCTAATCTCATCCGTCGGATCACTGAAAATCAGGCGACGCTCAGGAAGTCCGAGACGAAAGTCGCCACTTTTGTGTTAGCAAACGCAAATGCGGTGATAAAAATGCGAATAGTTGACCTAGCCTCGCAATCAGGGGTTAGTGAGCCAACTGTGATCCGTTTCTGTAAAGCTTTAGGGTTTGATGGCTTTCAGTCCTTTAAGTTACAACTTGCGCAGCAGCTCGGGCTAGGTTCTGTTTATACGCAATTTGCGGTCGACGATAAAGACACTGTTGCGGATCTGCGTAATAAGGTTTTTGATACTACGGTAGGTTCTTTGCTAACTGTTAGGGACGACATAAACCCGGACGTTTTAGAACAGGCAATAAATACAATAAGTAATGCAAGGAGAGTAGAATTCTATGGCTTTGGGGCGTCTGGATCTGTCGCGGCAGATGCTCAACATAAATTTTTCCGGTTACAGCTGTCCACTGCGGCATATACAGATCCACATATACAACATATGTCCGCTATTTCACTGGGTAAAAACGACGTCGTGGTAGCTATTTCTCAGTCGGGTGAGACGCAAGCACTACTCCAAAGCGTGAACTTGGCAAGAGAAGCCGGAGCCGTTGTGCTTGGATTAGCACCACAGAATACTTCTCTGTCCAGGCTGTGTAATCTAGCAATCTATGTGGACACGGAAGAAAATCTTGAGTGGTTCACTCCAGTCTCTTCTAGAATCGCACACCTCGTAGTAATTGACGTTCTGGCCACAGGCGTGGCACGCCATCGAAAACCACTATTGAAAGAGCATCTCAAACGGTTAGAGAAAAGTCAGAGAGCACTGCGGAACCTATCATCAAATTAAGCATGTCTAAATATCAATAGCCGTTATATGGTGCTCTAAAGTATTGATTTAGCCTTTTTATGGTATTAAGGTTGTTGCTTGCAGTATTATTCTGTTATTCGGTACTAGTTGTTTTGTGCTTTAGGAGAGCTGATAAGGACATCAGTAAACCCGAGCCTGCCGGTGAAGACTGCTTCCCACAGACTGTAAAGCATATGTTCGAACCCTAATTTTAAGGCGATCTTTTAGCAAGCAGCGCAGTTGTAGATTATATTCTACAACATATTGTCAATTTACTTTGCGTCGGCCTAGAGGTATATATATATTGGGCGTGGGACAAGTTAAGTCCTTTCAAGGATTGTAGAAAGAGGTAGTAAAATAGATATGACGACGATTAAAAAGCTTGTTTCACTCAGCTGTCTTCCAATTTTATTAATTGGCTGCGGATCTCAATCAGAAATGCCGTCCAAGGCCGATGAGTTTTTATCTGACCCGATCGCTGTGCAGAGGGGTCGTTCAATATTCGTTGGAACGTGTGCTGGCTATTGCCATAAATTAACACCCGAGCCAACAGACGCGGTCTATCTATTTGATTGTGAGTGGAAGCACGGCGGTACTGACCAACAGATTTTTAATACAGTCACAAACGGCGTCCCAGATACAAGAATGATAGCTTTCGGGTCCAACTTCCCAGAAGGAGAAGATGATCTCTGGAAGGTCATAGCATTTCTAAAATCAAATAGAACGGAATGCGCCTAGAGAACATAAAATTTCTATCCAAATGCCCGCGAAATACTAGAAGTAGGGCATAGATTTTGATCGATCGTTTTTATAAGGGATTATTAGCTTAGAGATAAATTACAAATGAGGTCACTTTACATGTCTAATTACGGTAAGATTTTTTTCATAGTGCTATACGCATTATTCGCTTACAGTTGCACACCCGCCGAGCAAGAAGCAAACCCCACGTTATCCGAAATACCAGAAAGCGCTCCTACGTTTAACGCCGACGATGTTGGGGAAGCCTTGGAAATTACGACAACACATTGGACCAACGAGCGGCCAATAGGGGATGGTGAGGGGCCGGTCACCGACGAAATGCTTTTGGAGCCCCAAAGCGCAGCGGCGGGGCGAAATTGGATTCAGTTTGGTGGAGACTATAGCAACAACAGACATAGCCCTATTGAGCAATTATCCGTTGAAAACGTAGATAACCTAAAGTTTGAGTGGGGTTTTCCTTCGGGCACACTTGGCCAATTTTCCGTCTCTCCGCTGGTTTACGATGGGATAATGTATGTAACCACATCGTACAATCGCTTGATGGCACTTGATGCTCGAACCGGCCAAATGTACTGGCGCTACGATCATCAGCAACCAGAAGATCTTCGGTTGTGTTGCGGCCCTGCTAACCGCGGAGCATCAATTCACGGCGATAAAATTTTTATGGCCACATTAGATTCCAGAATAATGGCCTTTGATAGATTCAGTGGCGAAAAATTATGGGATTCTGAAATCATCGAATATTTCAGAGGATTTAGCGCGACTTCGGCGCCTTTGATTGTAAAAGACCTTGCTATCATTGGAGTTGGTGGTGGTGAGTTTGGGATTCGTGGTTTCTTTGATGCCTATAATATAAATACCGGCGAAAGAGTGTGGAGACACTACACGGTCCCCGCAGAAGGGGAGCCTGGATATGAGACATGGTCAGGCAACTCTTATGAAACTGGGGGAGCCCCCGCTTGGACAATCGGTACCTATGACGCAGAGTTAAATTTAGTTTACTGGACGACAGGCAATCCGTCTCCGGACTGGAATGGAGATGCTCGGCTAGGCGATAATCTTTTTTCAGATAGTGTCCTCGCAATAAACCCCGATACAGGCGAAAGAGTCTGGTATTATCAATTCACCCCGCATGACGTATGGGACTACGATGGGAATTCTCACTTGTTTCAAGCTGATATTGTCGAGGATGGGGAAACCACTAAAGCGTTGGTTCAAGCAAACCGAAACGGGTTCTTCTACGCCATAAATAGGACTAATGGGGAATTCATTCGCGCCACTAGCTATATGGAACAATTAAACTGGGCGGATTCGATGGAGCCAAACGGTAGACCTGTCGTTAACCCCGATGCAATGCCAAATGAAGAGCCGACATTCCGCGTTTGCCCCGGAATTTTTGGAGGCATGAACGGGGCCGTTTCAGGATCGCTCAACCCAGAGCTCGGTCTAGCCTTTATACCAGTAATCGAAAGCTGCCAGTTGATGCAGAAAGGTATCAGCATGCACGTTGAGGGGCAGCTTTTTTTTGGAGGACTTCCCATCCCTGTTGACCTAGAACCGGATGAGGACGGAAATTGGGCTGCGTATGGGCATATATCAGCCGTCGATTACAGCACTGGCGATATCGCATGGAGATATCACGACCCGCAACCAATGATGGCCGGGACTCTTAGCACGGCAGGTGGATTAGTGTTCACAGGGAGTCAAACAGGTCATGCTATTGGCTTGGATGCAGAAACTGGAGAGGTGGTTTGGCGTAAGCGCCTTGGTGGTGGAGTTCGCAGTCAACCCATCGCATATGAGCTAGACGGTGAAGCCTATGTTGCAATTGCGTCCGGCAACTTCCAAAGTATCGCAGGCTTAGCTGGAGGCGACGTTTCTATTCCTGAAGGTGGTCAACTATATGTTTTTAAATTAGACAACTAATCTAGTAAGAAAAGCAGAGGCAATAGCTTGCTTCTGCTTTTCCCATATAAACCACTAGCAGGCGACGAAAAGTTAAGCGCGGCGGAGGTCGCTGCTTTAAAACTTATGGGCTCTTTTAACGCTACCGCGACGGTGTCTGCTTGTTGGTTTGTGAAACCTCATAATAAAGTCCATTTAGTTTTTCTTCATTCCAAACCCTCTAAGACTCTTAACCTTCTGATCTCTTCACGGTTTAATTCAAGTTTTTTTACCACAGGATGACAGTCATCAATTAACCTCCAATAAGGTAGCTGATTTTCTTGTTCCTCTATCGCTTGTCTTAAAAAGATACCAGTGGTCACTGGCCAAGTGTTGTCTACCCGTTCTTGGAGTGCAAAATCTAATCTCAATTCCCTTGAGGGCCTAGCTTTTCCTTTAGATATTTTGAATATAGTTCGTAATTTTTTCAGGAGATGCAATTAGTATCTTCTGACCCGCCTTTGAGTCAGAAAAATTTCTCTCCAATGTTTTTATTATATTTCTATTGACTCGACAGTAACGGAGTTGTTTATAACCGTTACTGGGTAAGATTGTAGATCTAATGGATATAATTCTTTAATTTTTTTGGCTTCTCTTAGCCCTGTGTTTAAAGCACCATGAGTAAATGCATACTCTAGGACACTTGTTGCCTCGCCGGCAAAAAATATTTTATTTTGAACTGGGCTGGCTAATTCGGTTCGCAATTTTAAGTCGTCTTGATTGTGTCCAGGAGCTGAGTAAGCTCCTAGTATGTATGGCTCCATTCCC
>JAQWOJ010000100.1 GCA_029245905.1 Gammaproteobacteria bacterium
TATTACATTAACAAAATAATTTTCAAAAGGAAGTAAAGACAAATCTTTTTAATGCTAAATATTCAATTCAAATATACTCAGAAAGTATTAGACTATTTTTAATTTAAATCAATTATTAATCTATTCTTCTGTAGTTCCCCATTCCGTTTTTTCTGGTTTTCTAGAACTGATTGCATTTCAGCTGGGAATTTAAATTGCCATATGATCGAGCGCAAGACTGGGTTTCAATTTATTGCATTATAAAGGTTTGGAAAAGATCTGCCCGGCAAAGGGAGAGCGCTTGAATCGAGGATGGTTTTGAAAACCTTATTGGATGTGGCTTCGGTCTATGAAGCCATCGGCATTTGGCATTTCGATATCATTGAGGCTGGTGGCATCAATTTCAGCATCCTGCGCGATGATGTTGTTCATGTATAGAACATAGGCGGTAACCTGATAAACCTGTTGGTTAGTGAGCGATTTAGGGGCAATTGCAGGCATTGCTCGGCGAATAAAATCGAACAGAGTGCTTGCATGAGGCCAATAACTCCCTACTGTCCTAAGGGGAGGGCCTTCCGATTTCATGTTTCCGCCAACAATAATGGTATTGCCCGAGGTTCCCTCACCATTGGTTCCGTGGCAGACCGCGCAATTCCTGTCATATACCTCTTTACCCTGCCTGGCTGTGCCGCTGCCGGCAGGGAATCCTGAACCATCTGGGCCTGCGATCAGATCGAACTGCGTCAGGTCTCCCTCACTTATCGGGACACCTAATTTTACCCCTTCCTGAGAACTGACAACCAGTGTGTGGGTGGAGGCAACTAGCAAAAGCGCTGACAAAAGGAACTTTTTATACATAAATATTTGTTACCTCACCCTGATCATTTACGCCCCAACTTTGAATACAAGGCGTATGGTAAAAACTGAGCGTGCCCTTTTGCGCAATCAATGCATTACGCGTTGGTTGCACGTTGCCTTGGCTGTCCGTGGCGCGGCTCTGTAACACTGCTTTCCCTCCACTCCACTCCCAAGGAATGGTGAAACGGGTGAGAGCCCTATCTAGCTGATGCCCTTGAATCGCCGCTTCAGCCCAAGTCTCGCCACCATCAGCGCTAACCTCTACTTTTCTAATGCTTCCTCCACCACTCCAAGCGATACCCGTTACTTGGTAAATTCCTTTTCTTTCCAGAGTCATCTCTCCTGATGGTGAAGTGATGAGGGACTTTGTTCCCATAGGGAAGGTGAACTGATAACTTGATCTATCTGGCATGGTGTCGGTGTACTTGCTTGTCTCATCTCGGAATTGGGCCGGTTCAGCCGTGAGTTTTAACTGAGTTAGCCATTTGACGCTGATATTGCCCTCCCACCCTGGGCAGAATAAACGCATCGGATAACCTTGTTCCGGTCTGACAGCCTCCCCATTTTGATATAGAGCTACCATGACATCATCCAGAGCCTTTGATAGGGGGACTGACCTTCCCATGCTCGCCGCGTCGGCACCGACTGCCGCCACCCATTTTGCCTCAGGGAGTGTTCCTGCTTCATCCAATAAGGTAGATAAGGGAATACCTGTCCATTCCGCACAGGATACTAGCCCATGCAAACTTTGAGCAGAGCCACCCACCTCGCCCCGCATCAGGGCCCCGCTGTTGCCTGAGCACTCAAGGAAATGTATGTGACTGACCATTTGATACTTTAAAAGATCCTCATAACGAAATACTAATGGTTGTCTGACGAGACCGTTTATAACTAGGTTGTGCTGAGAAGGGTCAATGTTTGGGATGCCGGCATGATGCCTTTCGAAATGTAAGCTGTTCGGTGTAATTGTCCCTTGCAAATGTTGTAGGGGAGATCGCGATGCACCTCCACCAGGGTAAGTTGGGTTTGGCTGTCCAGCCAGCCTCTCAAGATTTTCGGCATATGTGGAGCGAGCTCCGTATGCGCTAGCTCCGGGACCAGGTTGACGAGACCACGTTGGAATTTGGAAACTTATCCCAGAGTCGGCGCCAACAGCCGCTCCGGATAAAGCTAGGCCGGTTGAGGAAACTCCGAGCCCGAGAAGGTGTCTTCGGCTAATTAGTCCATTGGCCGCTGCTTTCTCAAAAACTTTATCCGGCATAAGTGCTCCTTATTGCTTACAGGCCAAGATAGCGCTTGGCTTCGGATACTTCTGTAAGGCTATTATCTTGCCATAGGCTATGAAAAGCTTGATAACTTTGACGGGCATTTTGGCTATCGTTTAGCCCAGCGTAACTTCTTGCCGCACCCAAAAGGGCTCTTGGTCGATTAGCCATCCGCCCTAAAGAGGCCTCATAAAGTTCAGCTGCCTTTTTATGGTCGCCCATCTCGAGCAACATATCTCCCGCCAATTCGTGCACTGGCTTAAGAGGGCTAGCAGCTCCCCGAGGTGGTGATTGGTTTTCAGCCATGGAGACTGCATCCATAATCATCGAAATCGCATCCTCTTCCTGCCCTTGCTTAAACTTAGTTAACGCTGATACTTCCAGTTTTATAAGGTTGAGAGACGTGTTGTTAGGGCTCTGAGAGGACAATTCTTCCAGTCTGTCTGTCACCGACTGAGCAAGCGTTAGATTTCCGAGGTTTGCCGCGCTGAGACCAAGCGCTAATAATTCATCACCATTCAATGCATCTGTTAACTCGTAGGTCTCCCACTGCTCGGTTTCAATAATGTGTCGAGCTTTCATTGTTTTGAGAGTGCCCGTTGATCTCGAGTCGCCATTCTTTTCTAGGACTTCGCCTGCTCTGGTAATCCACAAATTAGATCGTTCAAAATCACCTCGCTGGAGGTCTCCATACTGGCCCCAGTCAGACGAGTGATTTTGATCGCCAGCGGCATCGCCTGGTTCCCAAAGATCCCAGCCTGCCTGAAAAGCTGAGTCATTCCACTCGGACACCCTGTCCCACATCCCATGTTGAATAAAGATGTGTGTAGGCATATGCCGTGCGTGAGAGACGGCGGGGGCAATGCTCGCATATTTTTCAGCTGCCGTTAGCGCAAGAGGAGCATAGGTAGGATGATCGAAAGAATGAATTATGTAGTGAGCGGCTCCAGGGTGATTCGGATTTTCCCGGAATAAGTCCATTGCTATCGCGCCTGCCCTCATGCTGATTTCAGTGCCTGATTCTGTCAGGAAATTATTCAGCACCCTATCGTCCTTCGAGACAGTTGCTCCGCTTAACATAGATACTGCCGTAAATGCGGCAACCTCTCGGTCTTCTGGAAAATCTTCGTAAAGATCCAACATCGCATACATCCATGCGAGCCTCTTGTCTCCCAGCGACCCTTCAGTGAAGGCAAATGCTTCTGCTGCCCTTACGAATCCTTTTTCTCGATTCGTAGGCGCTTTTGACAATCGCTCCTCAGATGTTGCACCAAGACGATTTAGGGTATCTTTTGGCGACTCGGGGTCTTGCAAAACTGGTATCAAAGGATGGTTATAAGTAAGAGATTCCCCCCAGTAAGCAAGAGCAAAATCAGGATCAATTTCCTGTGCTTTGCGAAATTCACCGCGGGCTTGCTTCCAGCCAAAACTGTGAAGGTAACCGACTCCTAAAGTAAAGTGCTTTTGGGCCTCGCCTGAAGCGGAAGTTGGGAAGTCAAAAGTTCCTATTTGCTCAAGTTCTGCACTCGAAACGATTGCTGAAAATGAGAGACTAAATATGCTGGCAAGAGCCATTTTGAGTTGGTTTTTCATGGTAAATCCCCTATTTTTCCGATCTCAAGTTCTAAGGTTGCCAAGTCCGCAGCAACAATGCAAACACTTAATAACAAAACAATCGATGAAGGCTCCTGTAATTTTAAATTGTTGAGAAATATCCTTCCGAAATATTAGAAATACTCCCAGATTATTAAAATTAGGCGCCTTGGAGGATAAATTGCGCGCCTTTTTCCGCGATCATTACAGTTGGGGCGTTCGTGTTTCCCGATGTGATTCTAGGCATAATGGATGCGTCAATCACCCTAAGGTTTTTTACTCCATGAACTTGCAGGCGGTCATTAACCACGGCTAATTCATCATTACCCATTTTACAGGTGCCGACTGGATGAAAGATTGTTGTCCCAAGATTGCGGGCTGATTCTAGCAATTGCTCTTCGGTTTGAATCTCGGTTCCAGGCTTCCATTCTTGAGGATTAAATTGCTGGAGAGCTTTCGCTTGCATAATTTTTCGCGTTAGCCGCAACCCTTCTATCGCTACTTTTTCATCATCCGCGGTGGATAAATAGTTTAGTCGGATCGCTGGGTAATCACTGGAATCGTTAGATCTTATTTGAACGTTGCCTCGACTGGATGGGCGTAGATTGCACACCGATGGAGTAATAGCGTTGAATTTATGCAGGGGATCGCCGAATTTTTCGAGTGATAAAGGTTGCACGTGCCACTCTATATTTGCGGTTTCTTGTTGGGGATCGCTTTTCGCAAAAGCCCCTAATTGAGAGGGAGGCATAGTCAACGGTCCTGTTTTAAATAGGAAGTACTCTAGGCCCATTGACGCTTTTCCAAAGAGGGATGTGGCCCTTTGATTTAAGGTTACCGTATTCTCGACTTTATAGACGCTTCGCACCTGCAAGTGGTCGTGGAGATTTTCTCCTACGCCTGGGAGGTCAGCTAATATTGTGACACCATTTTTGTTGAGAAGTGTCTTGGGCCCGATGCCGGAGAGTTGCAAGATCTGCGGTGATCCCACAGTTCCTGCGGAAAGAATTATTTCCCTCTCGGCAGACAGATATTGCGATTCTAGCCCCTCCCGACGAACCTTTATCCCGACCGCTCTTAAGCCGTTGTTGGAGTTATTAAATTTTACTTGATCAACGTGAGTATCCGTGAGTATGGTAAGGTTTGGTCTCGATTGCACCGGTCTCAAGTAAGCTTTTGTGGCACTCCAACGAACCCCTCTGCGTTGATTCATCTGGAAGTAGGCGTTACCGAAGTTGTCGCCGCGATTAAATTCCTCAATCTTGGGAATACCGCATTCCGCTGCGGCGTCTCTCCAAGCGTCCAGTATCTCCCAGTTGACCCTGCGTTCCTCAACGCGCATTTCCCCGCCGCTACCGTGGTATTCATCGGCGCCATGCTGATAGTCTTCCGACAACTTAAAAATTGGTAGTATATCGTCCCAACCCCACCCTGAATTTCCAAGAGACTCCCAATGATCATAGTCAGTTTTTTGTCCCCGCATGTAAATCATCGCGTTGATTGAAGAGCAGCCCCCTAAAACTTTGCCACGGGCGTAGCCTATCGATCGACCATTTAAGCCGGGATCCGATTCAGTCTTGTAACACCAGTCCGTTCTCGGATTTCCAATGGTGTAAAGATAACCTACCGGGATATCGATCCAAAAGTAATCGTCTTTCTTTCCCGCTTCGATTAAAAGCACGCGATTTTTGGGGTCGACTGAAAGTCTATTTGCTAGAACGCAACCTGCGGTTCCTGCGCCAACTATGATGTAGTCGAAATTAGTTTCCATAATGAAAAAAAAGCTCTATTGAGAGATGCCCTGAGTCGTTTAAGTAATCTAAGCGCATGAGTTTTTGCCTGATTTAATCGGCGTCGGTTAACTAATTCTCGAGTATCTCAAAAGTGAATGCACCTCGTTGGGCTTGTCCAAATTCATCCTCGGCTGTAATAACAATCGAATGCAGACCATTATCAAGAGCTGTGGGCAAAGGATACTCCCAAATGTGTGCTGAGCGAACTGGAGCAGGATAGGCATCATCAGAATCCAGAAACTTCTCATACTGCATTTCCGCGAAAGGATCGGTCCGAATGATATAGGTCATGAGCTCTTTCGCTGAGCCGTCGATGGATACCCATACTGAGTCTCGAGCGCCCCCGTCAAATAGGTTTACAACAACCTTTGTTGGTTCCGTCAGATATCCTCGGTTAACGCTTCCAGTTTCAGGACTAGTAAGGTTTGGCTCAAGTGTTACACGAAGTCGCCCCGCACTGTCTGGGCCGAAAGGAAAAGGAATAAATTCTGGAGTCAATTTCGTATCGTCGAAGCGAAGGACGTAAAATCCGTTAGGGTTGCCATCTTGCATCATTGCGTCCCTGACTTGGCGGAGATCTTGAGGACCTCTCATCCAGCCACTCCCCCGAACTTCGGCTAATGTATGAGCGATCCATGGCTTACCGGACCACCCATGCTCATGATTTATTTCAACTTTCCAACTGTGGCTAGTATCGTGTCCGGCAAGACCATAGATATATTCGAATGGTTCTAAAATATCCCAAAGCTCTGAAAAATTTTCGGTATATGGCCCAGTTATCCGCTCGGAAACCCCATCATCTGCCTCAGTTAAGAGAGGAATATGAGTGGCAATCACAATTAGTTTTCCCT
This sequence comes from Gammaproteobacteria bacterium, assembly GCA_029245905.1. Classification (GTDB taxonomy): domain Bacteria; phylum Pseudomonadota; class Gammaproteobacteria; order Pseudomonadales; family Pseudohongiellaceae; genus UBA9145. The sequence goes on from JAQWOJ010000100.1 coordinate 6,340, forward strand.
CTCCAACCAGCGATAGATCGTTACGAAGCCACTGTAGTTGGGTTGGGCTAATATACCCGCGGTAAACTCCTCGACAATATGACAGATGATCACAATCAAACTGGTTGCCGTCCCCAGCGTATTCCACATTGTTTAGCGCTACAAAATGAACATTCCCATAATTGAAAGAGTAGTAGGTGGGACCGAAGTGCATTTTGTACGTTTCATTAGCAAAGTTTGCATCGGGTGATTCAAAGTTAATGTCATGGTTGCCTGGCAAATACCATTGAGGAATGCCTATTAGCCCCATCATTGTTTTATGTCGATCGTATAGATCCAGTTTGTCGAAGACCACGTCCCCGACTGTTAGGCCGAATTCAACCGAGTAGGGATTATTTACTAGAGGATTTATCAGATCTTCCCTGAGCATGTCTTGATCAATTTCTGATTGTGCCTGAGTGTCTGCGAAGCCATGTGCGGTAAATTTCGAGGACGCTTCCTCAGCCTCAAAGACAGGGAAGTTTAAGGATTCAGGAAGAGGTCCGGTTGGCGCTATCACGGGCCACAACCACTCCACAGAAGTATTAGCAACTCGGGCAGGCGTGCCTTCCGGATAGTGCCGATAGAAAAATTTAGGGATATTATTCTCATCCAAGGGGAGTGAAAAATTTGCGGGCTTCGAAATAAATAAAATTTCAAATGGGGCAAGTGAGATCTCATAGCGGCCATTTTGGTCAGTTTGAATAACGCTACAGCCGTTGGAGACCGAAATATTTGGCAAACCCCGATCTTCTTCTTCTTTGATCAAATTTTTATTTTCATCTAGGTACACGTACCCACTTACTTTCTCAGCGTTAGCCCTGGTTTCTGAGCACTGTGCTGAGACGTCAAACGTTATGATCATTAACAAGCTTGCTGGCAGAATGTTCTTATTCATAATGATTTACTCACCTATTTGTGCTCAAAGAAACGATTGTATGAGCAATGAAAAGATTAAAGCTCGAAATCAAAAAAAGTCTCTTTTAGTTCCTCTGCACATTCAGTTATCGCTTCCTTAGCTTTGTCGATAACTCCAGGCATCGTTATAAATCCATGCATCATGCCTTTATAATGGGAATGCTTTACCCGGACCCCGGCATTCTTTAATTTATCAGCGTAGGCCTTAGCCTCATCTTGCAGTGGGTCAAATCCAGCACTCAATATAAAAGTTGGTGGTAGATTCTCAAAATTTTCTGCATTGAGAGGCGAAGCTTTCCAATGGGCTATATCCTCTTCGTCGTCAAAATAATGGTTATAAAACCACTCTAGCAACTCGGTAGTTAAGCGATATCCCTCGCCAAATGTTCGATGCGAGTCAAATCTTGCTGTCATATCGGTACAAGGATAGATTAGCAGTTGTTTGCAGATAGAGGGCGCACCTGTTTTCTTCGCCAGTAACGAGACAGACGCAGCCAGGCAGCCTCCAGCGCTGTCACCACCTACGGCCAAATTATTGGAGTTCCCGCCAAGACGTTCCATATTTTCCGCGATCCAAGTTGTTGCCGTCCATGCGTCATCGAGAGCTGCAGGATATTTATGCTCTGGGGCCAGGCGGTAGTCTACCGAAATTACCAAGCATTGGGTTTGGACGCAGAGGGAGCGGCAAACAGTGTCGTGGCTTTTAAGCGAACCAATCACAAAGCCCCCGCCATGAAAAAAAACAAGTGTAGGTAAATTCTTGGATTCTTTGGGTTTGTAAACCCAGGCTGTTATTCCCCCGTCTCGATTGGGAATTCTGATGGTTTCGATTGAATGAGGCTCGGGTGGGTTTCCTCTAAATAGCTCACTTCCTTTGTCATACGCTGCTCTCGCTTCCGCTGGTGGGAGTGTATTTAGTGGAGGAGACCCAGATTCTTCCATGCTTTTTAAAAGGGCTTTGGCTTGCGGATCCAACGACATATAGCTCTCCATCAGTTTTTAACTCAGTACTAGGTTATAGCTGAAGTATACAATTTTTGCGAGCGGAAGTAGTTTGTTTGCTTCCACATTCCTGTATGCTTAAATCATGATCTATCCTATGGCTTTATATGATTAAGAATCACATTGAAACCGCCTGTACTTGCTTTCTCTTTTTTGCAATCTGCACTTTTGCTCTGCCGGGCCTGACGGCCGAAAGTTCTGGCTTTATCTCTTCTGTGGATTGGATGGAAACCCAGCGGAGGCATCGATTGGTACCAGAGGGAGATATATGGTGGGCCGAAACAGGCCAGCAGATGGCATGGATGCATAAAAATGTGCACCAATTATTTCCTACCGTTAACGTTTATCGTTCGGGGCCGGTAAAGCTAATTGAGAAAAGTTTAAATTCGGAGATAGATGATTTTTTAGTTGGAACTGTTGGTGGTGATATTCCTTTCGCTGAATTCGTGAGCAGCGATGTCACTACGACGCTAGGCCTGCTTGTTTTGCATGAAGGGGAGATCGTGTTCGAATCCTATCCGCGCATGCAGTCCTATGAAAAGCCAATATATTGGTCGGTTGCGAAAGTAATGCCAGCGACTCTCATAAGGATGTTTGAGGAGAGAGGTCTTGTCGACGTCAATAGGGATGTTGAATACTACATTCCGGAGTTAGCCTCCTCTGATTTTGCTGGAATCAAAATCCGCAATATCCTAGACATGACGACCGGATTAGACTGCCAGGATGAATATATAGATCGTCAGTCCTGTTATTATCAGTATTCTATGGCGATCGGTGACGGATTTAGAGAGGACGATGCCCCAGATAACCCATATGATTTTTTGAGAACATTAAAAGTATCTAAGCATGCGGATCAAGGAGAAATATTCTCTTACTCTGGCGTAAATACTTTCGTATTAAGTTGGTTGATTGAAAAGATCACAGGCGAACCATTTCAGGATACTTTTACTCGTGAGATATGGGGAAAGATAGGCGCGGAATCTGACGCATCCTTTCTCGCGTACCGTTATGGCATAGCAGTAACTCATGGTGGTTTTTTGTCCAATATGAGAGACATGGCTCGATTTGGGTTGTTGTTTACTCCTTCATATTCGAAAGTAGCTGATAAGCGGATAATTTCGGAAGAGACAATTGATCTCTTGCTCAATAAACCAAACCCAAATCTGATTCGAGAAGATGGCTCGCATAATGGCTATCAGTGGGATTACATCGATTCCGATGGATTCATGGTAAAAGGCGGTTGGGGTGGTCAGGCGCTCATCGTTAATCCTGTTCTTGATATAGTCGCGGTTTATACGAGCTATTTCAAAGATGATTACAGTCAGCAGAATTTAAGGACGCCTTTGTTGAGTCTCTTGCATCAAATATATCTGGGAAGATGAGAAAGAAGGATATGAAGGCGCGCTTATTTTGAGGAAATTGCTATCGGTAGAGTCAGCTGCCTTCATGCTAATATTTTTTTAAATTAATTATGTTCAAGGAAACTACGTGGAAAACTCAACTCCAATTATAGTTGGCGGTGGACAATTTACGGAAAAAGAGTTCGTGCTAGAAAAAGCCCAACCACCTCTTGGAATCGCCGCTGAGGCCTCCAGAGCAGCAATTTTTGACACAGGTATTGGCAGTTCCATTGCCGCTAATATTGATACGATTGTTTCAATTCGAATCTTTCCAGACTCTTCTAACCGTCCTAGGTTGCAGATCCCATTTGGACGTGCTCAGAATCCGCCGCGAGCCATCGCCAGTCGTGTGGGTGCTGATCCCGTCAACGCTATTTACGGCAACGTAGGCGGGAATACGCCTCAAAAATATATTAATGAAATGGCAGAGCGAATTACAACTGGGGATGTAAAGGTCGCATTACTGGCAGGATCTGAGGCGATTAAAACAGCTCAAACAGCCCTCCGTAAAAACGTGATGCTAGATTGGCATGAAGAAAACCCAGGAACTCAGGAGGACAGAGGGCTGGGAGAAAAACTTTTTACTCCTCATGAGTTTGACCATGGTGTTGGCATACCGGTGCAGACTTATCCACTTTTTGAAAATGCGTTAAGACATCATAAGGGGTTGAGTATAGAGGCACATCGCGCGCAAATGGGCAAATTGTTCGAGAAGTTTTCAAAGGTGGCGGCAGATAATCCATTTTCTTTTTATGGTCGTCCTCGGTCCGCAAAAGAACTTGTAACGGTCACGGATGAAAATCGTTGGATAGGTTTTCCCTATCCGAAGTGGTTGAATGCTATGGATGGTGTAAATCAGGGGGCCGCCGTTGTTATGACTTCTGTTGGATATGCGAAAGAGCTTGGGATTGACCCGGCTAAATGGATTTTTTTGCACGGTTGTGCTGAGGCAAGCGAAAAAATTAATGTTGTTAACCGAGTGAATTATCACTCCTCCCCAGCGATAGGAATTAATGTTCGTCATGCTCTATCGATGGCCGACTTGGCACTGAAAGACATAGATTACTTTGATTTTTATTCTTGCTTCCCGTCAGCGGTTGAGATCGCTTGTGAGGAACTAAATTTATCCTATGAGGATTCGCGGGGATATACAGTTACGGGTGGTTTACCTTTCTTTGGTGGCCCTGGGAATAATTATAGTATGCATGCTATAGCCACTATGCTTCCAAAACTGAGAGCTAACCCCTCGCATTTTGGATTAGTTACAGCTAACGGTGGTTATCTCTCTAAGCACGCAACCGGCATTTATTCAGCTGCGCCAGTGATGGGGGAATGGGAACGTGAGAATCCAATCAACTACCAGCGAGAGATTGATTCAATAGAATCTCCTGCTTTCACTGAATCTCCAGAAGGGTTAGCTACGGTAGAGACTTATACTATTTGCCACACGCGAGGTATTCCAGATAGAGGAATAGTTATCGGTCGCTTGGCTGAATCGGGCCAGAGATTTTTGGCAAACACCCCTGTTGACTCCGAGCTTTTTGACAGCATGATAAAAGAAGAACAAATAGGGAGAGCCGGCACTGTAGAAAATGAAGGTGAGCTAAATATTTTTTTCCCACACTAGTTTTGTGTTTAATTAGAGACTCCTGTTTTCTGTTTTTTATTCCTTTGTGAGCGTTCAATCCAAAGGACCAAGAGGACTTTTTTGACAGGTTTCAATTTCTCGAGTCCAGCTAGCATTGGTTATAAGCCACTTATCACCTTTTTTGATTAGCTGAAAAGAGTCTACTCCGCAGTGTGAGAACTCGCCGTCCACATGAAAGTCGTAGGGAGCCCAAAATATAGCGATGCTGCCCTGAATTAGTATCGTTTCGTCCCAAGCTCTCTCAATGGCTAGCCTCCCAGGCCTGGTAAGTACGCTAACCATGTTCTCATGGGTTAAAGTCGTGAGCTGAGTTGTGCCACCGTCTACCTCAGATGTCGAGATATTTAGTGAGTTTGGAACAAGGATCGACTCTAATAACCGTTTGTCTGCTGTTCTGATTGCAGTAAAAAAACCCTCTACTGTTTCTATTATAGCCCCGCGTTCATCCTCTTGCGCGAAGCTTAAGGAAGACATTACTAAAAAAATAAAAAAACAGATATTCAAGTAGTTTGGAGACATAGCGAATCCCGAAAGCCAATCTTTTAAAAGTCAGAGTTTGATGGGAGGATAACAGTTGAATTTTCCCAAGTCACAAAAATATTTGTATATCTATTTGAAAAATTTTGATCTTTTACCTTAGTAAACTTATTGTTTGTGTTGAGATTGGCTTATCTATGTTCCCAAAAACACTGCGTATGTAATTAACGACGTGGGCCATTTCTTTATCGGTAAAAACCCCATTGAATGACGGCATTTCTCCGCGTCCAATTATGAGCACCAGCGCCACATCAGCGCCGCTCCCCAATACTAATTCATTATCCGCTAAGGATGGATATATATTGGGGATACCTTCCCCGTCTTCTTGATGACATTCAGCACAATTTTCTAGGAACAACCTTTCCCCTGTTGTCTCGGCATAACAGATACCTGGGAATACAAACAGGCTAAACCACAGTCCAATAGATACTCTTATGCGCCCGCTGAAAATATATGAATCAGAATGCATCATTACTTTATCGACATTTTTTGTAGGTCCGGATGGTATCTCGGGTACTGGAGTATAAAAAGTGCTATAAACATTTCTATCAAAAAAATGAGGCTTAATCAAAAATTTGGAAGTCTATGGCCAGTTTGATCACAGTAAATAAAGTATCGCGTCGCGTAGGACGACGAAGAAGTTTAAGGGTTGAAAAGCTAGAAATACGACGAGGAGAGCACTGGTGTTTCTTTGGTCCGAACGGGTCAGGTAAATCGCTTCTGGCGAACCTGTTGGCTAAAAGGCACTCAGATTTTGCAGGTTCTGTTACGTATTTAGGTGGATTTGAGCCTTCTAGAGATGTTCATGTTGTGTCTTTCGAAGAACAGCAAAGGTTATGGGCGAGAGATAATCGGCTAGACATGAGTGAATACGCTGATGATGTAAAAGACCGAGGAACGACTGTTTTAGATTTGATAAAAGGCTCTAGGCCCCAAAAGCATGAGGATTCGGCTTTATTAAACAAGCTCATCGAACAATTACTTTTGGGAGACTATATAAGAAAAGGTATCCGATTTCTTTCCTCAGGCCAGGTTAGAAGAGCATTGATAGCTCGCGCTCTGTATGCATTTCAACCCTCAATGGGACAATTACTTATTTTGGATGATCCCCTCGAAAGTATCGATATTAATGCACGACTCCGCGTGAGAGATACTATTTCTGAATTTCTAAGGGATGGTTTTTCTAGTATTCAGCTGTGCAGAAGGGATAGCGATATTTTGCCTGTGGCAACACATCTGGCAGTCATGGAATCGCTTCACGTTGTTCAGCAAGGGGTAATTGACGAGGTTAAAAAATCTCAGTCCTACGTTCGGCTTCTTTCACGCGAGCCAAATTTAGTTGGCGAAATCCCAGGGAAAGAATCTGATAAAGACATTATCGAAGATCAAGAACCCCTCATTGAAATGGCTAATATAAGTGCTAGCTACGGCGGAGTTACGATATTTAAGGGGTTTGACTGGTCTATGAGGAGAGAGGATTACGTTCTCATAGAGGGACCTAACGGATGCGGTAAGTCCACTTTGCTGAGTTTAATCAACGGTGAGAACCATAAGGCTTATGGTCAAAACATTACTCTGTTTGGGCGTAGGAAGGGTAGTGGGGAAACTATTTGGGAATTAAAAGAGAAGTTCGGAGTGGTTTCTAATGAGTTGCATAATAAGTATATAAAGGGCTGGAAAGTTTTAGAGGTTGTCGTCTCTGGTTTTTTTGATTCAGTTGGCTTGTATGATGAAAGCGGCACGACAGAGAAAGAGATGGCGACAGAGTGGTTATCGATATTGGGAATAGATTCACTTGCTAGCAATTATTACCATGAAGTTTCATTTGGAGAACAGCGCTTGATTTTGTTGGCAAGAGCTATGGTCAAGAGGCCAAGAATTTTGATTTTAGATGAGCCTTGTGTTGGGCTTGACGATTATTATCGTCAATCGATTCTAAATGTTTTAGATTTAATTGCGGAGCAAACGCGTACTAACCTAATTTATGTTAGTCACGTTAAAGATGAGAAGCCGAGATGCATTAATGTTCACTTAAGCTTTGAGTGTAACAATGATGGAAGCTTTCGCATCATAAACCACTCTATTTAGTATTGGTTATGCAGATTTTCCTAGCTAATTGTTGTCAAGGTTTCTCGGTGTTGTGGTTACAGATCGTTACGTTCCGGTCCAATTTGGTTTCCGTTTCTCGATATATGCCTTTCTGGCTTCGCGACTATCGTCGCTACCAAAGGCTTTAGAGAATGCTTCTGCTGCTTTTTCTGGAATTTTTTCAAACGGCATACTCTCCATCTGGTATATCAGGTCTCGTGTTTGCGTGATGGCAAGCGGAGACATTTCGGCGATCTTTTGAGCAAGTTGATCAATTTCGAGCATCAATCTTTCAGCGGGGACCATTTTTGTAATTAGCCCCATTCTTTCTGCTTCAGCCGAGCTTATTGTTTTTCCAGTTAATATCAATTCTGTAGCTTTCATGCGGCCGATAAGCTTTTGTAGAATCCAAACATGCATGCCTGGAGGAGCGGCGAGGTTGGGTACGCCCGGATAACCAAAATCTGCATTATCTGCTGCGATGATCATGTCACAAGCGAAGGCTAATGTGCATGCTCCCTCTCGAGCGAAACCATGAACCCCAGCAATTATCGGCTTAGACAGGCCGCGGACAATTTCCATTGTTTGAACATAAAAAAGCTGAAGAAATTCTTTCATCTCATTTGCGTTGAAATTTTCGATATAATTTAAATCTAGCCCTCCTGATAAACCTTTTCCTCGGCCAGCGAGAACAATAACTCTGACTTGTGGATCTGAATCAGCTTTTCTTAGGACGTCGTGGTATTCGAGTGTCATAGCACGATCTATAAGATTTAGCGGGGGTCGATCTAGAATAATCTTAGCCGTATCTTTTTCGATCGAATATTTTAGAGTTCTATAGTTTGAATTATGCATCTTTTTTTGTGATAACTAATCCTATATTGTGTCAATGTGATGGAGTTAGAGCATCGCCAATATTCTATAAATTAGCAAATGGAGAAAATCATGAAAATAAGATTTTCTGTTGCAATCGTTGGCATCAGTATATGCGTGCCTTTGTTTGGAGCTGAATCAAAACCGGAAGCCTTGGCAGACCCAATCCCACAAAAAATAGAAATGGGGGCAATTTCCGTAACTTTGGAGGACTTTGTTAGGGTTCCTTCAATGGATGACTCAGCAAACCCAATGCAAACTAATAACGCCTATGCTCGGATTCAATATATGACCCCGCTGCCTGATAATACTGGACGTTTAGCGATTAATGACTTGCGCGGTGTGCTTTATTTGACCGACGAGGCCGGCTCGGATCCTATTGTGTACCTCGATTTGAGGATGCAAGACGTCAATTTTGACGATTCTACGTTTCCAAATGAAACAGGTTTGGCTGGGGTGGCTTTCCATCCTGATTTCGCGAATCGAGGGGAACCTGGATACGGTAGATTTTATACGGCATATAGTGCTCCTTCTAATAGTGGGATCGCCAACTATTTGGATGATGCTTCTGATAATCATGAAAGTGTGATTCGAGAATGGACAGCGACAAGTTCGGAAGCCAATATATTTTCAGGAACATCGCGCGAAATATTTCGTATAGGCCAATTTGATCAAAATCATAATATTGGAACCTTAGGATTTAATCCCGCGAGTAATCGTGGTGAGCCTGATTATGGAATGTTATATGCGAGTTTTGGTGATGGCGGTGGCGCTAATGATCCAAGAGAGTTTGGCCAATCAACTGGAGAGCCGATGTCGAGCATAATTCGGATTGACCCGCTCGGCGGTTCCGATGGCAGCGCATATGGTGTTCCAGAAGACAATCCCTTTGTAGGAGAGATTGGGTTTGCACCAGAGATTTGGGCCTATGGTTTGCGTCATCCGCAGGGATTTTCATTCGATATCGATGGCACTATGTATATTTGTGATATTGGACAGACTCAGATAGAAGAAGTAAATATAGGTCAAGCTGGCGCTAATTATGGTTGGCGGGTAAGGGAGGGAACTTTTGCTACGGCTTTTGGTATTGGAGGCGTCAGGCCTAATCCCGTTTATCCTAAACCTATAGACGAGAAAGAATTTACTTATCCCGTGGCACAGTTTGATCATGACGAAGGTAATGCTATTAGTAGTGGATTTGTTTACCGAGGTTCGTCAATTCCCGAGTTGTATCAGAAATTCATTTTTAGCGATATGGTGACCGGAAGGGTTTTTTATATCGATACGGATGATTTAGAGCCTGGTAATCCGACCACTATAAAAGAATTGCGTATAGAATTTTTTGGACAAGAAAGGAACGTTGCTGATGCTATTGGCTTTCCCAACACATATTCTAGAGGAAATAGGGCCGGGCTTAGGTTGGGCATCGACTCAAAAGGCGAACTTTATTTTCTAACAAAAGGGGATGGTAGAGTTCGAAAAATGATCCCCGGTAGCTAAATAGCTCCTATTTTTCAAAATTAGAGATTTATATAGCCGAAGGCAGCTTTGGTATCTGGGAGTGCAGGCTTTCAGCTATCTAGACACGGCGCACAAGACTAGAGGGAATTATATGAAAAATTGGATATTTTTATTTGTGGCTATTTTATCTGAGACGATAGCTACTTCAGCGTTAAAGATGAGCGAGGGATTTACAGTTTTTTTACCCTCCGTTTTAGTTGTGCTGGGTTATAGTTTATCGTTCTACTTCTTGTCCCTTACACTGCGCTCTGTGCCAATCGGCGTTGCCTATGCGATCTGGTCTGGTGTTGGTTTGGCACTTGTTACTCTCATCGGTTGGTTAGCTTTTAACCAAAAACTTGATGCGGCCGCGATTATAGGTATTTCGCTAATAATGCTGGGAGTGGTCGTGATGTTTGGTTTTTCAGAATCTATTTCTTCCTGATCCCGAGATTTCACTTAAGGTTGTGATTATTTGTAAAAGTATTATTTGGAACTCAGATTTGCCAAAGCATGTCCAATCGTGTAGACATAGTTTTAATGAACAACTGTTCTCTTTTAATATCCTAAAGGATGGTGGCTACGATGAACGTAACTTATTTAGTGACCAAAACGCATAATAAAATCTTCCTCCAGCTGCTTTCCATTCTGATCGTAATGCTAACGGGGGCAGGGATTGTCGCTCAAGATAGATTAGATATTCAGCAGGTCAAGGAAGGCTTACATGTTATTACAGGACCCGGGGGAAATGTCGGAGTCAGGCTTACTTCAGATGGCGTTATCTTGATTGACGATAAATTTCCTCAGGACTTCGATGAAATTCAGTCACTGGTTGCGAAGGTCAGTGATTTACCCGTCCGCTATGTGATAAATACTCATCACCATGGAGATCACTCGGGAAGTAATGCAGGCTTCTTGCAGGTGGCGGAAATTATTACGCACAAAAATGCGCGAGATAATATGATTCGAGGTAACCAAGAGGGCCTACCAAGAATGATATATACCGAAGAGACATCTGTGTTTCTTGGGAATGTTGAGGTGCAGGCTTTTTATATGGGAAGAGGGCATACCAACGGCGATTCGGTGGTTTATTTCCCTGATCTTAAAACGGTTCATGGCGGCGATCTGTTGCATGGTACAGCACCATTCGTTGATTACGGTAACGGAGGTTCCACGCGCGGCTGGGTTGGGACTTTGAATAACATCCTATCCCTTGATTTTGATACCGCTATTCCGGGTCATGGTTCGATCATGGATCGTCGTGACGTTCTATCTTTTCGTAATCAGATGGAAGCCGTGCGGGCGCGCATGGCTGACTTGATCCGAAATGGTTTGGATTCGCGTGATGCGTTAGAACGCATAAAAGATAGCGAACTTAGTTGGACTCAAGCTGAACAGGGTCTGTTCATGCAGAGAAGTATTCCAGGATTCTATGACGAAATCTTTGAGGAGATTCAGTAAAATCTTATGAGTCATAAATATGATGAAGATTGATCCATGCCGGGAGAAATAGCGCTTGATAAGCTTCTATGTAAGATCGACCCAAAACTATTGCCTGGCGAGTACGTTTTCTGTTCGGTCCCATCTAACGGATTTAAAGCTAAAGCAGAGCTAAATCCTCTGGCTAGTTGTCAAGAGGAAGAAGGTCTGAGTCTCCTACTTCCAATAGAGCAGGCGGACAAGGCCAATTTAGAATATTCCTCTATTCTTAGAGGGATCACTTTGTCTGTGTACTCGAGTTTAGAGGCCGTTGGTTTCACTGCTGCTATTACTCGCAAGCTAGCGGAAGAAGGGATTTCGGCTAATGTAATTGCCGCACACTACCACGACCATATTTTTGTGCCGACCAACGATGCGACCCTAGCCCTTAAGCTATTAGCGGAGTACTAAATTTATCGTCTACTTGCCCTGCCTTTTGCATAATGCTTAACTAATTTTGAAAACATGGGTTATAGTTATTCTTAAATAACGAACCCATGAGACGCCAAGTATTGTAGGTTCAGCAACTAAAACAATAATAAGGATAAAGATCATGGTCGGTAGTGCGGGAAGAGTCTGTATTTTGATGTGTTTGCTTATCGGTAAATTTACGTTAGCACAGGATATAAGCCGTGTATCGATTGAAGGACTAGATAAGCCCGTTGAAATTTTAAAGGATCGGTGGGGAATCTCTCATATCTATGCAGAGACAGAGCATGATTTGTTTTTTGCGCAAGGTTACAGCGCGGCAAGGGATCGATTATTTCAATTTGAAATTTGGCGGGCTCAGGCTACAGGGACTGTAGCAGAAATTTTGGGTCCTAGGGCTATCGATAGAGATCATGGAACTCGCCTTTTTAAATTTCGTGGGGCGATGCATCAGGAGATGAGCCACTATCACCCGAACGGTGTCGATATCATTAATGCCTTCGTCCACGGTGTCAATGCGTACATAGATGAGGCTCTTCAAAACCCTGAAGATTTGCCTTTACCTTTTGGGCTGCTGGGCATCGAACCCAAGCACTGGACAGAGGAGGTTGTTATTTCCCGGCACCAAGGCTTGCTGGGTAATATCGGGCTCGAATTAAACACGGGCCGCGCCGTTTGTTCAGTTGGTGAAGATAAGGTTCGTGAACTGCGTTACTTTCACCCGCATGATCCAATTCTGACTCTGGATCCATCCATAGACTGCGCTTCTTTACTGAATAATGACATCCTTCACTTGTATAACAGTTATCGTAGACCGATTCGATTTCAGCCAAGCGATATAGCTCTTGCTCAGCATCGTAATTCCAAAAAAGCTTACGAAGCCATTGCTTCTGTTTTAGTTGAAGAGGAGAAAGAGCTTCAGAGGCGCAGTATTGATGATATCGGAAGTAATAACTGGGTGGTTAGCGGGGATTTAACCCAGGACGGTTGGCCAATGATGATTAACGACCCGCATCGGGCACAGGCCGTTCCGTCATTGAGGTATTGGGCGCACCTGGTTGGCCCCGGTTGGAATGTTATCGGTGGCGGCGAGCCAGAGATCCCGGGTATATCTATTGGTCATAATGAATATGGTGCTTGGGGTTTGACCGTTTTTAATACTGACGGGGAAGACCTATATGTTTACGAGTTAAATCCAGAAAATTCAAATCAGTATCGGTACGAAGGTCTTTGGGAAGAAATGCGCGTTATTTCGGAGACTATTAATGTAAAGGATTCTAATTCTGTAACTGTCGATCTTAAATATACACGCCATGGACCGGTCGTCTTTGAGGACATCGATAACAATCTCGCCTATGCGATTCGGCCGGCCTGGATGGAGCCAGGCGGCTCTCCCTATCTAGCATCTTTGCGTATGGATCAAGCTAAGAACTGGGAAGAATTTCGAGAAGCGTCAAACTACAGCAATATTCCAGGAGAGAATATGATTTGGGCAGATCGGGACGGTAATATTGGTTGGCAGTCGGTCGGCATTGCGCCTATTCGTAGAAATTTTAGTGGTATGGTTCCAGTGCCTGGGGATGGCCGATATGAGTGGGACGGCTACCTTCCGATAAAGGCAAAACCTAACGATTTCAATCCAGACCGCGGCTATATTGAAACCTCCAATAGCAATTATACTGAACCAGATTTTCCTTATCTAGACGCGATTGGATTCACTTGGACCGATCCTTTTCGTTGGGCGCGAGGGAGCGAGGTCCTAGGGTCAGGGCGTAAATTTAATATGACCGATATGATTGAGTTGCAGCATGATTACTTGTCTATTCCTGCAAGGACGTTGATTCCTTTCTTCAAAGATTTGCAGTCGAATGACACGGAGGTAGAGCGAGCCCGCAACATGTTATTGGACTGGGATTTTGTATTGCGGAAAGACTCGGTTCACGCGGGTATTTATGTCGCCTTCGAGAGACAGTTGCTAGACAACATAGAGTCGTTAAAAGTGCCGGAAGAGGCGCAAAGGTACATTAGTGTTGGTATGAAAACGGCGATCGACATGCTGCTTGCTCCAGACGGGGATTTTGGACAAGATCCAATTCGAGGCAGGGACGAATTTCTTCTACAAACACTTTCTGAAGGCATCGATAATCTGCGTGAAAAACTTGGAGACAACATTGAGAATTGGGTCTATGGTCAAGAAGATTATAAGCATGCGCTTATACGACACCCACTGAGTCCGGCGCTAAACGATGAGCTAAGAGAGCAGTTTAATGTTGG
>JAQWOJ010000004.1 GCA_029245905.1 Gammaproteobacteria bacterium
GCAGACCCAATTCCACAAAAAATAGAAATGGGAGCAATTTCCGTAACGTTGGAGGACTTTGTTAGGGTTCCTTCAACGGATGAGTCAGCAAACCCAGTGCAAACTAACAACGCCTATGCTCGGATTCAGTATATGACCCCGCTGCCTGATGATACTGGACGTTTAGCAATTAATGACCTGCGCGGTGTGCTTTATTTGACCGATGAGGCCGGGTCGGATCCTATTGTGTACCTCGATTTGAGGACGCAAGACGTCAATTTTGACGATTCTACGTTCCCAAATGAAACGGGCCTAGCTGGGGTGGCTTTCCATCCTGATTTCGCGAACCGTGGGGAACCTGGATACGGAAGATTTTATACGGCATACAGTGCTCCTTCAAATAGTGGGATCGCCAACTATTTGGATGACGCTTCTGATAATCATGAAAGTGTGATTCGAGAATGGACAGCGACAAGCTCGGAAGCCAGTATATTCTCGGGAACATCGCGTGAAATATTTCGGATAGGCCAGTTTGATCAAAACCACAATATCGGAACCTTGGCATTTAATCCCGCTAGTAATCGTGGTGAGGCTGACTATGGAATGCTATACGCGAGTTTTGGTGATGGTGGTGGTGCCAATGATCCGCGGGAATTTGGCCAATCAACTAGTGAGCCTATGTCGAGCATAATTCGTATAGACCCCCTCGGCGATTCAGATGACCGTGCATATGCTGTTCCAGAAGACAATCCGTTTGTAGGAAAGACGGGATTTGCACCGGAGATTTGGGCCTATGGCTTGCGTCATCCGCAAGGATTCTCATTCGATGTGGACGGCACTATGTATATTTGTGATATTGGACAGACTCAGATAGAAGAAATTAATGTAGGGCAAGCTGGCGCTAATTATGGTTGGCGGGTAAGGGAAGGAACATTTGCTACGGCTTTCGGTATCGGAGGTGTAAGACCCAATCCCGTTTATCCTAAACCTATAGACGAGAAAGAATTTACTTACCCGGTGGCGCAGTTCGATCATGATGAAGGTAACGCTATTAGCAGCGGATTCGTTTACCGAGGGTCGTTAATTCCCGAGTTATATGAGAAATTTATTTTCAGCGATATGGTGACCGGAAGGGTTTTTTACATTGATACGGAGGATTTAGAGGCTGGTAATCCGACCATTATAAAAGAATTGCGTATAGAATTTTTTGGACAAGAAAGGAACGTTGCTGATGCTCTTGGCTTTCCCAACACATATTCTAGAGGAAACAGGGCCGGGCTTAGGTTGGGCATCGATTTAAAAGGTGAACTTTATTTTCTAACAAAAGGGGATGGTAGAGTTCGAAAAATGATCCCCAGCAGCTAAATGGCGCTTATTTTTTAAAATTAGTGATCTAGATAGCTAAAAGCATCTTTGGTATCTGTGAGACTAGGATCTCCGTTATCTGTACTTAATGCACAAATCTAAAGAGAATTACATGAAAAATTGGATATTTTTATTTGTGGCTATTTTATCCGAGGCAGTAGCTACTTCAGCGTTAAAGATGAGCGAGGGATTTACAGTTTTTCTACCCTCAGTTTTAGTGGTATCGGGTTACAGTTTGTCGTTCTATTTCTTGTCCCTCACGCTGCGCTCTGTGCCAATCGGCGTTGCCTACGCGATCTGGTCTGGTGTTGGTTTGACGCTGGTTACTCTCATCGGTTGGTTAGCTTTTAATCAAAAACTCGATACGGCTGCGATCATAGGTATTTCGCTGATAATGCTGGGAGTGGTCGTGATGTTTGCTTTTTCAGAATCTATGTCTTCCTGAGCCCGTGATTTCACCTGAGGTTATGATTGTTTGTGAAATCATTATTTGAAACTCAGATTTGCCAAATTATGTCCGATCGTATAGACGTAGTTTTACGAACAACTGTTCTCTTTCAACATTTCAAAAGGATGGTGACTACAATGAACATAGTTTATTTATTGACTAAAACGCAAAATAAAAGCTACTTCCAGTTGCTTCCCATTCTGATTGTAATGCTAACGACGGCGGGGATTGTCGCTCAAGATAGATTAGATATTCAGCAGGTCAAGGAGGGTTTACATGTTATTACAGGACCCGGGGGAAATGTCGGAGTCCGGCTTACTTCGGAGGGCGTTATCTTAGTTGATGATAAGTTTCCTCAGGACTTTGGTGAAATTCAGTCTTTGGTTGCGCAGGTCAGTGATTTACCTGTCCGCTACGTTATAAATACTCATCATCATGGTGATCACTCGGGAAGTAATGCAGGCTTCTTGCAGGTGGCGGAAATTGTTACGCACAAAAATGCGCGAGATAATATGATTCGGGGTAACCAAGAAGGCCTGCCAAGAATAATATATACCGAAGAAACATCTGTGTTTCTTGGGAATGTTGAAGTGCAGGCATTTTATATGGGAAGGGGGCATACCGACGGCGATTCGGTGGTTTATTTTCCTGATCTTAAAACAGTTCATGGCGGCGATCTATTGCATGGTACAGCGCCATTCATTGATTACGGTAACGGAGGTTCAGCGCGCGGTTGGGTTGGGACTATGAATAACATCCTATCTCTTGATTTTGATACTGCTATTCCGGGCCATGGTTCGATCATGGATCGTCGTGACGTTCTATCTTTCCGTAATCAGATGGAGGCCGTGCGGGCGCGCATGGCTGGCTTGATCCGAAATGGTTTGGACGCGCGTGATGCGCTAGAGCGCATAAAGGATAGCGAGCTCAGTTGGACTCAAGCTGAAGAGGGTCTTTTCATGCAGAGGAGTATTCCAGGGTTCTATGACGAAATCTTTGAGGAGATTCAGTAAAATCTCATGAGTCATAAATATGGTGAAGATTGACCGATGCCGGGAGAAATAGCGCTTGATAAGCTCCTGCGTAAGATCGACCCAAAACTATTGCCCGGCGAGTATGTTTTCTGTTCGGTCCCATCTAAGGGGTTTAAAGCTATAGCAGAGCTAAATCCTTTAGCTAGTTATCAAGAGGAAGAAGGTCTGAGTCTCCTGCTTCCAATAGAGCAGGCAGACAAGGCTAATTTAGAATATTCCACCATCCTGAGAGGGATCACTCTGTCTGTGCATTCAAGTTTAGAAGCCGTCGGTTTCACTGCTGCTGTTACCCGCAGGCTGGCAGAACAAGGGGTCTCGGCTAATGTAATTGCTGCGCACTACCACGACCATATCTTCGTGCCGACCAACGATGCGACCTTAGCCCTTAAGCTATTAGTTGAGTACTAAATTTGTCGTTTACTTGAGCTTCCCTTCTGGATAATGCTTAACTAATTTTGAAAGCATGGGTTATAGTTATTCTTTAATAACGAACTTACGAGACGCCAAGTATTGTAGGTTCAGCAACTAAAACAATAATAAGGATAAAGATCATGGTCGGCAGTGCGGGAAGAGTCTGTATTTTGATGTGTGTGCTTATCGGTAAAATTACGTTAGCACAGGATATGAGCCGCGTATCGATTGAAGGGCTAGATAAACCCGTTGAAATTTTAAAGGATCGATGGGGAATCTCTCATATCTATGCAGAGACAGAGCATGATTTGTTTTTTGCGCAAGGCTACAGCGCGGCAAGGGACCGATTATTTCAGTTTGAAATTTGGCGGGCCCAGGCTACAGGAACGGTCGCAGAAATTTTAGGTCCCAGGGCTATCGATAGGGATCATGGGACTCGCCTTTTTAAATTTCGTGGAGCGATGCATCAGGAGATGAGCCACTATCACCCGAACGGCGTCGACATCATCAATGCCTTCGTCCACGGTGTAAATGCTTACATAGATGAAGCTCTCCAGAATCCAGAAGATTTACCTTTACCTTTTGAACTACTGGGTATCGAACCTAAGCACTGGACAGAGGAAGTTGTGATTTCCCGGCACCAAGGCTTGTTGGGTAATATTGGACTCGAATTGAACACGGGCCGTGCCGTTTGTTCAGTTGGTGAAGATAAGGTTCGTGAATTGCGTTACTTTCACCCACATGACCCGATTTTGACTCTGGACCCATCTATAGACTGCGCTTCCTTGCTGAATAATGATGTCCTGCATTTGTATAACAGTTATCGGAGACCGATTCGATTTCAGCCAAGCGATATAGTCCTTGCTCAGCATCGTAACTCCGAAAAAGCTTATGAGTCCATTGCTTCTATTTTAGTTGAAGAGGAGCAAGAGCTTCAAAGGCGCAGTATTGATGATATAGGCAGCAATAACTGGGTGGTTAGCGGAGATCTAACCCAGGACGGTTGGCCAATGATGATTAACGATCCGCATCGGGCACAGGCCGTTCCATCATTGCGGTATTGGGCGCACCTGGTTGGCCCCGGTTGGAATGTTATCGGTGGTGGCGAGCCAGAGATCCCGGGTATATCTATTGGTCATAATGAATATGGTGCTTGGGGTTTGACCGTTTTTAATACTGATGGAGAGGACCTATATGTTTATGAGTTAAATCCAGAAAATTCAAATCAGTATCGCTACGAGGGTCTTTGGGAAGAAATGCGTGTTATTTCTGAGACTATTAATGTAAAGAATTCCGATTCTGTAACAGTCGATCTTAAATATACACGCCATGGACCGGTTGTCTTTGAGGATATCGATAACAATCTGGCCTATGCGATTCGCCCTGCCTGGATGGAGCCGGGCGGTTCTCCGTATCTAGCATCTTTGCGCATGGATCAAGCTAAGAATTGGGAAGAGTTTCGCGAAGCGTCAAACTACAGCAATATTCCCGGGGAGAATATGATTTGGGCAGATCGGGACGGTAATATTGGTTGGCAGTCGGTCGGCATCGCGCCTATTCGTAGAAATTTTAGTGGTATGGTTCCAGTGCCTGGGGACGGCCGATATGAGTGGGACGGTTACCTTCCGATAAAGGCGAAACCGAACGATTTCAATCCAGACCGTAGCTATATTGAAACCTCCAATAGCAATTATACTGAACCAGATTATCCGTATCTAGATGCGATTGGATTCACTTGGACTGATCCTTTCCGTTGGGCGCGAGGGAGCGAGGTTCTGGGATCAGGGCGTAAATTTAACATGACCGACATGATTGAGTTGCAGCATGATTACTTATCTATTCCTGCAAGAACGCTGATTCCTTTTTTCAAAGATTTACAGTCCAACGACTCGGAGGTAGAGCGAGCCCGCACAATGTTATTGGACTGGGATTTTGTATTGCGGAAAGACTCCATTCATGCGGGTATTTATGTCGACTTCGAGAGACAGCTGCTAGACAACATAGAGTCTTTAAAAGTACCGGAAGGGGCGCGAAGTTACATAAGTGTTGGTATGAAAACGGCGATCGACATGCTGCTTGCTCCAGACGGAGACTTTGGACAAGATCCAATTCGAGGCAGGGACGAATTTCTTTTACAAACACTTTCCGAGGGTATCGATAATCTGCGTGAAAAGCTTGGAAGGGACATCGAGAATTGGGTTTATGGTCAAGAAAATTATAAGCATGCGCTCATACGGCACCCACTGAGCCCGGCGCTAAATGATGAGCTAAGAGAGCAGTTTAATGTTGGTCCAGTGCCGCGTGGTGGTAATGGATTCACCCTCGGTAATACTGGGAGTGGAGATAATCAAACTTCGGGAGCATCGTTTAGAATATTTATTGATACGAGGGACTGGGATAATACATTGGGGATGAATGCTCCTGGCCAGGCAGGAGACCCAGAGAGTCCCCTTTATGACAATTTGTTCGAATTGTGGGCGAACGATAAAGTTTTCCCAGCATTCTACTCTCGTGAAAAAATAGAGAGCGTGCTTTATGAGAAAATTGAAATGGTTCCAGCTAGGTAATGAGATTTAGATAAGAAAATTTTTAACAACTGCAAATAATAAAAGGGTTAAAGCTCATGCCTACTAAAGATGTTTTAGACCGTGACGGTGTCAGGCTACCGATAAAAATAGATAGTACTTCGAATGGAGAGTATGAACCGATACCTATTTCCGAGTGTAATGAGGAGGGGAACAAACTGGCGCTGGAATGGGCCACCGAAAATGCGAAGCACAAGGGACAATCACGACGAAATTTTCTGATCTCTGGTTGCGGAGCTGCGACCACCTTGCTTGCTATAAATCATGCTAATGCTTATCACGGAAACACTGGCGGTTATTTTGATATCAGTAGTGAAAGCGCTCTGGATAATGATTCTGCACTTGCTCAGATTGGTGGAGGTGAGTTCATATTTGACGTCCAAGGCCACTACGTAAACCCTAAAGGGGACTGGCTGTCGCGAATTCCGCCCGATGCTCGGCCATATGCTGGAATGGAAAAGGCGAGGTGCGCCGATGGTGGAGATGGTTCTCGGGATTATTTGAATTGTTTGTCCGAGAGTGAATTCATAAAAGATATTTTTCTCGACAGTGATACAGACATTATGGTGCTGTCATTCGTGCCTTCGACTCGGGAAACGGAGCCGGTAACAATCGAAGACGCTGATAAGACACGGCAGATTGTGGCTGAGCTCGATGGCAGTAAAAGGCTTATGATTCATGGTCGAGTAAATCCTAACCAGGATGGTGATCTTGATGCGATGGATGAGCTAGCCGAGAATTGGAATATTTCCGCGTTCAAAACCTATACTCAATATGGGCCTAATGGGATCGGATTTTTCCTCCATGATCAACCCGGTGTTGCAATGATAGAGCGTGCGCGGAAGCTGGGTGTTCGCAATATCTGCGTTCACAAGGGTTTACCCTTTGGTCCGCGTTCCTATGAGCACAGCCAGTCCAGCGATATTGGAGTTGTGGCCAAGATGTTTCCTGATATGAATTTTCTTGTCTATCACTCAAGTTATGTAAGCGGTAATGGCGAGGTCCAATTTTCGAGGGGCGGCGGCGCAGATGGAGTAGACACATTGGTTCAATCGTTAGTGGACAATGAAATTTCTCCCAACTCAAATGTTTATGCTGAATTAGGAAGCACCTGGCGCTTATTGATGCAAAAACCAAACGATGCCGCTCATGTTCTCGGGAAATTGTTAACCTATTGTGGTGAAGATAATATACTTTGGGGTACTGATTCGATTTGGTATGGCTCCCCTCAAGATCAAATCCAGGCATTTCGCACCTTTCAAATTTCTCAGGATTATCAGGAGAGGTATGGCTACCCCGCGATCACTCCAGGGATTAGGCGAAAAATCTTTGGTCTAAATGCGGCTAAGCCTTATAGTATAAATCAACAAGAGATTCAGAACCTCACGGCTCTGGACTTTGTTAGTAGAGAGAAAATAGCATACCAAGAAGACCCCCAGCCAAGTTTCTTGACCCACGGCCCAAAAAATAGGAGAGAGTTTTTGAATTTCTTAAAGTGGGGTGGTTAAGAGATCAATTTTTGGATGCGATGTTATTAGGTTTTTCGAAAGGGTGTACTTCTACACTGAGGTGCTCTAATTTTATAATTTTCTCGATTAAAACTTTATAGTGCTCAGGTGGCTGTGGATTTATTGAGACCACAGAGACGATGCCCGCATAAGCACCAGTTCCGATACTCCAGACATGCAAATCTACTACGTGATGTTCGTCATTTGACTCAACCGCTTTGCGTATTTCTTCGCAGCGGACAGGAAGTATTTGTTCATCTAACAAGACAGCGCTGGTTGTCCGAAGTAATCCTATCGACCACTTCATAACAAGAACTGCGCCCACGATCCCCATCAGTGGGTCCATCCAAATGGCGCCAAAATACTTGCCGATTAAAAGAGCAAAAATTGCTAAAAGCGAAGTCAAAGCGTCGGCAAGAACATGCAAGTAAGCTGACTTTAAATTATGATCATGATCATGATCATGATCATGGTCTACATCTAGGATAAAAACAGAGGCCCCGTTTACCAAAAGCCCGAGTATTGCCACAAAAATTGCTGGGTTAAAGGCAATATCTATTGGGTAAAGGAATCTCTGGAAACTTTCTACGGTCATCATAGCCGCAAAAACGGCTAATAGGATTGCCCCTGTATATCCGCCAAGTGTGTTTACTTTTCCCGTACCAAAGCTATAGCGCTGATTTTGGGCTTGTCGGCGAGCATAAACATATGCAAAAGCGTTGATTGATAATGCAACGGCATGTGAAGCCATATGTAAACCATCAGCTAGCAGTGCCATTGATCCAAAAACTAATCCACCACAAATTTCGACGATCATCATAAAGCCTGTGATAGCGATCACCAGGAAAGTTTTGGATTCGCCCGGCTGCTTTACGTCTTGGCCAAAGCTATGAGAGTGACGCCAGGGTTTTAGAGATTTTTCCTGCATTAATTATTTACACTAAAAACTGTGTCTCCAGGATAGAGGTCTAATCTCTAAAGGTCTGTTATAGTGCCCGGTGATAGCATTTTAAACCAAAACTGTTTACGAAATGGAGTAATAATGAAAAGTTTAGTTCCAGTAATCCTGGCTTTAACTGTATCAATGTCATCTGCGCTTGAAGATGTAAATCCTGATCTAGCTGAGATAACGAATTTTCGACAGTACAGCGATACGTTCGCTAGCGCGGGGCAACCGACTCGCGAGCAATTTCAGGCGATTGCAGATAACGGATTTGAGAGAGTCGTATACATTGCGTTCACTAATAACCAAAATGCTTTGCCTGACGCGGATTTGATAGTTAAAGGGCTGGATATGGAATACATGCAGATTCCAGTAGATTTCTCTAATCCACTACCCGACGAATTCTATGCCTTTGCAGATGCTATGGAGCGCAATAAGGAGAAAAAAACGTTATTACATTGCCAGGTAAATGCAAGAGCTACTGCTTTCAGTTTTCTCTATCGGGTAATTTATAATGATATATCGATCGCAGAAGCTAAGGCTGATATGAATACAGTATGGCAGCCTAATGAAGTGTGGAGAGACTTCATATTTGAAATCTTAGCTAATAATGAGATTGATCCAGATTGTGAAGCATGCGATTGGACCTTGCCTCCGCCCCGGCAGTAGCTAGGATTCTTTCGTCTACAGACAAAAAAAAGCGGAGTCTTTGCTCCGCTTTTTTTTGTTTCCTCTTGGGAGTAATTAATCCTCACCGCCGCCTTGGTCAGTGTTTTTCCAGGAATAAAATCCCATAAACATCTCTTCCCAGCTCTGCTCACCCCAATTAATCTCAATATTTGGATCTGGGTTTGCTGGATTCTGGGTGGAGTTATCAAAAGCGCCTGTAGCGATAATTTGTGTTCCTGCAGGCACGCGATAAGGTTCTTCAAGCTCATGTGCTAGCTGCCAATTGAAATCGTAGTCTGGGACTGATAACAATAATTCTTCGCTCCCATCAGGATATTTAGCGACGAATTTCATGCGCTTTCCGCGAAAGTGCATATGTGGCATCAGGCTGTACAGTTCGGCTTCTTCCTTTATGTTGGTGACCAATTGCATTTCATGATCTTTGTCGCCAGGAGGTATAGCTATCGAGAATGCGTTACCAACTCCACCACCCATCCTTTGCTCTGGTACCTCACCTTCGGGGTAAAACCAGATGGCAATTTCGCTCTCATCTGAGACCTCTTTACCAGAGGTTGTGTAGTGTAATTGCAGATTTAAGGTTGTGCCTGCCTTAAGCAATCCACCTACGCCTTCTTCGGCCAGATTGAAGCTATTTCCTGGTGCATAGCCTGCGACTGAACCCATATCTGGATCGCTTCCGCCCAGCAATGGACCGAGATTAATGTCAGGATTCTCTTGGAAAATCTTAGCTACCGGAGGAGGATCACCTGCTGCTAGAGCAGCAAAAACTTGGGCACGTATCGCCTGCGCACGTTCCTCAGGAAGGCTGTTAATTGCGTTAACGAACAGTGTCTGTGGATCTGCCGCGCCCTCCGGTGGAATTACAGTTGTAATGATGTGGTGAAGAACCTCCGCCTTGTCGGGGGATACTTCCGAACCACGCACCCATCTGTCCTCTGTTAATTTAAGGTCAATCGGTATGTCTCTGTAGTCAACTACCCCAGTCGCAGGCACGGCCTGCGGTGGAATCTTGACAATTAGATCGGGCTCACCTAATTCTTCGGCAATAACCCACTTGGTGTCTGGCCACTCTAGGCCAACAAGCGGGTCTGAATCACCGCCGTCTACCGGGGAGCCGGCGTTAACCCAGCGAACCAATGTCTGCATATCTGCGTCCGAAAGGTTCATTTGATTCTTCATTTTGTGACTGACTTTAGTATCTATTTGCCCAGGTGGCATCCGCTTGGTCATGATCACTTCGCGAATCATGGGGGACCAACCTTGCAGAGCGAGCTTACTGTCCATAGCAAACGGAGCAATGCCGCCCTCTCGATGGCAGTTTGCGCAGTTCTCTGTGATGATGGGTGCTACGTCGGTTATATATGAAGGCACTGTATCAGACCCCGCTCCGGTATATTCGATGCCAACACCAGTGGTCGCAACTGTCAGGAGGGAGTCATCAGAACCATCTAATAATCGTGCTAGCGAAGCTTCAAGTTCTGAACTCGCAGGACCACGGTAGATTAACTCGAAAGATTTTGGGTCATAAACAACTGCTTCATCTAATCGAGTTATACCCAAAGCCTCGGTTACAAGCTGAGCATCATCCATAAGGACGGGTAACTGGGAACCTAATGACATCAGATCGTTCGAGACCGCTTCCCTGTCGGTTTCCATTCCGGGGTTCATTAGAAAAAATACGGCGCCCTGTTCGGCGTAAGTTTTCGCTATCTGCTGCAGTTTAGATAAGGCGTCTAAATCAGTTGCCCCTACTGCATGCGGAAGGATAACCACGGCATTTTGGTCGTTGTACCAGCTCATGTGGTGTTGAGTACCTTGATTATCTATCAGCGCAAAATCACCTACGCGCTCTCCGGCCAAAACCAAAGACGTAACGCTGGCCAGCATCGAAATTAAAAGGGTTTGGAGAATTTTTTTCACGGATCTAGTCCTCATTAGGATTTTTTGAAATACTTAATTAGTCTTCTCTAAGGACTTAATTCTACTGCATTTCAAGCTAATTGCAGCAGCTTTTTTTTTTGTCCTCTAGGGGGCAGGATTGACTGCCTGAAGAGGCTTCATCTGCGTGTCATTCAAGAAATTAGTATGTGTAAATTTACCCAAAACTGGTGTCAAATTTTGAGATTTACGGTGTGAGGGAACCCTTTTTAGCTTTGAAAACCAAGATGGTTAGGCCGCCCTCTGGAACCCAGAGTGATGAAGAGTAAAAAAAGGGGCCAATGATGGC
Organism: Gammaproteobacteria bacterium; assembly: GCA_029245905.1. GTDB lineage: Bacteria > Pseudomonadota > Gammaproteobacteria > Pseudomonadales > Pseudohongiellaceae > UBA9145. Next base: position 11,191 of record JAQWOJ010000004.1, read on the forward strand.
CCCTAGTTATGATTCTTAACGGACGCCCGTTAGTCCTCGCCATCTACCTGTCCTACTTCTTTCCAGGAATAAAAACCCATGAACATCTCCTCAAAGCTTTGCTCCCCCCAGTTTAAATCGATACTTGGATCAGGGTTCGCCTTGTTTTGAGCGGAGTTATCAAAAGCGCCAACGGCACGCAGCCATGTTCCTGCGGGGACACGAATGGGCTCTGCTAGTTCATGATTCAACTGCCAGTTGAAATCATAGTCGGGCACAGATAGCAGAAGCTCCTCACTTCCGTCAGGGTATTCGGCAAAAAACTTCATTCTTTTGCCACGAAAGTGCATATGAGGCATAAGGCTGTATAGGTCGGCTTCGTTTTTCACGTAGGCCATAATTTCCATTTCGTGATCTTTTGAGAAGGCAGGGATATTTATCTCAAAATCATTTGCCACTCCCCCGGTCATTAGCTCTTCAGGTGCTTCACCTTCGGGATAGAAGTAGATTCCTATCTCTGTCTCATCGGTAACCTCTTTTCCGGAAGTTGTATAGTGCATTTGAAGGTTCAAAGTGGTTCCGGCTCTAAGCAGCCCTCCCGCACCCTCAGGGGCCAAAGATACTGCGTTGCCCGGCGCGTAACCGCCGAATTGCGGCAAATCTTCCTCGCTTCCGAGAATACCGCCGATTCCAAGACCCGGATTTTCTCTGAAGATCTTTCCTATTGGGGGCTGCTTTCCTGCGGCAACTGCCGCGAAGATTTCAGCCCTTATTGCTACTGCTTGTTCCTCAGGGAGATCATTAATTGCTTTGATAATAGCTTGTTGAGGGTCTGGCCTGCCCTCGGGCGGAATTACAGTTGTAATAATGTGGTGGAGAACTTCTGCCTTATCCGGCGCTACTTCGCTGGCTCTTACCCACCTATCTTCTGCCAGTCCTAGGTCTAATACTATATTTTTGTAGTCAACAACTCCTGTGGCTGGAATAGCTTGGGGAGGGACCTTCACGATTAGGTCAGGCTCTCCTAGTTCTTGCGCAAGGCTCCATTTTGTTTCTGGCCACTCTAGCTTTGCCAGAGGGTCAGTATCACCGTCTATCGGAGAGCCAGCATTGACCCAGCGAACCAATGTTTGCATCTCGGCATCCGAGAGGTTCATCTGATTTTTCATTTTATAACTTACTTTAGTATCTATCTGACCAGGAGGCATGCGCTTTGTCATCACCACCTCCCGTATCATCGGAGACCATCCCTGAACCGCTAACTTGCTGTCCATCGCAAATGGGGCAATCCCCCCGGCCCTATGGCAGGTTGCGCAATTTTCCGCTATTAAAGGTGCTATGTCTGCTACGTAAGAGGGCGTTTGATTAACTCCTTCGCCAGTGAATGCAATCCTAATGCCTTGCGTTCCGATTGTTACCAGAGAATCATCGGTGCCATCAAGGGTTCTTTTCAGCGCCGCCTCTAGTTCACTTCCCGCGGGACCTCGGTAAACTAAATCAAAGGATTTCGGGTCGTATACAACTGCTTCATCGAGGCGCGTAATTCCAAGCGCCTCGGTTGCAAGCTGAGCATCATCCATAAGCACCTGAAAATCTGCGCCCATGGAGGCCATATAATTGGTGACTGCTTCCCTATCGGTGTCTATACCGGGGTTCATTAGGAAGAAGACGACGCCCTGCTGACCATAGGAATCCTCCAATTTCTGCAAGAAAGAAACGTCTGCCTCATCCGTCGACCCAACCGCCTGAGGAAGAATAACAACAGCGTTCTGGTCGTCGTACCAAGACATATGATGTTGAGTGCCCTGATTGTCAATGAGAGCGAAATCGCCTACTCGCTCTCCCGCAAAGAGTGGACTTGAGATTTGAGATAGCATCGCGAGTAACAGCAAATACAAAGTTTTATTCACGAGGTGTGCTCCTTCTAATTAGCAGTGGTTAGTGACCAGACAAGTTAGTCTTGAGTATGTCTCTTACAATTTAGGTTGCGATAAGAAATTGCCAAACCCTAGTTAATGTCATGTATGAGTTACGATTCTACCGTAATTTCGTCGGGTTACTGCAATTTTTTCTGCACGTAAATTTTTTTAAAATTTTCTTCTCACTAGGTCAGGGCCTGCGAGGGTTTTGAAGCAAAGAGTATTTGTATACTAAGCTTAGCCCGTTTTGGTTCATCCTAGCTTTTTAGTTACTGAAAATTTAAGCAAGCGAAAAGGAAGCTTTAGCATGAAAAAAAGTCAAAAAGGTCTAAACTGAGAGGGTGGCAGCAATTTTTTGCAGGTTAATCTTTTTTAGACTAATCAGCGTAATGCATTCGGTATAGCACTGGGCGAACTCATGAAAAAAGCGATCATTCTTCTTAATCTCGGCACTCCAGCAGAGCCAACCGCAACGGGTTTGAGGGAATTTTATCGCCACTTTTTTTCCGATCCTTTTGTCTTCGATTTTAATCGCGCAGCGCTTTGGCTTCTAAGAAACTTGATAATATTGCCATTCCGAGCACCCAAGATTGCAAAGGATTACGCTAAAATTTGGACAGAGCACGGCTCGCCATTGAAAGTCTACGCGGACCTGTTGCAAAGAAGTGTTCAGCAAAAATTTAACGAAAGCGGTGCAGAAATAATAGTTGAGAATGGGATGGCTTACAGCGAACCTTACATCTGGGACGTTATGAGTAAGCTGGAGGTCCGCAATGTGAATGAGATTCTTTTGCTGCCTATGTTTCCGCAATATTCGACAGCAACCACGGCATCTATATTTGATCAGGTAGCCAAAGCGGCAAAAAAATGGGAAAAAGAGCCGTCCTTGCGCTTCGTGAATGACTTGTTCCAAGAGCCGGCATTCATAAGAGCCTGGAAAAATGTCATCACAAAAAATCTGAATGTGGATGAAGTGGACCACGTCATTTTCAGTTACCACGGAGTTCCAGAAAAAACGATTAAGAAAACTGATGCTGACAATGTTTGTGAATTTGGCAAGTGTTGCGAGGCTATCAATTCTCAAAATCGATATTGTTATCGAGCTCAATGTGTTCAAACCACCGAGGGGATCGTTAGCGCGCTAGGGTGGAATGATGTCAATTATTCGGTTGCATTCCAGTCACGTTTTGGCCCTCTCCCTTGGTTGCAACCTTACCTAGATGAGCATATGAAAGTGCTAATAGAGAAAGGGGAAAAGAAGATTGCAGTTGTGACTCCATCATTTATCTCTGATTGTCTTGAAACACTTTTTGAGATTGGCGAGGAATATAAGCACGAATTTTTAGCGAGCGGAGGGAAATCATTTCGACTCGTTCCAAATTTGAATGATGATGATGTATGGTTTTCCTCAGTATTTGAGATAGCCAACCGCCATCTCCAAAATTCAGAACATCGCGCGAATTAGGTCTTAAGACAGTTTCTTAAATAAGGCTGTGTTTTGATAGATCGAGCCAACCCGAAACCTAAGAAAATATATATGCTCCGGAGCCCTGGGAATGGCCCAATTGCTCAGTAAGGATAACCTTGAAGCCTTGGCTCTTTCGGAAACCAATCAGGAACCTGAGCCCAGTTTTCCTCGTTTGGCATTTTGACGTCAGGTAATGAGTCTTGGTTCAACACGAGTTGGTCATCGGTGATTACATCGTTAAGGTAGAGAAGGTATGCCGTTAACGAATAAACTTCGTCGGGCAGCAGAGTTCCCTCAAGGCCCAGGGGCATCCCTCGATTGATGTAATCCCACACAGTAGTCGCGAAGGGGGAGCGAATCGGTAAAATCCTGCCATAGCCCCACGGATTCTCCAACACACCTACATCCCTTTTTACTAATCTAGGCGCTATGCCATCTGTACCGTTAGTGCCATGACAACCAGCACACCCTTTTTCTAAAAAGAGTTGCGCCCCTATATCTGCAGTACCGCTCCCTTCTGGAAGTTCTTCACCCATAGGTGAGATGGAAATATCCCACTGCGTAATTTCTTCAGCAGTGGGAGTCCTGCCAACCCCGTATTGCGTTGGCGATTGCGCCGTAACTGTTAAGCTTGTTAGAACGACTATTGGCAGTAAGAATTTAAATGATCGCATTGTGTACGCTTCCGTCAGAGTGAATTCTCCAAGGCTGGATTGAATTGTCTTGACCACGAACCCGGATCCTTTCCCCTGGGGGAGTCTCATAGAATTCTCCAATTTCTTGGCGAGACGGTTGGATTTGCCCAAGCTCGTCAATGCAGCGAGACTGCAGCTCACACTCCGACCCATCCCAGTCCCAATCAAATGCAAACAGAGTGTGCGCCATTGGCTGAGGCTCGCCACGAATTTCGGCGTCGAACCAGTTCTCGCCGCCATCCGTCGTCACTTCAACGCGCGCGACTTTTCCGCCTCCCGACCATGCAAGGCCGCTGACCTGATAATACCCAGTTCCAGGCAATTGCATGCCCCCGGATGGGTGAACAATCACAGACTTGGGACCTATTTGATAACCCAGTGCTGCTGTTACGGGATCTTGTGTTAGGTGACCGTAGTCGTTGTAGGTCATGTAATACCTATCGACCACTTTTATACGGCGTAACCACTTCACATTGAAAATGCCCTCAAAACCTGGAACTAGCATTCTCAAAGGGAAACCCTGCTGTGGGCGCACGGGCTCACCATTCATAGCATAAGCAAGGAGCGTGTCGTCCATCGCCTTGGTCATCGGAATACTAGATGCACCTTTCACGCTCTCTACTCCTTCGGCGACAATCCACTCAGCGCCATCCTTGACGCCTGCTTCCTTGAGAAGGGTTGAAAGAAGAACCCCTGTCCATTCCGCATTACTTGTCATTCCGTGTGTTTCTTGCACGGTGGTCATTCTATTATTAGCCCGGTTTCCCGCGCATTCAACGAAATGCATTCTGCTTACCGATGGCAAGCGCTTCAACTCTTCCATTGTAAAAATTAATGGGTTATCGACCAAGCCATGAATCATAAGCCGATGCTTTGAGGGGTCGATGTCGGGCAAATACGAACCGCGTGTGGTACCCATGTAGAAAAGCGAGGAGGGCGTAATAACACCATGTTGTTCTTGCAATGGCGTCGCTATATGAAAGTCCAGACCAAAAGTGTCTGGAGAGTGACGACCACCATGAGGGATCCGTTTGGAGTCCACGAACCGTGATCGAGAACCGTAGGCAACCATATCGTCAGAACCTTGGATAAAGGTCTCTGGACCGGCAAGCTGTGCCGAGGCCGCATTGGAGGCAGCTCCAACCGCAACACCGCTCGCTAAAGCTGCACCTTGCCTTAAGAATTCTCTTCGATCGGTTTTCTTTGAGCTCATGGTTTGTCTCCTTTTGCCCTTTATTTTTTTATGCTGAATGGATGAACACGTGTAAGAGTATAGTACGGAGATTAAAAAACCAAAAGCCTTACTTTAATCAGCCGCTACACGCTGGGTTTAGGCGATTTACAGAACGCTCGCTCGATGAAAAACCCTCTGTTAAGACACTAATTCCTGAATTAGTTTGTATTTTGGTCTATAGTTGGTCGTGTGTTCAACAACCTGCGGTAAATGACCGTTATTCAAAAGCGAGGAAAATTAATGCCTGACGCCTTAAATACAGACTCAAAGAACTTAAAATCTTGGCTAGGTGTCGGAATTTTGACTTCTCTTGTGGTATTCGTCATAGGATTTTTAGTTTTTTCGCGCATATGTCCGTGTGAGGTCACGCCAGGTGGGATGTTATTTGGGGAGATCGTTGAAGCGCCAGTTTTAGATTGGAATGCAACGACGGCTAACACCGAAAATCTATGTCAATTGCAGATATGGGCGGGCATCAGACCGCATTCAATTAATTTGAACTGTATGGCAACCCGAGAGGGAGAATTATTTCTAAGTTGCTCAGTTTGCGATCGGAAATATTGGGCAGCGCGAGTTGGGCGAGATGAGAAAGCGGTACTGAGATTGGGTAGTCTGTTATATCCGGTCCTAATCAATCGAGAGTTAGATCCGATAGTTATGGATAGAGCCTTTAGAGCGCGAGTGTTGAAGCTTCAAAACACTGACCTTGAGACGATGGTTACACCGAGGCCGCCACTGGATCAAAAACGCTTCGATCACTGGTGGACGTTCCGCGTTACCTCGCGAACCTCGTAGAGTATGGACTTCCGTTATTCAAAGTAGAGAAAGGGTATAGCGCTATCCACGCCGCGCATTCTGAAAGTGTGTTTTTAGACTCTTGGCTGAGAGTAAGCAATCTGCCTGTGGCTGTCTGTTCAGTCGCCGTTTTTATTGCATTGCTTTATCCAGAAAAGCTATGGCCCCAAGATCAGGAAATAGAGCAAATCATTGTAAAGTCAACTCGTGTCCGACGCAGTTATGATAATCAAATCATCCGAGTCCAAATTCTAGGAGCTGAAGAGCTCAATGAAAAATCGAGTATGAAGCCCGGAGAAATTCGGATGTTGCTAAATGAAAGTACAGGCATTCACGTTCAACAAACCTCTGCTTCCAGTTTTAATTCTACTATAAGAATTCAGGGCTTAGACGGTAAATATACTCAAATATTGAGGGATAATATGCCGCTTTTTGGTGGCTATTCAGGCGGTCTGGGTCTTTTACAGGTGGCTCCCTTAGATCTACAACAAGTTGAGATAATAAAAGGATCTTCTTCCACTTTGCATGGAGGTGGCGCGATAGCCGGGATGATTAATCTCATATCTAAAGTGCCAAGTAGTGAGCCCGAGGCATCTATGTTGCTTAATTCGACTTCAGCGGGAGGATTCGATGTAAGTGGATTTTTTTCAAATAAAGGAGAAGTTTTAGGCGGAACGCTTTTTACTTCTTACAATTCTTCCGAGGCCTATGATCCGGCCGACAGTGGACTGAGTGCGATACCTGAATATGAACGCTGGACTGTTAATCCGCGTCTTTTTTTCGAGACCCCAAACAGTGAAACTAGAATAGGGATGAATGCGGTTCAGGAGGAGAGGATAGGTGGCAGTCTAAATTATATCGATGGCCGTCGATTACCTTTGGAATATTTTGAGAAAAACGACACAACTCGAGTGTCAAGTCAGTTCGAACATGTTCGTCAATTATCTTCAGGTAGCGAGTTAACGATCCTCAATAGCGTAAGCAGTTTTAAGCGCAGTCTTGGAACACCTGGCTTTAGTTTTTCAGGCACGCAACTATCGAGTTTCAGTGAGGCACATGTCTTAGGCTCTAACGATAATTTTGAATGGGCGTTAGGAGCAAACTTCGTAACTGAAGACTTTGATCAGAAAAATCGAGTACCGGGATTTAACCATGATCTTAACAAACGCACCTTTGGTATTTTCTCTCAAGCAACGCGATCGTTGACTGAAGAGATTGCTCTCGAAGTTGGTATGCGTGTAGACAATACCTCATTATACGGGACGTTGGCGATTCCACATATTTCACTCCTGTATAACCTATCTGCCCAAACGACGTTTCGAATCGGAGGTGGCGCGGGTTACAAGGAGCCAACCATCTTTACGGAAGAGTCGGAGTCCCGTCAATTTAGGAACATTTCATCCTTAGACTACGACCTAATTGGGCCGGAACGATCCTCCGGCGTGAACGCAGATTTAAATCATGTTTTCGAATTTTCGAATGGAGCCTCTATTAATCTGAATGTCCTCCTCTTCTACACGAAAGTTAAGGATCCGCTTCACCTTGAGGTCCAAGGTCTGAATCAGTTTTCTTTTTCGCAAGCGTATGATTATCTTGATACGCGAGGCTCAGAAATAAACATGGCGTGGAGGAGAGATAACTTTAAACTTTTTCTTGGTTATACCCATACAGATGTAAAGCAGCATGATTTGAAGGGATCTCACGATTATCCGCTAGTACCGAGAGACAGACTTAATACCATACTGGTATATGAGAGGGAGGATGATATTAGAATTGGTCTTGAAGCTTATTACTACGGAGAGCAGGCGCTGAAAAACAAAAGCGGTAGCCGGGACTATTGGATTTTTGGGCTAATGGTTGAAAAAATGTTTAAACGAGATTGGTCGCTCTTTCTTAATTTTGAGAATTTTTCTGATACTAGGCAGTCCCGCTATGAGCCTATTTTTACAGGCACACTAGTTAACCCGTTGTTTGTAGATATTTATGCTCCGGTTGATGGTTTTGTGGTGAACGGTGGCATCAAACTAACTTTTTAAAGTTTCAAAATTATCATTCGTTCTTTGTTTCAAGCAAATGTTTCGGAATGTCTATCCCCTGTTCTTCGTAATACCGTAAAGCGCCCCTGTGCAATGGCAGAGGAATACCTTGCAGTGCATTTTCTATGCTCATTGAGTTTGTAGCGGCATGAATTTCTTGAAGTACTGGTAAGTTTTCCCAAAGTAGTTTGGTTAAGTTATATACGATTTCTTCCGGCACATCGTCCCTCGCGACTAGAACGTTAGAACTTGCCGCAGTTGTGATGGTTTCTTCTTGTCCAGGATAGGTGCCAGGAGGAAGATCATAAAAATTCCAGATGGGGTATTCCCAGTTTATTAAATCTAATTCTTCTTGAGAGACTTCAAGGAGCGTCAGGGTATTCCCTAACAAGGCATGAGCCCTTGTAAGTGCGGCCATTGGTGGGCCACCCGGGGCGTTTAAGCCCACTAAATTTCCATCTTGCAGCGCGTCTGCCGACGGCCCATATCCTAAGTAGGCTATGGACAAGTTCTCCTGATGATTTATACCGAGGGCATCAAATATGTAGAAGCCGGTTATCTCCGCTCCAGAGTTGCGCATACCAATGGATACGCGCTCGCCATTTAGTCTTTTAAAGTCACTGAAAAAACCCTCAGTGACGAAATTTGAAAGAAGTAACATATGCTCTACGTTGGGCCAGAGTCCGGTAACACTGCGCATGTGAGGTTGGGGATTCTTAATGGGACCATTTCCTTCATACGCCCACGCTCCAAAAATAGAAAGCATCGTGCCAAACTGTGCTTGGTTATCCCTCAAGAGTTTGACGTTTTCCAGTGAGCCCGCGGAACTAATAGCTGTGAGTGAGAAACCCACGTCGCTGTTAGCAGAAACAAGCGTGGCGAGGGCTACGCCCACCGGATAGTAGGTTGCGCTGGTCGTTCCCGTTGTTAAGATATAGGTTTGCCTCTCCAATTTTTGGTCGCTGCAAGCAGTAAGAGACAACAAAATTAACAAAATAGTAAATCTGCTCAACGAGTCTTCTCCGCCCTTATTTCATTTTCAACCTATGTGCTTTTGAATCAATTGATCAAGCTTATCTGCGAAAGACTTTCGGTCATTATGATTTAGCGGTGGTGGACCTGAAGTATGCTCTCCGGAAGTTCGCATAGTCTCCAAAAAATCACGCATGGTCAGTCGGGCTCCTATTGTGCTTTCTTGAAATAATTCGCCCCTTGGACTCAGCGCAAAACCTTTCTTTTCAATAACTTCTGCTGCGAGCGGAATATCTGCTGTAATAATCAGATCTCCTGGCTCCATGCGCCGCACAATTTCATTGTCGGCCTCGTCAAATCTTGTTCTGACCTGAATGAAGCTAATGAAGGTAGACGGGGGTATTTTTAGAGCTTGATTGGCCACTAATGTTAGCTCGATTTTTTTGCGCTCAGCGGCTCTGAAGAGAATTTCTTTGATTACCCCAGGACAGGCATCCCCGTCTACCCAAATTTTCATACTTTGTCTGAACGATTAATAATCGTAGGGTAGTTTTCAATAGGGAGACGCGTTAGATGACTTGAGCGCTTCTCCCTACAGATATGATGGTCAGATTTAATCTGCGAGTGCCCCATAAACTAAAGCGTTTAATTCTCCGCGAAGTCTACCGGTGCCTGGTGTCGCCATATGTTGAGTCATGGCAATCACGACTATATTCTCGATTGGATCTATCCAAAAATTAGTAGCTGCAGCGCCAGCCCAATAGAAAGTGCCCTCGGAAGAGACATACCCAGTCCCCGAGGGATCTTCGATAGTTGCAAAACCTAAGCCGAAACCCAGAGCAGAACTAAAGGTTTGACGTTGTTCTTCGGTTAAATGGTTTTGGCTCATATATTCGACAGTTTTTGTTCCAATTATACGACTGTCATTCAGCTTGCCACCGTTAAGCATTGTTTGGGCAAATCGCCAATAATCTGCGGCTGTAGAAACCAGACCAAGACTCCCTCCCTTGAATTCATGGTCCACCGTATAATTATTTACGGACCAGTCATTGACTAAAACCCCTCCAAGTGGGCTTCCATGTTCCATACTTATTGGCACCAATTGATCCTCTTTCATCCAATGAATGGGGGACAGGCGATGTGCGTTATCAGAATTGACGACATAGCCTGTTTCGTCCATTCCAAGCGGTTCGAAGATGCGTGTTTCCAGATAATCATCGGCAGACATTCCTGAGATTATTTCTACTAGGCGCAATGCTATATCTGGCCCGATGCTATAGCGATAAGCGGAACCTGGTTGGTTCATTAGAGGTAAAGTAGCGAGTGCTTGCATCATTTCTTCTAACGAAGTCTCTGGACGAAATATACCGCTTTCAACAAAAGCTTGATCATACTCACTGCGACCCAAGCCGTGCGAAAAACCGGCGGTGTGCCGAAGAATGTCCTGTACAGTTGGTTCTCGTTCCATAGCAACAGTTTGACCTAAAGAACCATTGGGAGAGCGCAATACACGGAGCTCTGCGAACTCAGGAATAAATTTAGAAAGAGGATCTGTAAGTTGAAAATGCCCATCTTGGTATAGCATCATCAGAGCGGTAGAGGCTATCGGTTTAGTCATGGAGTAAATTCTGAAAAGAGTATCTGTCTCCATTGGAATCTTTCGCTCTACATCTTGATAACCTACCGCGCTTAAGTGAGCAATTTTTCCATTGCGAGCAACCAAGGTCACGATGCCGGCAATTTCGCCACGATCCACTCGACTTTGAAAATGGCTTTCTATTTTGTTGAGTTGGTTGGATGAAAAACCGACCTCCTCGGGCATTACTATCGGCAGAGTATCAGCGGCGTTGGTAAAGCCAAACCAGAAAACGTGGGCAGTTATTGCTAATATTTTTATAAGTTTCGTATGCATGGTTACTCCTATTTACTTATTCTTGTTTCTTGCTCGAGTTTTCGCGCGCCAGCCAGAATTCCAGCAAGCCCGTAATTACCTTCATGGCACGCATATTCATAAATTGGTTCGTTAGATGAGTTAAAAATCATTTCTCCACGCCAAGGTCGAGAGAAATACACGGGATCTTCGACCTCAAACTCATAAAGAATTTCATTGTCAGAGTAGCGCGAGAACCGCTCCAAAATTTTTGCTTGATCCGATAACGCTGCTACGTAATGTCTCTCAGCATGAAGTGGATGCAATCCTATGGTTTCAACAACCAGCGTATCATCTTCCCAGTGGGCAATTGAATCACCAAACCAAGGTTTTAATTCGGCTCTTTTCCGTCTTGAAGTTATAGGAATAATTCGCACATCGTGGGCCATTTCGATATGCAGTAACAGGTATTCGTCCGTTTGAACAATTTGGTAAAGATTATTATACCGAACATTAGTAATGGGAGGGCCACCGGTACTTCCCATTCCAATCAGGCAGCGTTCTCCTAGAGCTCTGCTTTCCGGACCATCTGTGCCCATGGTTACTTGATCAGAAAAAATCCCAGAATATTTTGCTCGGTTTTCACGGCGTAACTTTTTGCCTTCTTCTGAATAGGGAATTAACCCGTTTCCCGGATAAGTGATCATTGACGACCTTACTTCGCCGTTAATTATGGCAAATTGCGATCCCGGTGCGACCCAAAAGGCATTGTAACCTCGGCCTCTTGAGAGGTCTGCACCGTTAGGCAGTTGCTTCCAAACTTGATTGTCATCGGTTATCTGGCGGACAACCTGAGGATGATTCTTTGTTATTTCGGCAGCTAATTCTGAGGGGATTACTAATCCAAGGTCTGAGTAGGCTGGGTCCCTCTCCATTTTAGTGAGGGACGCGTTACTCCAATAGCCCTGTAAATCTGGCTTTCCAGAATCGTTTCTAGGTGGTTCAAATTGCGCAAATGCTGAGGAAGAGCAAAGCGTTATTATGAACATCAAATTTAAGTTAATTAGTCTTAACATACTTGGTTATTTAACTACGAGTAGTACGTATAGTTTGCGAAAATTTAAAAAAAGAACGAAAGATCAGACCCTTAATTTGCATAAAAAAAAGTAACAATGAACTATGAAAGCTGGCCTTTGAATTCTAAAAGCCGCTTAAACATCTATAAACTATCGAAAGCTGGCTAGGCTCACAAGAAAAACAGTGAAAAATGTGAAAAACGCCGGTTATTTAGTCAGGACACGGGTATTCTGCGGCTAACTGTGTTATCACTCCGTTCTGATTGGAGAACTAGAATTTAAGTGGAATCGGTTAGTATGAGATTTCCACCGGGATATTTATTTCGATAGGAGAAAAACAATGAATAAAGGGGCAATGTTTGGGGTTTCATTAGGGCTGGTGCTGATAGTGGGATTGTTTGCTTGGGTTCTTACTGCGCCATATCTTAGCAATCAAGGTCTGGGTCGAACGCCTGGATTAATAATTGGAGGAACGCTCACCGAGGCGCCAGCCGACTTCGCGCCCCTTAATGAGAGTGTCCAAGGCCCACTTTACATGAAGCAGGCTGGTTTTCCGCCTTTCGTAGTCTATTTGTCATGGGTGGGAACTAAAGATGGTGTTATCACCGCAACTCGACCAGACGACGGTTATTGGGCAAGACGAATCAGGGAGCGCGGCGGAGACGGTTGGTTGCGTATTGGTGAAGCTACCTATTCAATGGAAGCAACTGAAATACATGGGGATGAAAGAATAGCGATGATGGAGCAGTGGGCTTCAAAATCTGGTAGGTCTTTGGACGAACCCCTTTATGCAGGGTCAGAACCGTTGCGTGAATGGGAAGTCTTTTTTTGGGAGCCGAAATAAAGACTTGATCCGATAAAAGTTAAGGGACGCTAATATGTCTGCAGAAAATCGAAACTTGGCTGAGACCCTAACGCAAAGGCAGATCAATAGGAGAGCTTTTGTTAAATCGCTGGCGGTGGCCGGCCTTGGTGGGAATGTATTTACTTCGCTTTACGCTCAGACTATCTCTCCACCTGTCGAGGTGAAGTCTATTAATCATATGACTCTCTCGGTATCTGATCCGAAGGCCTCCCTCGCTTGGTATCAGGGCTTGTTCGGGATGCCGATCGCTGCAAGGCAGGGGGATACGATTGTTTTACAGGTCGGTGACGGGCCTCAATTTATTGCTATCGGTGGGAGTGCGAGTGACGACCCAAGGATTACACACTACTGCCTAGCGCTGGATGATTTTAACCCTGAAAGCATTACTTCAATTCTAGAAGCAAATGGAGTTGCGGCTAACGGACGCTCGGGAGCAATGGAGTCTAGGATCAGGATGAGAGGTGCTGATTTTGGAGGAGCGCCTGAAGGCACGCCAGAGCTCTATTTTGGGGACCCGGACGGCATCATGGGTCAGCTTCAAGACTCCTCGTATTGCGGGGGATCAGGCATCCTCGGTGAAGAGTGTTTGTCCAGACCTGAGCCAGCGCCAACAAGCGGGTTAATCAAGTTGCAGGAATTTAATCACTTTACACTTTTCGTCAAAGACCAACAAAGAGCCGTGCGTTTTTACCAATCGATATTTGGTTTGACAATTGATACTTATCAAGGCTCGATGCCTATATTAAGAGTAGGGTCCGGAAGAGAGTTTTTGGCTTTGGCGGAAGTGCCAGCCCTGTCCGGTCGAATACATCACGCCAGTCTCAATATTGAAAATTTTGGGGTTGATCGTATATTTTCAATACTTGAAGGGTACGGTCTAACTATATTGGGTGAAGCCGGGGGAGCGACCGGACCTCTTCAAGCCTACGTAACGATGCGAGGGCCAGAGCGAGGAGGTGCGGAAGCAGGAACCCCAGAAGTTTATTTCACAGACCCTGATGGTATTCTAATTCAGCTTCAAGACAGTCGATATTGTGGCGGGGCAGGTTACTATGGCGAAGAATGTGGAACGATAGAAAGACCTACAGGCCGACCTGATTAGGATCTAGACTTGTAAAAATCGATCATATTACTCACTTAATCACGCTAGTCTTACTTTGCAATACCTCTTTCGATAACCCAGTCTTTATCTTCCACATCCCACCCTCTTGCAAGATAAATAAACGGCGTATCTAACAGTGCTATCAATATTTTGAATAGATATTTTGCTAGCGCTAACTGCATAGCGGTAGTTAAATCAACCACTCCCCACCAAACTACCACTCCGTAAACAATAGTGTCTATTGCCTGCGATAGCATCGTGGAAATATTATTTCGCAGCCACAAGTGGCGGCCATTCGTTTTTTCTTTTATAGCGTGAAAAACCCAAACATCAAATCGTTGGCTAAGCAGATAAGCAAGCAAGGATCCGAGAACAAATCTGGGAGTAAAATTAAAAAGGGTCGCAGTTGCTTCGTGCATACTGAGAGCTAGACTCGCTGTCTCCGGGGCGCTGGCTGGCAGGTAAATTAAACTTATACTAATCATTACAATGATGATTATACTAACCGTAAACCCAATCATCACGGCTCGTGTTGCCTCCAGTTTCCCATACCTCTCGCTAAGTAAATCTGTTGCGAAATAAATGCTTGAATATAAAATTACCCCCATGCTCGTTTGCAAACCAAAGATCTCAGTTAGCTTTGGTCCCTGCAGATTAGCTAGCAGAAGGCTAATTATGATAGTGGCATAAAGGCCCTGGCGGCCAAAAAAACGGAAAAGAATAATGGCAAAGCTTAAGTCGACTGCGATCGTGATGATCCATAACAGCTCTTGGTTAAGTTCAAGCCACTGTATCAATGTCGAAAAGCCCATAGCCGTTTCTCCTAGCTGACTATTGTTTAATGAAGCGGAGAATGAAGCGATCAGTATTCCGGTCTAGAGACGGGTCGAAAGGTCCTAAAGTGTGGTCATCTTCTGGATTATTCAATAAGTCACTCGCACCGGTGAGCACGAACCCCATTCCGGTAATCGATTTCACAGCGTTATCGAAAGCAATTCGATGGAGAGCAGCATTATCTGCTCCGGGAGTGCCTTCGTGGTCTATTACGCCAAATACGCCGCCAGATTTTAGGGCATTGAACACTTCGGTGAAACGCTCATGGGCCTCATCCGCGCTTCGATTATAGATGTCGTGAAAGTTGA
This sequence comes from Gammaproteobacteria bacterium, assembly GCA_029245905.1. GTDB lineage: Bacteria > Pseudomonadota > Gammaproteobacteria > Pseudomonadales > Pseudohongiellaceae > UBA9145. Next base: position 26,344 of record JAQWOJ010000004.1, read on the forward strand.
GTGCGGTAAGGGCGAAATCCACTGAGTTATCTGGCAATTCAGAAACAGGACCAATGTGATGAGTTATATTCGAGCGTCTATCCAGACGCCCAGAGATTTCTTCAATATTGTTATCAACCAAGCGACCGGGATTGTTTTGCATAATCACTGCACCAGCATCGCCAACCGCGTAAGAGAGTACTTCACTATACCAGCCGCCTATCGCCACCAAGTCAAGTGCTGTCATGCCTTCCTCTATACCGAGGAAAGTAAGTACCTCTGGTGCCTTCCGGTTGGAGTCCCTTTCCTGATCGGTACTAGGTCGAGAGGGGGTTTGTAGAGCCTCTTCTAAATAAGCGATATCCAATTGAGCATTAACCTGACTAATGGCGAAGAGTAGGATAATGACCATTGAGGATTTTTTCATAGCCCAGTTCCTTTATTTTGAATCAATAGTATTAAGTATAACCACTGCGGGTCGTTTTCGCGTGCGCTCTATAGGAGAGGTTTTTAAACTTGTATATTGTACCTAGATATATTGGTTTGCAGTAGATTTACTCAATAGTCTTGGTAGACTCCTGTTTGGTAAAGGACTCAAGGTGAAAAGTGTTTATGAAATTTTTATATTTGCTGGCCCAGTCTGCTTATTTCTGGTTGGCAGGGATCATTTATCTGATCTCTATGGAGGGTATCGCTCTCTATTATCAATATGTTCTTCAATTTTATCCCTGCGCACTCTGTGTGCAAGTGCGAGCTTGGGTGGTAGGTGCGATTTTTTCTTCTGTTGCCGGTTTATACTTTCGTTCTAATTTCTGGATTAGATTTCTTTGCCTCACCTTAACATTGGCTTGCATTTCTGGTGGGCTTTATACAAGTAACTACGCGTGGGGTGTTGAAAACGGCACTGTAATATCAACTTGCTCCATGGGCGCTGGTTTTCCTGGATTTATGCCATTGGATGAGTGGCTGCCCTTTTTCTTCGGTGCGAATGGGCCGTGTGGACAATCCCCAATAATGTGGTTTGGCTTTTCCATGGTAGAGTCACTACTAGTTACCCTGGGTTTGCCTTGCGTTGTATTAGCTCTTCTATGGTTTTTACATTTTCCTCATGCGGTAGCGAGTTACGTTAAGTTGATGCGAGCTCAGTAGGATACGAATTTTTTGGTTGTGCTTAAATATTTTTTTGTAATCCTAGTCAATTTTAGCTTTACCGCAAGCATTGGCCATGCCTATTTTCAAGCACGTTTGCCGAAAGAGGTTTTTGATGTCCAAGAACCGTCTGCAAGGGTAGAGGGCGACCCAGGAAGTATGAGTTACAGAATACGTGACTGCCGTAAAGTTTCAGTTGCGAATTTGAGGAGACGCATTGTAAATACCTCAATACAAGAATGGGCGTACTTTGGGTTCGAGATATATGACCTCACCGACACTCGAGACGATAACCCGAATTATAAACGAGAACCTTGGACGCGTCCCATAGTCGATTCCGCTGAAGCTTTGCGCGTTGCTGATTCTATCGCTGGGTATTGGTCTTCGACGCCAGATAGCGCGTGGATATTAGAGCGACAAAATCAATCTTGGAATTTACGAGGTGGTGATAGTCGGTGGAGAAATCCATGGTCCGCAGCATTTGTTTCTTGGGTGATGTGTGAGAGTGGATTAGGCGATTTTAATCGTTTTCAGCGTTCGGTTGCTCATTATAGTTACATTGATCAAGCAATATTGTCACGAGCGAAAGCTAATTCAGTTTCGGCTTTTGTCGCTTTTGATGTTGGAGAAAAATTGATTGAGCCAGGAGATCTTTTGTGCCGCGGCAGCAGGCCAGAATATCAAACTCTGGCTGAACGGCGAAGTCAGATAGGAGTTGGAGCCCGAACGCATTGCGATATTGTTATAAAGTTAGACTCCGACAAAAAGCGAATTCTGTTGATAGGAGGAAACGTCCGTGCTTGGGTGCGTCTCAAAATCTTGCCAGCAGATTTTAGCAACCAAGGGTTTTTAGTTCCTGCGCCTTATAACGGTCGACGTCTTTTTGCTCACCTAAAGTTGCAAGCTGATGAGGTTGAAAATGGTGTTTTTGAGAACAGTCCTTCCGTTCAAGATCTAGTATGTAGCGGATACGATTTTTATTTATCGGGCATTATAGATAAGAATTCTGCGAAGTGCGTTTTGCAAGTTAAGGAGTAGGATTTAAGAGGTGGGGTCTTATATGAAAACATTATACATGGTCAAAACTAACCCTTTAGAGGGGCGCGAAGATGATTTTAATCGCTGGTATGATCAGGTTCATCTTGATGAGGTTCTGAAGATTTCTGGGTTTAAGTCTGCGCAAAGGTTTAAATTGACGCCAGAGCAAATGCAAAAAGAACAAAATCACAGTTACGTCACTCTTTATGAAATAGACAGCGACGACATAAAAGGAACGCTAGAGAATCTTCGTAAGGCCAATTGGTTGCAAATGACTGATGCTCTGGATCTAGCGTCAATTGATGTGGCGGTGGTCAGCTCTTTGGGTAAGAAAATCACTGCTCTGTGACGAATACCTGAACAAGCTCAAGAAAGGTACCGTCTGGATCCTTAAAACAGAAAAATTGGGTATGAGAATTTTCGGACATCTTTACCGTTACAGGTTCACTTAAAAGTTCTACTCCTTGGTTTTTCAAGTATAAATAGTCAGCGCCGATGTCAGCGGTGGATAGGGCAATACGAGCGAGACCTGGTTGGTATAAAGTCGCGTATGGTGGTGATTCGTTTCGCGGTGATTTCCATTCGAGCAAGTCAATTATAGTGCGCTGGTTAGCTTTACTCAGTGACATCAGAGAGCCCCTTACTCGGTACTGCGACATGCCTACAGCGTTAGCTACTGCCTCTGTATTGGTCTCTGGTACCGACCAATACTCCTCAAATCCCAACATTTCGTAAAATGCTTTTGATTTTTCATAATTACTACAATTGATGTTTACGTGAACTAAGCCAGTTATGTTCAAAACGCTCTCCTGTTTCCGTTAAGTGATAAGCAATGTTAGAAAGTTATCTTTAGATAACTGTATCGCCATTGTCGATGACCATCTCCGTCCCGGTGATGTGTTTGGACTCGTTAGACATCAGATAAACTATCATGTGCGCAACATCGCTTGGTTCACCTATTCCCATCTCCTTTCGAGTCTCCTCTGGATCTTCTTCGGCCAGCAAGTCTTTACCCACCAGTGTTTTCAGTGCATGGTGAACCATGGGAGTGCTAATTGATCCTGGGTGGACTGAATTACATCGGATGTTTAATTTGTTTTGCCTGCAGTGAATAGCGATCGATTTTGACATAGACCGGATGCCACCTTTAGCTGCGGAATAAGCGACATATGAACCAAGGCCAATCAATGCGGCTGTAGATGACATGTTAACAATCGAGCCGCCGCCATTAATTTTCATTAACTTAATGGCCGATTGACAGCCCCAGAATGTTCCATCTAAATGGATATTTATTACTTCTCTCCAAGACTGGGTTGTAACTTCCTCTATGTTGGCGATTGGAGCGATACCGGCGTTATTCACTAATCCGTCAAGTCGAGCGAACTTATTCTCAACAAATTTCATTAGTTCAGACCAGCTGGACTCATTGCTTACATCCTGAGCAAAAAATATTCCACCAATCTCACTCGCCAAAGAGTCACCTTTTTCCGCATCAATGTCAGTCATAATGACCTTTGCGCCCTCGGCGATGAGTGCTTTCGCATCCGCCAGTCCTAGGCCTGATGCGGCTCCCGTAACGATAATTACTTTGTCTTCTACTCTTTTCATGTTGGGTTCGCTTTGTCTAAGTTAATGGAGAAGTACAGTTATGAAAAATACAATAGATGCTTGATAAATCACAAGTAAGGAGTTTAAAGTGCGATATTCATATAGTTATTGTCATTAATACCATGCTTTACCCTAATAAGGATTGATCTAGTATGAAAGATCTAGGATGAACCTCGGTATGAGAAATCTTAAGTTAAAAAACATAATCTATATAGTCGCCGCTGGTTTAATTCTCGTGTACGTCGGCTGGGTTGTTAGTTTTGAAGTTAACCTTGGTAGAAACCAACCGATGGGTGGAAATTCTATTGTAATTGCTACTTTTAATAGTGAGAATGATCGGCATGAGCGCGTATTAAGCGTGAGAGAGGTTGGTGGGAAATACTACATCGCAGCTAACCATTGGCCTCGAGCTTGGTATCGGCAAGCTCTGGCGAATCCTAACGTTGAAGTAAAAATGGCCGGAAAAGAAATATTTGGGAATTATAAAGCGGTACCACTCGAGGAAGAAGAAGACCAGCTGCTTCGGGAGAGATATGGTCTCAGCCTTCGTTCGCGAGCGCAAATGGGTTTTCCGCCCCGCTATTTCTTGCGTCTTGATCCTCGTTGAGAGAGGTTAAGTTACTAAGATAATATTTGTTGTTACATGATGGGTCTTCATAACTTAAGATATTTTTTTTACTGGTTACCATTATGGTATTGCCAAGTGTCCTACTTGGCTGAATCATACGATGTGCCCAAGACGGAGTGGGGTCAACCAGACTTGCAAGGGGTCTGGAATTTTTCGTCAAATGTGCCTATGCAGAGGCCTAGTGAATTTGGTCAAAGACAATTTCTAACTCCAGAAGAAGCTAAGAATGTGCTCTTTCGTCCAGAGCTAGGTGCTGGAGCTGAAATTGTGCCGCCTAATCACTTCGGTATCGAATCCTATTATAGTGATATACGAGTAGATAATTCTGGGCTCGATGGTAGAGTACGAACGTCTCATATTGTTTATCCTCAAGATGGCCGAATTCCTCTTCGAGTAGGGAATATAAGGAGGCGACCAGGGGGTGTTAATCCTCTAAGTAAAGATCGGCCGGTCCGATTTGTTGTAGGAGGAGTTGGAAGAGATGGCCCGGAAGATAGAGGTCTCTCTGAGCGTTGTATAGTCGGATTCAACCAGGGTCCACCATTTACCCCGAGTCTTTACAATAATCATGTGCAAATTATACAAAACAAAGACCATGTCGTGATTATGACAGAGATGATTCACGACGCGCGCATAGTGAAGTTTGGAGAAAGGCCTTCTCTCCATGGCTCAGTGAGATTTTGGTCAGGAGATTCCCGTGGCCATTGGGAAGAGGGCACGCTCGTGGTTACAACAGGAAATTTTAATGGTTTAACCCAGAGTTTCGATGGATTCGGCTCCTCAGAAAATAGATTACTTATCGAACGGTTTACTAGAATTGGACCCCGAACAATTAACTATGAATTTACCATTGATGACCCGATGACATTCCGGGACCATATAACTGCTATTGTTCCAATGTCGAAAGTCGACGCACAACTTTATGAATATGCATGCCATGAAGGCAACTACGGAATGGGAAATATGTTGCGCGCAGCTCGACGTAGAGATCTTGGTAATGCTTCAGATACGGTAGCTGAAATTAATCGCAGGTAGTTTGACGGGTTCTTCTGTAATCAGATTTAAAAAGGACCATCCATGAGTAATGGTCCTTTTTATGTGGGATAACAAAGATTCTAAGGAAGGCATATGGTTTTACGCGCTTATGGCGCGCTTAACCAAATTTTGCATTAATGGGACTTTAAACCCGTTATGGGCAAGAGGTCTTGCTCCTTCCGTCGCTAGCTGCATTACTGACTGAGCCGTTTGTTCGTTCTTAGGCTGTCCCCGCACGACATTTTCGACGTTGATTAGGCGTCGCGGTGTAGTTTGGACTGCTCCCGCTACGATCCTAGAATCAGTAATATTGCCCCCACTGACTTTAAAAGCCGCAGCAATATTTACCAACGAGAAATCCCAAACATTACGATCAGCGACTTTTTCCCAATAAAAGCTTGCGTCCGCCCAAGTATTCGGAATCCTAACCAAAGCGAGTATATCGCCGGGGCGCAAGATTGTGGTGTTCTCTATATCGTTAACAGGCCCAACAAAAAATTCCTCTGCAGAAACAACCCGCTCTCCAGAAGAGTTGCGAATGACCATGGAGGCATCTAGGGCAACTAAAGCAGATGAAGTATCGGATGCTCCTGCTGCTACACAACGACTAGTATCGAATAATGCATGCTCCCTATTCATTCCCTCTGGGGTGTCTGCGTAGCAAAGGTTGCCGCCTGCACGGTAGCAGGAAAGACCTCGTCGGTAATACCAGCAACGAACATCCTGCGATACATTTCCGCCAATTGTTCCTATGTTTCGGATTTGAGGGCTTGCCACCATCGAGGCCGATTTGGTGAGCAATGAATAGCTGCTTTTGAGTAATTCGCTATTTGTTATCTCGGTGAGTGTAGTTAGCGCCCCAATTTCGACTCCGTCAGCCGTTTTTCTAATTCCTCTTAGTTGCTCGATGGCGCTCAGGTCAATAAGAGCGTCAACAGATTTAGCTCGGTCTTTTAACCAGCCATAAGTATCTTGACCCCCTCCTACTAACCAACCTCTGTCGGCGAAGCGGTTTGCAATCTCGAGCGCATCCTCTATCTCTACCGGCTGGTAGAGCTCCATGTTGGGCATAACGTCATGTGATGGCATAGTGAACCTCAGAAAGTATTAGTTTTAAGTGATTTAGTGCTGTACTCATTACCGGCTAGGTGATCAATGATCATATCCGTAGTTGTTGGCGCAGTATTAAACAAATGGCCGTCCAACGCATCCGTTATAGCACTGGCTAGAGCAGCTGCCATTGCACCCTGAGTAGGTTCTCCTATGCCTCTCCCACCGGTTGGATTTTGAGGGTCGGGAATATTTACTGCTTGCTGGGTTGTCTCTATCGGTACGTCCATGTTGGTAGGTGGCTTATTCTGATAAAGACCAGTATTTGCAGGTAAACCATTCTGGGGGTCGTAAACATGACGTTCCAAATTGGTTAATCCTACTCCCCAAACCATTCCGCCTCGCATTGCGTTAGCAAAGTTCTTTGGGTGCTGCACGGTGCCGCAATCAGCAACTGCGGTGTAATCGATGATTTCGATCTTACCTGTATCTGTGTCTAACTCAATTTCACAGAAACCAACAATATTACCCGGAGGTTGACCTTGCCCAGGAATATTGTCTTTAGCCACTCCGACTAAGCCAGTACCTGAAACACCCTGCGCAGCGAGTTGAGTTAAGGGGTTTATGTCTTCTGGGTAGACTGAGCCATCATATTTCTCGCCCAACTCAATTGCTCGCTGTGCAGCCTGGGCGTAGGTAATACCCACTGAGCTATCATCTGAGAGAAATACTCGCTCATCTCCAATTTCGTAGGCTGCGGGTTCTCCGCCTAGATCCATCGCCGCAATTTCTTTCATCTTAGCGATTAAATCTTGCCCGGCCACCCAATTAGTTCTGGCATGAGTAAAGATGGTATTGCTTCCCCCTTGACCAGAACTGTGCGGGAGATGGCGATCGGATCGACCGCGATGAATTTCACATCTCTCCCAAGGCATTTGCAGAACTTCTGCCGCTGTCCGAGCGTTTGCAGCATAGGAATATGTTCCTAAGTTGCCGACACCTGAGTGAATGTGCAGTTTGCCGTCCGGAGTAATGCGCAACAAGCCGTCATAACCTCGACCACCTGCGCCGTGATAACCGATACCGACACCAACGCCACGTTTCTTACCGCCACCAAGATCACGAGATCGAGTTTCACGTTCGTTCCAGTTAAATTCGCGGCGGCCCTGATCCAGCGCCTCTGCAATGAAAGAACTCGTGACGGCACCCTGGCTGCCACCCTGATAGCCATCACTGCGAAGAGCATTCATACGACGAAAGTCAACACGGTCTACTCCGACTGCAGCGGCTAACTTGTCAGTCATAGGTGCAAGTACCGCTGCCATTTCATTTTGCCCTGGTCCACGTTGAGCCCCCCTGGGCGTTGTATTGGTATAGACGGAAACACCTCTGTATCTCATGGCTTCGGGCTGCAGGCAAACCGTCACATGCTGTGCCGATGAATTACCACTGCCACCCCCGGTAGCCCCGCCATCGTTTACAATAGCTAGATCCACTCCGCAAACCTTACCGTCTTCTTTAACTCCAATTTTTATCCAGCCTTGGATTCCCGAGCGAGCTGAACCGATGTAAAATTCTTGCTCTCGCGTGATACGCAGTTGGACAGGCCTATTTAACACACGAGAAAAGTTACCGCTAATGGCCATAAATGGGTACGGTCCAATTTTTGAACCAAAGCCGCCCCCGGTTGCTTCATTGATAAAGACCAAGTCAGCGAGGTCTATATTTAGCATGCGGGCTAACCCTGCATTGTTGGCGCTTTGGGATTGTGAGGACCCGTGGAAATAACATTTCCCATTCTCCCAATAAGCCATACAGGTTCTTGCTTCTAGCGAGTGATGGGGATAACCGATAGTAACAAAGGGTTCTTCAACTATTGCGGCTGCTTCCGCAAAAGCGCTGTCTAAATCACCGAAGTTCCATTCGGTGGTAAACTCTCCGCCGACTGGGTCGCGGCCACTGCGCATCGCATCAATAGCAGCCTGAGGCCATTTGATATCTTTTATCTCAGCTCCAACGATTGGGGTTCCTTCTGGGCCTTCTTCTCTTGTTCGAACTAGCACGTTACCCTCTGGGTAGGCATTCTTGCCACCAGGAGTGAGGCTTTCCAAGGGATCTGTAACAAAGTCTCGGCGCTCGAAGTCTATACGTATACGGTCTATGGCGGATTCAGCAATTTCCTCTGTAATAGCTGCAACCGCGAGGATAGGTTGCCCGACATATGTTACGTAGTCAGAGGCCAAAGCCGGATTGCCTGGAGGAGCGCTTGGCGGAAGATCGTCCGCCGTAAATATTCCAACCACTCCATCCATTCTAAGGGCTTCTGAGGCATCGATATTTACAACCCGCCCACTTGGCAGCGGGCTTGTTAAAAGACGAGCAAAGACCATACCTTCAGC
>JAQWOJ010000015.1 GCA_029245905.1 Gammaproteobacteria bacterium
ATAGATTTTTCTCTCTTCAAAATAACGACGCCTTGGCTTCTCTCCATAATGGGTGTATTTGCCTTAGTTTGGTTAGTAAATCTTTATAATTTTATGGATGGCATAGACGCCATAGCAGGCACTCAACTAATTTTTGTAAATGTGCTTTCTTTGATGCTGGTTATAAATAACGAAAATCAGATTATTGCTTTACTTTCTGCGGTTCTGGCCGCCGCTACGGCCGGATTTTTAGTCTGGAATTGGCCTCCTGCGAAAATTTTTATGGGCGATACAGGTAGTTGTTTTATTGGATATTCTTTGGGGGTTTTGGCTCTTCTTTCTATGCATCATGGTATGATGTCGGTGTGGACTTGGTTTATTTTGCTTGGAGTATTTGTAGTAGATACTAGCGTAACTCTTTGTTCACGAATTCTCCAAGGTATGCGTTGGCAGGAGGGTCACGCGTCTCACGCTTACCAAAACGCAACTCGGGACTTTAAAAGCCATAAGAAAGTTACACTTACGGTGTTAGCGATAAATGTATTTTGGTTAGCCCCTTGGGCTTGGTTGTCTGTGAAGTATCTAGAGATTGGTATCTATCTTTGCGTGATGGCCTTATGCCCACTTGTGGTTCTAGCGAACAAATTTAGGGCAGGCGTTTAAAATTTTTATACATAAAATTATCTGCGTTGGGCCGATAACCAATATGATTCTTGTTCAAGTAGAGTAAAACAGAGCAGCGCTTAATTTAGAAAAAAAAGCAATTTGTCGTCGACAAATCTGTTCTTCGGCTTGAAAAAGTAAAGGTGAACTCTGGGAGCAACTATGAATCAACATATGATTCAAGTGTCACGTTCGATTAAACAAATACTAATGATGCTCGCTGACGGCATTATGATCATCTCTGCTCTTGCTTTTTCTTTTCTTCTGCTCGGGAGAGAGTTCTTAGACCAAGGACAAATATTCTATTCTTATCTCTTGGTTGCTACTTGCCTCAGCGTTTTAGGCTTGGTGCGCATTGGTCTTTATCGTGAAGTGGTCCTTTACATGGGGCTACAATCAGGGTTTATTGTTCTTCAGGGGGTGACAGTTTCTACTTTTCTTCTTGTTGGCTCATATTTCTTATCCCACAGGCCTGAGCCTTTCGATTATTCAATATTGCCTATTTTTTGGATGATTACTTTGCTATTTGTGGGAGGCACACGGTTTATTGCAAAGGTTGTTTTGCAAAGTTTGATTAGAAATTTTCGCCCTAGGCAGCCAGTAATAATTTATGGAGCCGGGAGTTCTGGAATGCAGTTAGTAATAGCGCTTCAGAACGGAGATCAGCATTTACCAGTGGCTTTTGTGGATGATAGTAATAGCATGCTTGGTAGCACAATACATGGGATACGAGTTTATAGCCCAAATTCTTTATATGAACTTATAGAAAGCTACTCGGTACGGCAAATTCTGCTAGCTATTCCTTCAGCAACGAGTTCTGAGCGTAAAGAAATTTTGAACCGGTTAGAACATTTGCCTGTTCATGTAAAAACCGTTCCCGATCTGTTTGATGTGGTGTCAGGTAAATCTGGCGTTGATGAAGTGCGTGATATTGATATTGAAGACTTGCTGGGGCGTGAAATCGTTCCCCCTAATCCAGAATTGCTGGGTGCTTGTATAAATGGGCAGTCAGTTATGGTTACGGGGGCAGGTGGATCTATAGGCTCAGAGCTATGCCGTCAAATTATCAATATGAATCCAGCTAAATTGATCTTGATGGACAGCTTTGAATATGGACTTTATGAAATTGAGAGAGAACTCAAAGAAAAATTAATAAGTAACGACAGCGGTAAAGATATAGAAATTGTCGCGCTATTAGGGTCCGTTTGTAATAGCGGGCATATGCAAAACTCAATGATGAATTTCCACGTTGATACGGTTTATCACGTTGCGGCATATAAACAAGTTCCCATGGTGGAAAAAAATATTGTCGAAGGAGTCCAAAACAATATATTTGGTACTTTGGTAGCTGCGCAGGCTGCGGAAAAATTCAAGGTGAAGAATTTTGTGTTGATCTCGACAGACAAGGCTGTGCGACCGACCAACTTCATGGGGGCGACGAAAAGGTTTTCGGAACAAGTGCTTCAGGCATTATCTCAAAAAGAGCAAACTACAAAATTCAGTATAGTGCGATTCGGAAACGTCTTGGGTTCCTCTGGGTCCGTCGTTCCGCTTTTTCGGAGGCAAATTAGTAGCGGAGGACCTGTTACAGTAACCCATCCTGAGGTGACCCGCTATTTTATGACTGTCCAAGAGGCAGCACAATTGGTTATCCAGGCAGGATCAATGGCCACCGGTGGCGATGTGTTTGTATTGGATATGCATGAGCCGATTAGGATCGTAGATCTAGCAAAAAAAATGATTCATCTGATGGGTTATGACGTTAAAGATAGCAACTCTTATCGCGGTGATGTAGCGATCGAATACACTGGCCTGCGACCGGGCGAGAAACTCTATGAAGAACTCATGATTGGTGAATACGTTACTGGTACAGAGCATCCCAAAATAATGAGAGCGGAGGAAGAAAATCTATCTTGGGGTACACTTCAAAAGCTCCTTGAGCGGTTAAAGGTTGCTTGCGAACTAATTGACCTATCTGAAGTTCGTTCGGCACTGATGGAAGCAGTAGATGGTTTTGAGCCTAAAGAGGGAGCGGAGGACCCCCTCTGGGATGCCAAGAGAAAAGAAGACCAAATAAGTCAGCCTAAAGCACTGTCCGATCAGCAAGTAATTACGAAATCAGACAAGAAGGTTACCCCTCTCTTCAAGCAGTAGTTTGAATTCTTATTCGCTTCGTTTTACTGAGATTATTGTAATGGGCTCAAGGGGAACGTCCGAATAACCACGCTCCGATCCTGTTGGTACCCCAGCTATTTGATCAATAACGTCTAAGCCCTCGATAACGTTTCCAAAGGCTGTATATCCGTAGCCTGAAGCGGAGGTATTTCTGTGATCTAGATTTCCGTTATTTACAAGATTTATGAAGAATTGGGACGTTGCGCTATCAACGACATTTGTCCTTGCCATAGAAATAGTACCCCGTGCATTTGATATGCCTGTATCAGCTTCGTTCTTTATGGGGTCATAAGTCGATTTCTGAACCATATTGGCATCAAAGCCACCGCCTTGGATCATGAATCCGCTAATCACTCTGTGAAAAATAAGCCCATCATAGTAATTATTCTCAATATACCTCAAAAAATTTTCAACAGTAATGGGTGTGAGGTCAGGACGTAGCTCAATTTTGATGTTGCCCATTGAAGTTTCGATCTCAATCACAGGGTTTTCTTGTGCAGAAATAACATGACTGAGAATAAGGCAGGCGGTAAATAGAAAAGCGCGCATAAATGGAGTCCTATAATTGAGTTCTGTTTTGATTAGACATATTTTGTCACTATACATGTTTTTGAGTTTATTTAATTTGGGTTCTCATGATTGGCTATTATATGCAGAAAGTTTCGAATCTGACAGCTTATTGAAGAATCAGCCCATATATGAATCTAATTTGAACACCGATTGCTATGCTTCTTTACAACCAGGAGGGGCACCTTAGGGTGTATGCATAAAACATTTGAGTACTTTGCATGAGTGCTGATATCAGGGTTTTAGCACTCGCTAAACGAGCAAAATATTTTTGAAATTCAGGTTGGCATTCGCCAGAAATCTATCTCTTAGATAATGGATATTTTCTATTTAATGAGCTGAAGGAAGGGCGTTTGTTTAGCGGCGAAAGCACTGACCGAAGCTTCTGAGGATAAGGACTAAAATTTAACAGAACCCCCCGCACAGCTTGTGGGCTCTGCGGGGAGGGTGTTTGGCTGCCCAACCAAGACTCGAACTTGGAACCAAGTGATTAACAGTCACCTACTCTACCATTGAGCTATTGGGCAAATTTTTACGCTTTACAATTAATTACTTAAAAAGTGAAATCACAAAAGAGCACCGCAATTTCACGGTCGAGCATTATAAGCTAATTTCCGATAAGTTTACTACTTTTAGAGCTACAGGAAAAACAGTCCGTTGTTCCTAGCTCTTGATTAATTTATTAGAAAAGAGAAACTATCTCTTAAGTTCAGTGGATCTTCCATTTGAGCCTGCAAGCGAAGGAGCCCTGCGAACAGCTCACGGACCTTTCCTGCATACTGGGGATTATCGGAAAGGTCATTTATCTACAGTGGATCGGCAGTTAAATCGAATAGGATCACCTCCCGATTTCGCGGATACAGGATCAGTTTAAAGCCGTTTTTGCGGATCATACGTTGGGTTGAGACTAACTTCTTTGGCGCGAGCGATGTGCCCGCGTTTCCATGTGCTGAATGTGTCGTGTGGGCTGGTGACCACTTATTGTGGCGGTGGTACTGAGTGGATTTCTCATGATTGTGTGGAGCGGAGTAAGCTTGGCCCGGGCAGCGGCAGTGTTCCAGATGAACAATCAGGATTATTTGCAAATATGAGTTAAATTAAGGAGCTTCAGAGAAGTGAAATCGCTTTATTAAAGGGGGAAGCCTGGGAAGGTAATGAGGGAGGAGGTCTGGTGCATCTATCCCCAGAATCTAAGAATTGCGTGCGGCGATTGCTCTTAACGCTTGATCTAATGAGCTTGTGATGATGTATACCCTTTAGGTGCATAACTCAAGGCTGAGGAGAGTGAGATAAATTCTGAAAAATTGAGTTAGGGGGAAAGGACTAAAGGCATTAGCTTCTCTGAAGATCTAGTGTAAGCTAGCCGCGCCAGGAGAAGTGGTTTTAATTAAATGATTAAAAAGTTCAAGATTGAATCTAAATTCAAGCCGGCAGGAGACCAGCCAGAAGCAATTCGTGGGCTTATAGAGGGTCTTCAAGATGGCCTGCATGCTCAGACCCTTCTCGGCGTTACCGGGTCTGGCAAGACTTTTACTATTGCGAACGTTATAGAAAAGGTACAAAGACCGACGCTAGTTATGGCTCCTAATAAAACATTGGCTGCGCAATTATATGGGGAATTTAAGGAGTTTTTTCCTCAAAATGCTGTTGAATACTTCGTTTCCTACTACGATTATTACCAGCCAGAGGCATATGTCCCTTCATCTGATTTGTACATCGAGAAGGACGCATCAGTTAATGATCATATAGAACAAATGCGACTCTCGGCCACGAAGGCTTTGCTAGAACGAAGCGATGTAGTGGTCGTAGCAACAGTTTCTGCGATATATGGATTGGGAGATCCGGGAACTTATCTACAAATGGTTCTGCATCTTGATAGAGGGGACCGTCTAGATCAGCGCCAGCTCTTGAAGCGCTTGGCGGATTTGCAGTATACGCGAAATGATACCGATTTGCAGAGAGCAACTTATCGCGTTCGGGGGGATGTGATTGACATTTATCCGGCCGAATCAGAGAGAGATGCAATTAGAGTTGAGTTGTTTGATTATGAGATAGAGAGCCTTTCCTATTTTGATCCTTTGACAGGCGGAGTGATTAAACGCGTGCCTCGTTTGACAGTTTTCCCCAAATCTCATTACGTGACTCCTAGAGAAAAGCTTTTAGGGATGCTGGACTCAATTAAAGCAGAATTAAAAGATAGGTTAGAGCAATTACGTCAAAATAATAAACTAGTGGAGGCTCAAAGACTTGAGCAGCGTACGAAATTTGATTTAGAGATGATTCAGGAGATAGGGTATTGTAGCGGAATAGAAAATTACTCGAGATACTTGTCTGGGCGCGGACCAGGGGAGCCGCCACCGACGCTTTTTGATTATTTGCCAGAAAATGGGTTAGTAGTCTCGGATGAATCTCATGTTTCAATACCTCAACTAGGAGCAATGTATAAAGGCGATCGTTCGCGTAAAGAAACCCTCGTTGAATATGGGTTCCGCTTGCCATCAGCGTTAGATAACCGGCCGCTTAAATTTGAAGAATGGGAGTTGCTAACGCCACAGATCATTTTTGTGTCGGCAACTCCGGGGGCCTATGAAGAAAGTCATGAAGGTCAGCGGGTCGAACAAGTGGTTAGGCCGACTGGGTTGATTGATCCGGAATTGGAAGTAAAACCTGCTTCTTCGCAGGTGGATGATTTGCTGTCAGAAATAAGATCCGTAGTAACTAATGAAGAGAGAGTCTTGGTAACTGTTCTTACTAAAAGGATGGCTGAGGATTTGACTGAGTTTTTGGCCGAGCATGGTGTCCGTGTTCGTTATTTGCACTCCGATATAGCAACGGTGGAGCGCTCAGAAATCTTAAGAGATCTTCGCCTAGGTAATTTTGATGTTTTAGTAGGAATTAATCTGTTGAGGGAGGGCCTAGATATTCCAGAGGTGTCGCTAGTCGCAATTCTAGACGCTGATAAGGAGGGATTTTTAAGGTCAGAGCGTTCACTGATTCAAACTATTGGGCGAGCTGCGAGAAATCTTAACGGCAGAGCAATTCTTTATGCTGATAATGTCACAGGCTCGATGGAACGAGCTATGGCGGAATCAAACCGCAGGAGAAATGCTCAGGTGGATTTTAATAAGGAACATAAGATTATACCTAAGGGAGTGGAAAAAGAGGTTTTGGATGTAATGGAAGGCGCCTATGCCGCTGATATTAAAAGTCGTAAAAAAGGTCATGGAGATAACGGACAGCAGTCAGGTTTGGTAGATTTAAGTTTTACTAATGTTAAAGAAGCTGAAAAGAAGGTAATGCTGCTGGAAAAGGAGATGTACGAACAGGCAAGAAATTTAGAATTTGAAGACGCAGCTGCGACGAGGGATAGGATTGCACAATTACGAGAAGCCCTTTTAAAGTTATAATATAAAAGGACTTTTTGATTTAAAGAGATCGACAGGTGGGTCTGAAATTCCGTATAATGTTCGCCCGTGTCTGCACAAATTTATCTTTGTCTGGATGCATTCTTTTAGAGTTTGGATGAAAAACTCATCAGGCGCGTAGCTCAGTTGGTTAGAGCGCTACCTTGACATGGTAGAGGTCACCAGTTCGAATCTGGTCGTGCCTACCAATCCAGTAAGGTTTTACGATGGCTAGGCGTTTGATGAACGCCGACCCGTAAAACAATTTTATTTAAAGTATAGATCCAGGATTCAGTGAAATGCCAGTAATGACGTTACCAGATGGCACTCAAAGAAATTTTGATAAGCCAGTTTCAATTTCTGATGTTGCATTGGATATAGGACCTGGTTTAGCAAAGGCTACCATTGCGGGAGAGGTTAACGGTCGATTGCAAGACGCGTGCGATATTCTTGAGAGCGATGTCTCCCTGAGACTTATTACAGATAAAGATAGTGAGGGGCTAGAAATCATTCGGCACTCTTGCGCCCATCTAATTGGGCATGCGGTGAAGCAGCTATTCCCCGAAGCAAATATGGTTATTGGCCCGGTTATTGATAATGGATTCTATTACGATATTGCAGTGAGCGAACCATTTACACCGGAAGACTTAGAAAATATTGAAAATAGAATGAGAAAATTGATCAAGCAAAATTATGAGGTAGTAAAAAGAATAACTGCTCGCGAGGATGTTATTGCTGAATTCCGAAAACGAAGAGAGGAATATAAGCTCAAATTAATCGAAGAAATGCCAAATGAAAAAACGATGGGGTTATATTATCACCAAGATTATCTGGATATGTGCCGAGGACCGCATGTTCCAAATACCCGATTTTTAGAACACTTTAAATTGACTAAAATTTCCGGAGCTTACTGGCGAGGCGATGCTAAGAATGAGATGTTGCAGCGTGTCTACGGTACGGCATGGGCTTCAAAAAAAGACCTGAAACTACACCTTCACCAACTAGAAGAAGCGGAAAAGCGTGATCACAGGAAATTGGGCAAACAATTGAATCTCTTCCATTTCCAAGAGGAGGCTCCAGGGATGGCATTTTGGCATCCTAGAGGCTGGACAATTTATCGGGTCATTCGTGACTATATGGAAAAAATTCAGAGCGAAAATAATTATCAAGAGATTCATACGCCACAGTTAGTGGACTATAGTCTGTGGGAGAAATCTGGTCATGCGTCAAAATTCGCTGATGAGATGTTTAGTGTCGAATCTGATAATCGCATGTATGCGATCAAGCCCATGAATTGTCCCTGCCACATACAGGTTTTTAATCAGGGATTGAAAAGTTATAGAGATTTGCCCTTACGATTAGCCGAGTTTGGCTCTTGCCATCGTTATGAGCCGTCGGGAAGCATGCATGGGCTGATGCGAGTTAGAAGTTTTGTCCAAGATGATGGTCATATTTTCTGTTCTGAGGCTCAAATTCAGTCGGAGGTTTCTGCCTTCATGGAGCTCCTGTTTACGGTGTATAAAGATTTTGGATTTGATGAAGTCATACTCCGTCTGTCTACACGTCCAG
This sequence comes from Gammaproteobacteria bacterium, assembly GCA_029245905.1. Classification (GTDB taxonomy): domain Bacteria; phylum Pseudomonadota; class Gammaproteobacteria; order Pseudomonadales; family Pseudohongiellaceae; genus UBA9145. The sequence goes on from JAQWOJ010000015.1 coordinate 8,358, forward strand.
AGCAGCGAGTTGGTTCTGATGATTTGTGGGATGACGCTGAGGGAGCTCTAAAAGAAGCGCTTGAGTCTACTGGTTTACCTTGGGAATTGGTGCCTGGTGAAGGGGCGTTTTATGGACCTAAGATTGAATACTCCCTGAAAGATTGTATGGGAAGGGTCCAGCAGTGCGGCACTATCCAGGTAGATTTTTTCTTACCAAAACGGTTAGGGGCAGAGTATATTTCGGAAAACAACGAGCGAAAAACGCCTGTTATGCTTCATAGAGCTGTTCTTGGCTCTTTTGAGCGCTTTATCGGAGTTTTGATTGAGCATTATGGGGGCGCGATGCCGACCTGGTTGGCTCCAGAGCAGTGTGTAATTTTAAATATTACGGATAAACAATCATCATATTGCGAAAAATTAGAGGAAACCTTGAAAAATAAAGGGTTTAGGGTCGTATCGGACTTGAGAAATGAAAAGATCGGCTTTAAAATCCGCGAGCACACTTTACAGAAGATTCCATACTTGCTTGTTGTCGGGGACAAAGAAGTTGAATCTAAGAGAGTTTCAGTCCGCAAGCGGGGTGGAGAGGATCTGGGAGCGATGACACTGGCCGATTTCTTAGATCTTTTAGGTAGAGATGTCAGCTCGTTTGGCCGCGATGATGGTGTTCTTCAAAAATAAATAAATGTAGGAGAGTAGATTGGTAAGACCAAAAGTGAAAGCTAGACAGAGTTTTGTACAAGAGCGCTTCTTATGAGGGGTGTTTCTAAAAAATCAATTATCAACGAATTTATTGAGGCTGACGAGGTTCGTCTAGTCGCTGCTGATGGGAGCCAAGTAGGCGTTGTCCCCATTGACGAGGCGAGGGCCGCAGCGACAGCAGCAAAATTAGACTTGGTTTTGATCTCACCCGACGCAGATCCACAAGTCTGTAAAATAATGGACCATGGTAAACACGTTTTTGATTTGAAGAAAGAGAAAGCGGCGAATAAGAAAAAGCAGAGAAGGGTTCATGTAAAAGAAATAAAATTTAGACCAGGTACGGAAGAGGGGGATTATCAGGTAAAACTACGCAACCTGATACGTTTCCTGTCTGATGGTGACAAAGCCAAGGTATCCTTGCGATTCCGCGGGCGAGAGTTAGCCCATCAACATCTTGGCCAGGAGCTAGTTGAGCGAATTAGAGATGATCTCGCTGAATTCGGTACTGTAGAGCAAGACCCCAAGATGGAAGGTCGGCAAATAGTGATGATACTGGCGCCGATTAAAAAGCGGTAATTATTAGAAGAGTTGAATTAGTAGGTCTTGTTTGGATTATTAATTCTGCTTTTCAGATGGTTATTTATATTAAAAGCTATTAATAGCAAATGCGGAGTTTAGAAAAATGGTTGGAAAACTAAAGACCCATCGTGGGGCCGCGAAACGGTTTAAGAAAACCGGATCAGGAATTAAGCGTAAAAGCGCTTATAAGAGCCACATCCTTACTAAAATGACAACAAAGCGGAAGCGTCAGCTTCGCGGTACAAGTGCTGTTCATAGCGCAGACGTGCCTGCGGTAAAGCGAATGCTTCGCGATAACTAATTAGGACAGGAGATTTTAAATGGCTCGAGTTAAACGAGGTGTTGTGGCCAATCGTCGTCACAAGAAAATTCTTAAAGAGGCCAAAGGCTACTATGGTGCACGAAGTCGGGTATTTCGTGTGGCAAAACAAGCTGTTACTAAGGCTGGGCAATATGCATACCGTGATCGTAGGGCTAAGAAACGTGTGTTTCGATCCTTGTGGATTACCAGAATCAATGCGCAAGCTAGAGAGAGTGGTATTAGTTATAGTCAGCTTATTGCGGGTCTAAAAAAAGCTAATATCGAAATTGACCGCAGAGTGCTTGCAGACCTAGCAGTTCATGATAAAGCTGCTTTTACTGCGATTGTCGATCAGGCTAAAACCGGTTTAGCTGCCTAAAAGACGCTTAGCGGAGGCGGCTTTTATGGCTGAAACGGAAACCTTACTTGCACAGGCGTTGCAAGAAATAGAGCACTCAAGAGATGAGCTTTCTCTAGATGGGTTGCGCGTAAAATATTTGGGTAAAAAGGGAATATTTACCAGTCTTTTAAAGTCTTTGGGAGATTTAGAAGAAGAAAAGAGACCAGGTGCTGGTCAAGCTATAAATCTCGCTAAGAGAAAACTTCAGGACGGAATAGCTTCACGAAAGAAATTACTTCTTCAGGAAAGTCTAAACGCAAAACTATCCTCTGAGAAAATAGACGTGACGTTGCCGGGTAGGCGGCAGAGTAGCGGCGGCTTACATCCGATAACAATAACCATTGATCGGATCACTGAGATATTTTCCTCTGCTGGGTATGAGGTAGTTGTAGGGCCTGAAATCGAAGATGAATATCATAATTTTGAGGCTCTGAATATTCCTTCGCACCATCCCGCACGTGCGATGCATGATACTTTTTATGTGCAACCGGGTACGGTCTTGCGTACGCACACGTCTCCCGTGCAAGTTCGAGTCATGGAGGGAGGAGCGCCGCCATTTAGGATGATTTGTCCTGGGCGCGTGTATCGCTGCGACTCTGACCTAACGCACACCCCTATGTTTCATCAGGTCGAGGGCTTGGTAGTTGATGAAAAAATCACGTTCGCGGATTTAAAGGGGACCGTCGAGGATTTTCTACACGCGTTTTTTGAAGAAGACATGCCTGTTCGTTTTAGACCCTCTTATTTCCCGTTCACGGAACCTTCCGCTGAGGCAGATATGGGCTGTGTAAGTTGCGGCGGCAACGGTTGTCGCATATGTGGACATACTGGCTGGCTAGAGGTTATGGGTTGCGGGATGGTTCACCCCCATGTCTTGGAACTATCTGGTGTGGATACTTCAAAATGCAGCGGCTTTGCTTTTGGGATGGGTGTCGAACGTTTGGCAATGTTAAGGTACAACGTAAGCGATTTGCGCACCTATTTTGAAAATGATATGCGTTTTCTTAAACAGTTTAATTAGCCGAATTAAAATGCTGAGCCAGCAAAATGATCTTTAGCGAAGAGTGGTTAAAAGAATGGATCGATCCGAAAATGAGTACGGACATGCTCATGGACAGTTTGACCATGGCTGGACTGGAATCGGATGGATCGTCAGCTGTAGCTTATGACTTCGCCGGAATTATTGTTGGTGAGGTGTTGACGGTAGAGAGTCACCCTGATGCAAAAAATTTGAAAATCTGCAAAGTCAGTGATGGTATTAATACGTTCCAGGTGGTTTGCGGTGCCTCTAATGCGCGAGTAGGGTTAAAGGCACCTTTTGCGACGGTTGGTTCGGAGATAACTATCCGAGAATCCGAGGAGATACTAAGGATTCAGATAGCAGAAATTAGAGGAGTAAAGTCTAGCGGTATGCTTTGTTCCTCAGAGGAGCTTGGCTTAGAAGAGAAATCTGAAGGATTATTAGAGTTGCCAAGCAACTCCGTAAATGGAGAAGATATTCGGGAGCTATTAAAACTCGATGATATAAGTATCGAGTTAGACTTGACGCCTAATAGGGGAGATTGTCTTGGAATACGAGGTTTAGCGCGAGAGATTGGTCTGCTAACACGCCAGGATTACAAAGAGCCAGCATTTTCCCAGGTGGCCCGAAAGCATGATATTGAGTTGCCAATCCAGATAATGGCAAAAGATGAATGCCCTAGGTATTTGGGGAGATTAATTAAAAATATAGATCCAAATTCCATCTCTCCGCTTTGGATGAAAGAAAGACTTCGACGAGCAGGGCTTCGAAGTATAGACCCGATAGTAGATGTTACTAACTATGTACTTATGGAATTAGGTCAGCCAATGCATGCTTTTGATTTTTCTAAATTAAAGGGTGGTATCGATGTTCGAATGGCTGATGAAGGTGAAAAATTGCTTCTGTTGGACGGAAAGGAAGTTACTTTAAGCTCCGATGATTTAGTTATTTCGGATCATGAAAAGGCTGTGGCTATGGCAGGAATCATGGGGGGAATGAGTACTGCTGTCTCGAAAGAAACAAGGGACGTTTTTCTTGAGTGTGCTTTTTTCGCTCCATTGGCCGTTGCGGGCAAGGCTAGGTCCTTCGGGATGCATACGGACGCCTCTCATCGTTATGAACGAGGGGTTGATTATGAGTTGCAAAAAATGGCTATGGATAGGGCAACAGAGCTACTAATCGAAGTTGCAGGTGGAGATGCGGGTCCTGTAACTGAAGCGTTGGGAAATATGCCGGAGAGCGTGTTTGTAGAACTCAAATACGCTAACGTAGCGTCACTGCTTGGTGTAGATATTCCTGTTGAAGAGGTCCAAGATATTCTATTAAGACTTGGTTTTTCTTTATCGGATCAGGATGCTGATGGAGTTAGGATAAAGGTGCCTTCTTATCGTTTTGATATCAGTATTGAAGCGGATGTAATTGAGGAGCTAGCCCGTATTTTCGGCTATAACAATATTCCTAAGACGGCAGGCCTAGTCAAACAGTGTCTAACTTCAAAACCAGAAGGAGAAGTAACTAGTCGCAGGATATGTGATTTGATGGTTGATCTGGGTTACCAAGAGGTGATTACCTACTCGTTTATCGATCCCAGGCATTCTGAATTAATATCAAAGTCACCGGATAACGAGGTAATTCGCCTTCGGAACCCCATTTCTGAAGAAATGTCTGTAATGCGAACCAGTCTTTTGCCGGGCCTCATTAGCGCATTTGAGCACAATAATAATCGCCAGCAGGAGAGATTAAGATTGTTTGAAAGTGGGCTGGTTTTTAGTAAAAATTCTGAAGAAATTTTTCAGCAAAGTAAGATAGCAGGCTTGATTTCTGGCGAAAAATATCCAAAAAATTGGAATATTAACAGTAATTTAAATGATTTTTATGATATTAAAGGTGATGTTGAAGTGTTGCTCGACTTGCGACGTGGAGAGGCGCCGATCAAGTTTTCAGCAGCAGAGCATCCAAGTATGCATCCGGGTCAGTGTGCGAGGGTAAGTGACCCTAAGAATAAAGAAATTGGCTATCTGGGTGCGCTCAGCCCTAGCGTTGCTCAAAAGTTGGGTTTTGCTAATTCGGTGTTTTTATTTGAGATCTCGCTTGATGAGGTCAGAACTACGAGAATTCCTAGTGCAAAGTTATTATCCAAATATCCAGAAGTGAGTCGCGATTTAGCACTGGTTTTGGATAATTCGGTCGCCTCATCAGAGATACTTGATTGTGTGAAGGCAACTGCAGGTGATCGGCTTGTCGATCTAAGAATATTTGATGTATATCAAGGGGATGGAATTGAAGAAGGGAAAAAAAGTGTTGCGTTGGGCTTGACGTGGCAAGATCCTTCGCGCACTCTTAGTGATGAAGAGATAAATGCAACAATTATTAGTTGTGTCAAAGCACTACGGCAGCAATTTAATGCAAAATTGCGGGATTAAGCTGGGGATTTAATTATGGGCGACGGAGCACTCACAAAGGCTGATATGGCAGAACGTTTGTTTGAGGAACTGGGACTGAATAAGCGTGAAGCAAAAGAAGTGGTAGAGCAGTTTTTTGAGGAGATCCGACTCTCCTTGGAGCGAAACGAGCAGGTTAAACTGTCAGGTTATGGGAATTTTGATTTAAGAGATAAAAAACAGCGTCCCGGCCGAAATCCGAAAACGGGAGAAGAAATCCCCATTAAAGCGAGGAGAGTAGTCACTTTTAGGCCGGGTCAAAAACTTAAAGCGAGAGTTGAAGGGTATGTTGGAGCCGAAGAACAATAACGAATTACCGCCAATCCCACCCAAACGCTACTTTACCATTGGGGAAGTGGGTGAACTGTGTGCGGTTAAACCACACGTGCTTCGTTACTGGGAAGCGGAGTTTCCCCAGCTTAAACCCGTAAAGCGTCGCGGTAACCGTCGCTATTATCAACGCCAGGATGTTATTTTAATCCGCCAAATTAAAAGCTTGCTTTACGAGCAGGGTTATACAATTGGTGGCGCGCGTCAAAAAATGAGCGATGCACCCTCAGAAGTCGCAAAGCCGAATGTTAACTCCAGTGAAATTAATTCGCTTGTCCTAGATCTTGAACAAGTTGTCGCTAAGCTTTAAAAGAGACATGAGCAAGGTTCTAACAAAAAGATTACTTCCGCCCACTGATAAGCGCGTCTTTCCAATATCAAAAAGTTAACTCGGGGCGTAGCGCAGCCTGGTAGCGCACTACACTGGGGGTGTAGTGGTCGTGGGTTCAAATCCCGCCGCCCCGACCAATTCCTTATCTAGCTACATCCAGTATCGTCTATAAGATACTGTTAGATATATTAAATATCTAAAATCTTGATTTACC
>JAQWOJ010000033.1 GCA_029245905.1 Gammaproteobacteria bacterium
TGTCGGAGGGCTCTCTCTCGCTTACCGTGCTTATAAGATGTCACTAAATGGAGACGAGGCGCCGATAATTGAAGGACTAACTGGAGACCAGAGATTCTTTCTGTCGTGGGCACAAGTGTGGCAACGCAAATATCGTGATGACGCCCTCATCCAGATGCTTACGAGCGACCCTCATTCGCCCTCTGAATTCCGGGTAAACGGGGTCGTAAGGAACTTTGATGAGTGGTATGACGCATTTAACGTAGAGCCAGGAAACGAGCTTTACCTTCCACCGGAAGACCGTGTAAGAATTTGGTAAGGTGTAAGATGATGTCATGGAGTGCTTTAGGACTTTTTCGTACTCGGTTTTCTATGTCGCGCTTAAAATTAGTTAGCGGACAAGACTAGGATACTGTCATCCCGAATAACGAGTATGTCGACTGCTCTGTATACCTGACATGCAAAAGACACCGACAAAACTAAACTCTTTTTCATGATTGTAAACAGGCTATCTGAGCATGTTGTAATGCAGTCAATATAATATCAGTCGATAACGCGATGAATTGCTGTAATATTAGGCGACAAAAAATAAATAATAGGTGCAAAAACGGGAGAAGTAATAATGAGGAAAATAGTAGTACTCTTTTCGATATTGACGGCCGTGGCCAGCGTAATATCAGGCTCAGTCGCACAAGATATGAGCCCCGAAGAACAAGCCGCTGCTGCTGTAGCCCAGCGCAAGGCTTTATTTCAAACTATTGTTTACAATATCCGACCTATAGGAGCGATGGCGCAAGGCGCACCCTTTGACGCTGAAGTGGCGGCACGAAACGGGCGCAGAATTGCGGTAATGGCGACTATGATCCCAGAGATGCTGGCTCTAGATACCAGTGATTTTGATAACATCGAAACAACTGCATTAGACAGTATTTGGGATAATCAGGACGATATAGCCGAGATGGCTCAAGCCTTAATCGATAACGCAAATGCATTCTCAGAGGCGGCAGAAACAGGAGATATGGGCGCAACTCTAGGCGCGTTCAGAGGTTTGGGCGGTTCTTGTGGAAACTGCCACGATACTTACCGCATAGATACGGACTAACAGCCGCAACCGAGCGAGGGGCGGATTTTACTGTCGCCTCTCCTCAAAATTTCGGTTAGCAATTAGCCACTTAAAAGAAGAGGTTTTTTAACAGGCTCGACAGCCTTAGTCTGAGTTATGTCGCGTAAAAAAGGCGGCCATGGCATCCCGATCACCCTCTGTCAACTTGCTAGTGTTGTGTTCAATAACTTCATTCATATCTCCACCAACAAATTCACCCTCTGGTTTCAAACCTAATAAAAGAAAGATATCAAAATTATTGGTTGTCCACTCTTCTAAGGCCTCTCTATTAATCGGTTCAATGATTTCCTCGCCTATTTGCGCTCCAGCGAATTCTTGAGAATAATCCGGGATTCCTATGCTGTTTCTCGGCGTGTGGCACTCACCACAGTGGCCCAAATTTCTTGCCAAGTAAGCACCCCGGTTTACTAACTCATCGTCAAAATCTTCAAAGGACGGCGAATTAAAGTTAGCGATTTTATTCCAGATTGCCATAGAACTTCGAAAAAGCCAGAAGGGTGCATCAGGCCCTGGCACGTCGGAATACACTGCTTCTAGAGACATAAGATAGGCCGCCATATCAAGCACATCCTGATCCTCAATCCCTGCATAAGAGCGGAAAGGAAACGTAGGATAATAAAAGCTGCCGCTCGGTGCGCGTCCGTGCTTCAAAGCCAGCAAAAAATCCCTGGCATTCCATGCTCCAATCCCAGTGGTCAAATCTGGTGTGATATTAGGCGCATAAAATGTTCCGAAGTCAGTTTCAATCGGCAGACCGCCCGCGAAAGTGTCGCCAGTTTCTTTAGTCTGCCCACGATGGCAACTAATACAACCACCGGCAACAACAAGATATTCACCTCGCTCAATTGAATCAGGAGAGTCAGAAACCACACCTAAGTCCTGCAAAGAAACCTGAGGTAATGCCAAAAACCAGAACTCCGTTACTGCTGCCGCAGCCAGAAAAATGACGAGGATACTTAATTTCTTTTTCATGAGTGTCTTATGTTAATAACAAAATATAATCCCATCATAGACTTGGTTTCATTCTAAGCATTGCCATAAGTATTGTCGAATCAATATATAGCGAGGCAGGGACTGAGGTTTCGAGCGCGATAGTTATTGTAGAGTATTTACAAGGCGCATATATTACTAGACATCTCAAGACAGTATCCATAATTCAAATGATAGCCGGAAAAGAATATCTCCCCCAACTCCACCAGCCCACACGCCTTTAATTAACCCCCGGATCTTTGTGTGTGCATGTCTTTGCGTCTGCCGCTCGAATTGTTTATTCTCGCAACTACCTATGGGGAAATACAGGGAAACCTAAGGACCAAAATGAGCATTAAAACAAACCTTATCTTAACTGCCGCTGTTTTTTTAAGTTGTAACGTATTTGCTGAACGTCTTGCGAGCGATAACGAAAGTCATGTCGATGACTCTCGAATACAACACCGTAGTTACATATTCCCACCTACCGGAGAATCTATCCCTTACGCACTTTTCGTGCCGTCTAATTACAATGAAATTGATCAGGCCCCTCTAATCATTTCGCTACACGGCCTTGGACGATCTTATGATTGGTTAATGGGCTATCATGGGTTCCTTGAAGAGGCTGAAGCCAATGGATACATAGTGGTTACGCCACTCGGTTATATTCGCCGCGGATGGTATGGGTCTCGTCCAACAGAGGACCCTATCGATGCACAATATAGTGAGCAAGACGTTATGGAGGTAATAACGCTTATCACAAATGAGTACAACATTGATCAGAATCGAATCTATCTATGGGGGCACTCTATGGGAGGTGCTGGAACGTATCATATTGCCGCAAAAAATCCGGAGATGTTTGCGGCCCTCGGAGTCGCAGCTCCAGCACCGGAACGTGACCATGATATTGAGGAAACTTTAGGACGGATTAAACATATCCCAACATTTGTCTTGCAAGGCGACGATGATGGATTGGTAACGCTTACTAGAACCTGGGTAAACAAAATGCGAGACATCGGAATGCAACATGTATATGCAGAGATACCAGGCGGAGATCACTCCCTCGTAATTTCTCAGAATAGTGGGCACATGAAGAAGTTCATTGATTTTTTTAATATTGTGCGAAAGGAATACTAGGAGCAATATGAAAATTTATCGCTTAGCCCTAAGTGGCATAATTATTTTTTATCCACACTTTTTTTTCGCCGCAGTGGCAGAAGAATCGGATGCATTTGACGCCGCGTCAAAATATCAATCGACTTGTTTTGCCTGTCACGGCACAGGACAGGCACATGCTCCTGTAGTGGGTGATATTATTGAATGGGAAATCAGGCTGGAGAAAGGTTTTGAAACGTTAGTAGACAACACTATCAATGGCTTAAACGGCATTATGCCTGCGCGCGGCTTATGTGCCGATTGTAGTGATGAACAACTTATAAGTATCGTCGAATATATGCTCAGTGAGAGCAAGTAAAACTGATAAAACTTTACAAAAAATTCGGAGCTGAATGATGCAATTAATATCGATATATTTTAATTATTACAAACGGATCCTTTGGCTGCTTGCGGCTGGACTCCTGGCTGTATTATCAGCTTGTTCACAAGAGTCCGTAAATACCACTTCCATTCCGGTTGCAACCGGTAGTGAAACTACAGGAGGGGCCGTCGATAATCTGTCATCTGCTAGAAATATAGAATGGCCGTTACACAACTATGATCTTTACGGGTCACGCTTTTCTCCAACAGATCAAATCACCAAAGATAATGTAAGCACATTAACCCCGCGTTGGTTATTCCAACACGGAGTTATAGATGGTGTCAGCAATCAAACAACACCAGTAATCGTTAATGAAATTATGTACATAACGGATTCGCGAGGAAGCGTTTATGCCGTTAACGCGCGCGACGGCCACCTCATATGGACCTATGACGTCACGCGATTATTAGGAGGTGGGAGGCGAGAAGGATACATATTTCGCCATCGTGGTGTAGCGTATGATGATGGGGTTGTATATACAGCGGCGGGCTCATTTATATTTGCCCTTGATGCAGAAACAGGAAATCCGATTGAGGGCTTTGGAAATGGAGGACAAGCATCGGTAATTTTAGATGTGCTGCACCAAAGGGACCCAAGCATCGAGACAGCTATTTCGGCAGGCTACTGGTTTACCACTGCGCCCCAAATACATAACGACGTAATCTATATCGGGACCACTCGAAGTGAAAGCCATATAGCCGGCGGGTATGTTCTAGCGATCGATGATCAATCGGGAGAGGTGCTTTGGAATTTTAATACTGTCCCGCAAGATGAGAATGATCAAGGTTGGGACATCGCAGGGCCAACTTGGGTAGGAGGGGAACGTAATGGAGGGGGCATATGGGAAACCCCTTCAATCGATCCGGAATTAGGAATGGTATATTTTGCCGTCGGCAATCCGTTTGGAGATAGCACTAAGCGGGACGGCATGAATCTTTTTACAGATTCATTAATCGCACTCTCGTTGGATGAAGGGGAGCTCATTTGGTATTACCAACAAGTTCACCACGACGTTTGGGATTATGATTCAGGAAATCAACCGGTGTTGTTTGATATGGAAGTAGACGGGAGCCCTGTTAAAGCGCTAGCGCAAGCAAATAAGAATAGTTGGCTTTACATTCTAGATAGAGAAACCGGGCAGCCTGTGCACCCGATAATTGAAACGCCTGTCTCAACTGAAACAGAAACAGAAGGCGAAGAACCCTGGCCAACACAACCAATACCTCACAAAAAAAACGGCGAGCGCATGGAGCCGGTATCTCCTGTCTTCCCAACTGATATCCCTGCACAGCACATGGAACAAAATCAATTGGTGGAGCAGTTCACGCCAATCGGACCCAATCAGATCTTTGCGCCGGGCTTTGGTGGCGGCTCAAATTATGGGCCATTAGCCTTCGGCAAAGACACTGGTTATCTTTATGTTAATGCGATCGATCAACCCTTTAATTCGGGGCGCGATCCGAAAGGGTACTTCTCAGCTTATGATCCTTCCACGGGAGAGTTGATCTGGAGACAAATCTTTGAGGGATATGGGCAGGCCGGTCCTGTAGTCACTGCGGGAGGCTTGGTTTTTGTCGGTGCCGGGAGCAATACCGCCGGGTACTTCTACGCTTTTGATGCTGCGACAGGCGAGGAGCTCTGGCGCTTTAATACCGGCTCTGGTGTTTTTGCTTCGCCCTCTGTTTTTTCGATTGACGGCGAAGAATTTATTACGGTTGCATCCGGAGGCGGATCTCGCGGTCGGCGGGGTGGTGATCTTATTCTTACGTTTGCCCTACCGGACTGGTAGTTAAAACAAAAGCGACGAAAATAGAATTAGGTTCTCAGTGTATTTACAAAGATGTAACGACAACTCGAAATCCAATAGCGCCGCTACGAACACCAGGGTCCACTGCGCCTCTAACTGCGGCTCGGATGTTGTTTAAACTTTCTGCGTATGAGCCCCCGCGCATCACCCAAAGGGCGTCCTCAGAAAGATTACTCTCATCATCGGAAGGATTGTACGGATAATCCTGTAAGGGGCTACGAGTAAATTCCCATACGTTACCCGACATATCTGAGAGACCATGAGCACAAGGTTCGCATCGCATTTTTCCCACAGGAATGATTTCATTCGAATTAAAATTTGCAAAATCAGAACTTGGACGTGAACCCCATGGGAAAATGCGGCCATCAGTTCCTCGAGCCGCCTTCTCCCATTCCGCTTCCGAAGGAATAGTGATCCTGCCGCCTTTTTCGAGAAAAGACTTAATTACTTTTGGCGTTTCTAGAGAGCTTCTAAGTTTAGAATCTAGCCAACGTCCATATCCTAACGCGTCTGCCCAGGTTATATTGTAAATCGGTAACTGTGGAGCGGACTCCACGTCCTTTTCATCCCATTCTAAGCCGACCTCATGCGCATAAACTGCAAACTGAGCAACAGTAGTTTCAAATCGACTGATATAGTAGGTAGGAAGAAAGACCTCCCCTTGCCTTTCGAGGTTAGACCATCTCTCATTTTCATAGGCAGATCTATCAAGAGCTGGATTACTTCCCATTACAAATTCACCCGCCGGCACCTCTACAAACCCCCACATGAGATCATCAGGAAGGAACCAAGCATCTGCACTAAAGCCATCAATATCGCCTTCATAGGGTTGACTAGCAGGAGGGTTTCCCAGATTATTTCCCTGAGCCTGCATCCATACCGCTACGAATACAATGATTAAAACCATCAGAGTAAATCCAATGGTGCGACTCGGCACTTTTTGGTTTTTATCTCCTTTTAGCGAAACATTTTCACTCACAAAGAGACCTGTGTTTCCTGACAAGCAAAATCCCACTTATGTTCACAAGCTTTTAGGTAAAGATCGTTCCGGGAAACGTCCATCAAATTCAACCCGCCTTCGCGAAGCAGAAGCCGAAGATCTAGTTCATGCGGATCATCCCTTGAGGCCGAGTTATAATCTAGGAGATTTATACACGCCGCCTTAAACTTTAGCTCACAGGATTTTTGAAAAAAAGCTAACGATAAAGCATTATCTGGCGGAACAACTGAACCTCGCCGATACTGTATTCCTAGCTCGTTGCACGCCCAAGCGGCATTATCTGAACAATAAGTATTTTCGAGTGCTACTAGCCGGGCACAAGCGTTGGCCAAACGTTCCTCGCATGCTTGTTGCCAAAAAGGCAAGCTATCGCCTGTGTGCTTGCCATCTGTTTTGCCAAGTAAAGACATCGATCCAAATACAAACACCCAAACACACATATGAGCCAGATTAGAGCGGCCGCTAGACCAGCTATCCTTCCAAAGGTTCAGGAGATTCTTGGAGTCAATGGATCGCACTGCATTATCAATAGCAATCACGCTTAAATTCAACAAAGGCACACACAAAAGTTTGTCATAAAAGGTTGGAACACCAATAACGCCGAGAAAGTTATATAACACGAAGACGCCAAGCCCATACAGCACACCAAAAAACATCTTACCCAGTGGGGTTCGCGGCGACGTGGACGGATCCGTCACCAGCAAGTGAAGCCCCAGAAAGACGGCCGCCGGAATTTCAGAATCAAGAAAATAGGGCACACCTGAAAAACTGCTGTAGAGAGAGCTCAGTCCAAATAGAGCTATAGCCGCCATTCCGGCCACAAGAGTAATGGAAAAAAAATACATTACGACCAGCCCGATTAGGAATAAAAATGCGTAGATGTTAGGGGCTAATGTTAGTGTCGACGCTATCTCTTGTCCCCAGGTCAAGTGAGTGGTGTTTGTTGTTATCAACACTAGCGAGAATAATCCTAAGGCGAATGCTGACGGGTTAAAGATATGCACGCTGCGCCCTTCACGCTGCCATCGAAAATACTCTTTCCCCATAAAACCCAGTGCAATCATCAAAAATTGCATGTAGAACCAGTCGTCCTTAAACCAAAGAAATAGGTTTACACTAAAAATTATTGGAATAGGTCCAAAGCCCAATGCATAATTTTGACGCCTAGACCAAGAAAGGAGAATACTGAAAACATAGGCGAAAATAATCTGGCCTAAGATAAGCAACGCGTGGTCGTATACGGGCCGCGAACCAGAAACGTCCACCCAATAAAAGCCCCAGTATAAATACACACTAAACTGCACGAGCGCTTGGATATAGTGCTGCGGCCGTAATGAGAGATCAAAAGAATATTTTTCGCCCAGTCGATTGCTCTTAATGAACAGAAAAATGCTCCAAACACTAAGGAACAATGCGGCCGCTATGAACGACCAGGCAAGAGCTTGATTACTTTGGACCCGCGCGGTCGTCGCGAGGAGGCCCAAGCACAGAGTCAAAGCCAACGGGAGCATGAAATTGCCGATTAACAGTTTTGGACTGGCCACTGTAGCGAGTTCAGCGGATTTTAACGGCGTCCCGCTGATCTTGGTCCTTCCAGTTTTAGTTTTTGAAACCATGCCTTATTCCCTGATCCATAAACCTTTGTATCGCGGGTCTAGAAGGATAAACTAGCCATCAAAGCATTTCAATTTAGGGTGCCAGTTTAAAGCGTCTTATACCCCTAGAAAGCGATGAACAGCAATTTTCTCGCTTTTGAAACAATTGGTGACCAATTTCCTCTTGAAAATTTGCCCATTTGTGCGTAATTTCAGTAAATTAGGTGGTATGTAACCCAATTTTACTAACAAAAAAACTTGGAGGTTCCGATGAGAAATAGAGCCCTAAACAAGCTGGCCTTGGCGCTAGTCAGCCTTTTGGTATCGCCCCTTTTATTAGGGCAGGCAGGCAGTGTGGCAAAAACCGAGTTTGGTCACCCAGACTTGCAGGGCACCTACACGTTCAGGACCATTACCCCACTGAACCGACCAAGAGAACTAGAGCACTTGGAAACGCTTACTCCAGAACAAGCGGCTGAATGGGAAGAATTTGAGCTGCGTCGACAAAATCGTGACTTGATTATCGACTCCGTAGGTGGAGCGGGCTACCCACCGGGGGTCATCTCTTATAATAATTTCTGGTATGAGCGCGGCGAAAATACGGTTGCTGATCGCAGAACGTCGTTAATTTATGACCCACCAAACGGTAGAGCGCCCAGACCCAACCTCGTAGGTAGCGAACGAAGGAGCGAATATGGGCAAATGGTATTTGAGAGTGCTGGGCCTGAGGGTAGAACTACAGTAGACCGCTGCCTAGTGGGATTTGTTGCTGGACCACCAATGATTCCTGGTTCATACAACAACAATATGCAAATCGTGCAAACCAAAGACCACGTTATGATCTTAAATGAAATGGTGCACACAGCGCGCATTATTCGCCTAGACAGTGAACACAATACGAAACAATTGAAATGGGAAGGAGATTCAGTTGCGCATTGGGAAGAGGACACCCTAGTAATCAATACGCAAAATTGGTACCACGATTATAACCTTCGCGGCATGTCTAAAGAGGCCACTGTTGAAGAACGTATTCGGCGTTTAGACGATACCACTCTAGAGTATGACTTTACTGTTACGGATCCACTTTCTTGGGATGAATCGTGGTCAGCTAGGTTTCCACTGCGTGAGTCAACGGATCCGATATACGAATATGCCTGTCATGAAGGTAACCATGGATTAGTGGGCATCCTTGCAGGTTGGAGATACCAAGAATCACTCGGCAACAATGGGGATGGGTCTCCCCTATCTGCTACCGGAGTGGTCGATACTGAAGAATAACTAGGACGGTAAATCAGAGGTTGATCTGATCAAAAAGGCCAGCAGGGAGACACCTACTGGCCTTTTTTAGAGCAAATTTTAAAGGAGGAGAAACATAATCGAAATTCTAGCTAATACCAAGTACGTCTTTGTTTCTGCCGTCTTGCTCTTAGCGTCAAACCCAAGTTTTGGTGAAATCGACTCGATACATATTTCTTCCCGACTCGACCCCAACGCAATCACGATTACACAAGTCGATATTATCTTTGTGTATAGTCAGGCAATTGTTGATTTATTCCCAGCGACAAAAACGAATTGGTATTCCAAGCAACGGCGTTTTATCGCTGACGCAGGAAAAGAGATAGATCTTATCAGTATTTTCATTCCACAAGGGTTTGATTCAGAAACTGCCAGCTTACCTCAAAGAAAAAATGAAGCGTTAAAGGTCTACGCCTTTGCGCAACATGATGACTCCGAGGCCCCACCCTCGGACATCACCAATTTAGAAAACATACTCATAGAGATCGATGAATTTGGAATTTTAGTTTCTAGCCAAAATTAATTCACTAAACACTCAGAAATAATCATATTCAACGTAGAACTTGGTCTCATTGCGGCGGCAGCTTTATCCGGATCCGGCTTAAAATACCCCCCGACATCTAAGCTCACTCCTTGCGCCAAATTCAACTCCTCGAGGATCTTATTCTCATTGTCGCTTAATGCCTCTGCGACTAGCTGAAATTTCCTTTTCAAGTCATTATCGCCATCCTGCTCCGCTAATGCTTGCGCCCAATACAAAGCAAGATAAAAATGAGATCCACGGTTATCAAGTTCTTTCACTTTCCTAGATGGAGATTTGTTCTCATCCAAAAATACTCCGGTCGCTGAATCTAAAGTCTCAGCAAAAATTGTCGCTTTTTTATTATTTGTAAGAGTACCGAGATGGTCTAAAGAAGCGGCAAGAGCAAGAAACTCACCCAAAGAATCCCAGCGAAGATGGTTTTCTTTTTCAAATTGTTGAACGTGCTTTGGAGCAGAGCCTCCAGCGCCGGTTTCAAAAAGACCGCCACCGTTTATTAATGGAACTATCGAGAGCATTTTCGCGCTTGTTCCAAGCTCTAATATTGGGAATAAATCAGTCAGGTAGTCCCTAAGAACATTCCCTGTTGCAGATATCGTATCTTTACCTTCTTTGATTCTAGCTAGAGAAAATCTTGTCGCCTCTCCCGGCGCCTTAATTTCTAATTCTAAACCCTCTGTAATGTGGTCAGGCAAATATTTTTCTACCTTCTTAATCAACTCTGCATCATGAGCGCGCTCTTGATTTAGCCAAAACACAACAGGCGTACTCGATAGCCTTGATCGCCTTATTGCGAGCTTAATCCAGTCCTGAATTGGCTCGTCCTTCACCTGACACATTCTCCAAATATCGCCTTTCTCTACGTCGTGGTGCAATAAGGGGTTCCCATCTGCATCCAAGATAGAAACTACGCCGTCGCGAGGGATTTCAAACGTCTTGTCATGAGAACCATATTCTTCCGCTTTCTGGGCCATTAGACCAACATTAGGCACGCTGCCCATAGTGACAGGATCAAAGGCTCCATTAGTTTTACAGAAGTCGATAACTTCCTGATATATTTCCGCATAACAGCGATCTGGAATAACCGCCTTCATATCATGTAGCTTGCCATCACCACCCCACATCTGACCTGACGACCGGAGCGCAGCCGGCATCGACGCATCGATAATTATGTCACTAGGAACATGTAAATTAGTGATCCCTCGATCAGAATCAACCATAGCCATCTCTGGACGATCGCTGTAACAAGCTTGAATATCCGCCTCAATAGCTTCCCTTTCAGACTGCGGGAGATTCAAAATTTTTGAGTAGACGTCCCCAATTCCATTATTTGCATCAATCCCAAGTTCATCAAATTTTTTCTCGTATTTAGTAAACAGATCTCGATAATAGACCTTAACCGCATGACCAAAAATTATCGGATCAGAAATTTTCATCATAGTTGCTTTTAGATGAAGCGAGAATAAAACACCTTGGTCTTTAGCATCATCGATTTGCTCTGAAAGAAAATTTTCCAAATCAAGTTTCCCCATGAAGGACGCATCGATAATCTCTCCGTCTTGTAAAACAATTTCGTCTTTCAAAATTGTCGTATTACCCTCTTCATCTTTAAGAACAATCTTGGCAATTGTGCTCTTAGCTAAAGTTGTAGATTTTTCACTGCCGAAAAAATCGCCTGACGTCATACTCGCCACGTGAGACTTGCTTTCAGCTGACCACGCGCCCATGGAATGCGGATTATTCCTAGCATATGACTTAACCGATGCCGGAGCCCTTCTGTCCGAATTACCTTCCCTGAGTACGGGATTAACGGCACTCCCTTTTATTCGATCATAACGGCCCTTTATGTCCAATTCGTAGTCATCGGTAGCGTTCTCCGGATAATCGGGTAGCGCGTAACCTTTAGTTTGTAGCTCTTTGATTGCTGCCTTCATTTGTGGGACAGATGCAGATATATTTGGCAACTTTATAATATTCGCTTGCGGGTCTTGCGTAAGCTCGCCTAAGTTCGATAACGCATCAGATTGTTTTTGCGAGTCACTCAGAAAATCCGGAAAATTTGCTATGATTCTTCCCGCAAGCGATATGTCGAAAAGTTCTATATCAATATCTGATTCGCTTGTGAAGGCCTTGATAATTGGCAAAAGCGAGTAAGTTGCAAGGGCCGGTGCTTCATCAGTTTCAGTGTAAATAATTGTCGATTTTTGTTCAGACATTGTGTTCCCCTCGCTATGAGTCACTATTAGGCATTTGCTGTCCCTTAAATCGAGGACTACAAAACTTCAAAAAAATATTTTTGTGGGCTCAAAAAAAGGCGCGTAGTATACCAGCCTTGGTTTTATGCGAAAAGTAGCTTTAGGGCTTAATATGAGCCATATTGCTTTAGGGCTTAAACATCGAGAGACTCTGATGCCAATAGACACTACCTTAGAAAATTTTACTATCCGAAACGCCACGATAGATGACAGCGAACTGATTTTAAATCTCATTAAGGAATTAGCGGAATATGAAAAACTTCTTCACGAAGTAACAGCCACGAAAGAGATACTTGAAGAAACATTATTTTCTGAGCGCCCTTTTGGAGAAGTTATTATCGCGGATTTCGAAGAGAAACCGATAGGCTATGCATTATTTTTTTATAATTTCTCTACATTTACCGGCAGACCTGGCATTTATCTTGAAGATATATACGTGCAGCCCAGCATGAGAGGAAAAGGCATGGGGAAATGCTTACTAGCTTACATAGCTAACTTAGCGGTGAAAAAGAATTGCACACGAGTCGAGTGGTCCGTACTTGATTGGAATACGCCGTCTATAAAATTTTACCGCTCTGTAGGAGCGATTCCGATGGATGGTTGGACTGTCCAAAGGCTTGATGGGGAGACATTAAAGAATTTTGCAAAACAATTCAAATAAATTGCGGGCTTAAAAGATATGAAACATGTTTTAAACAGAATTGTATACGTAAACGGCAATTATGTTGCAGAACAAGAAGCACTCATCTCGGTTTTTGACCGGGGTTTTATTTTCGGTGATGGCGTGTATGAGGTAGTTCCAGTAATAAGAAATAGATTAGTAGACAAGAAATATTTTATAGAACGTCTTGATCGCTCCCTAAGAGAAATCGATATACGCTGGCCATGCACCCCAGAAGAATATATAGAAGTCATGCAAACACTTGTAGAAAGAAATTCATTGCAAGAAGGAATTGTATATTCACAAGTTACTCGCGGGGCGGCAGAGAGGGATTTTCAGTTTCCAGATGAGACCAATACAAGTTTTGTAGCCTTTACTTCAATTATGGACCTTTTAAATAATCCAAACATCAAAAAAGGGATTGGTGTTGTTACGACTCCAGATATTCGATGGAAACGCCGAGATATTAAAACGATCAACCTTCTCGGTCAGGTTCTAGCTAAACAGGACGCAGTTTTGAGAGGTGGCGACGAAGGCTGGATGGTTGAAGATGGTTTTGTAACTGAAGGCGTATCTTCATCTGCCTATATAGTTAAGAAAGACGTGGTGATTACCAGACCGCTATCCAACTCGATATTGCCCGGTATACGTCGAAGAACTTTGTTAGAAATTGCAGAGGTCGAAAATATCTCACTCGAGGAAAGGGCTTTCACCGTAGAGGAAGCTAAAGAAGCTGATGAAGCTTTTATAAGTAATGCAACGTCCATGGTTTTGGCAGTGGTATCAATAGACGGCGTGAAGATCAAAGAGGGGCGTCCTGGCCCTATAACAAAGAAATTGCGAAGCCTTTATGAGCAACGGGTCCTTAAAGAGGCGTCTGAATAATGCTGTTAAAAACCTGGGAAATAATTCCCGGAAAATTTTAATAGATAGCTAAAGACAGTTATGCACGCTTTATAGAAAAAGCTAATACTTTGTCAATATCATTAATTCTATCGATGACCATAAGCAACCGATCTAACCCAAGAGCAACACCAGAAGTTTTTGGTATGCCCGCGTCCAAAGCTGCAATTAAATTCTCGTCGATTGGAAGTTGTGGAAGGCCTTTCTCTGACCGACTCGCATTATCGATCTCGAAACGTCTTCTCTGTTCGACAGGATCGGTGAGCTCAAGATAACCATTAGCAATCTCGATGCCTCTACAATACAGCTCAAATCGCTTAGCAACCTCATTACCCTCCGCGTCGTTGTCAATATCCGAGAGAGCTGCCTGAGATTTTGGATAGTCAAACAGGAAACAATACTCCGGTAGCTCTGGCTCAATCAGTGTCGTCATAATTAAATCTAGGTAGTCGGAAACATTCAGATCATTTGAATTTACATCAATCCTACTATTCGCCAATTCAGCTAATTCTTCTAGAGAGCAAGCATGCGGATTGACTCCTAATTTCCCCTTAAAAACCTCTAGATAGCTAAGCCTTATAATCTTACTTACTCCAATCGTAGCATCAATCAATGCTGCAACCTCATCCATTAACTTCTCCATTGCGAAGCCTGGTCGATACCATTCTAATATTGAAAATTCTGGGTTATGCAAGGAAGTTGGATGATCTCCTCGAAACGCCTTACATATTTGAAAGATGGGACCAATGCCATTCGCTAGTAAACGCTTCATTGCAAACTCTGGGGAAGTTTGAAGATAGTAAGTTTTAGGTTCAGTGAAATGGGAAATCTTTGTGGTTAACGATTCTAGATACACGTCTGTTGCTGTGGTACTGGACAACAAAGGTGTCTCTATTTCTAAAATATTTCTATCCGCAAAAAATTTTCTAACAGTTGATAGGAGTTTTGCCCTCTGTCGCAAAGTAGCAAAGGATGCGCCCGGTTGCCAATTAGCCATTCAATGTCATCTCGGAAGTTACTCTATTTATTGACCCGATTTTGATATTCACCAGTCCGTGTATCAACTCGCAATACGTCTCCAATGTTTACAAATAGGGGGACTTTAACGGCCGCGCCCGATGATAATGTTGCAGGTTTTGTCCCTCCCTGAGCGGTATCACCTTTTAAACCCGGATCAGTATCCACGACTTCCAATTCAACAAAGTTTGCGGGAGTTACCGAGATAGGAGAATCATTCCAAAGGATAACTTGATACATGTCCTGTTCTTTAAGCCAGTTCTTTGCCTCGCGGATAGCATTAGCGTCGGCGCCAACTTGTTCATAGCTTCCATCCGTTTTCATAAAATACCAAAACTCACCATCGTTATAGAGGTATTCCATGTCTGTTTCCATGACATCCGCCGCATCCACTGACTCACCGGATTTATAGGTTCGCTCCCAGACCCGCCCGTTGAGCAAATTCCGTAATTTTACCCGGTTAAAAGCTTGCCCCTTTCCGGGTTTAACCATCTCATTCTCTAGGATCGAACAAGGCTCACTGTCAATAAGCACTTTTAATCCAGACTTAAATTCGTTGGTAGAATAAGTCGCCATGTATCCCTCTCATTTTTTAGGCTCACTAAAGTTTGTCCGTGCACAATGCCAGTGGCCACTAATGTTGGTATAATTTATCGATCTACTGCCTTTAGTATTTATCTAATGACTCAATCAATCTTTAACGTAATAGCCTCAAATCAGCCGCAAACATGGCAAGAGATACTATCCGATCTTATTACAGATCCAAAGGAATTAGTTGAAGCTCTCAACCTTAACCTAGATTCTAAACCAGTCAGCATGGCTGAGTTAAGGAAATTTCCCTTAAAGGTCCCTCGGCCATTTGTTTTGGCGATGAAAAAAGGTAATTGGAGCGACCCACTCCTAAGGCAGGTCTGGCCCTCCAAGGAAGAAGATATAAAAAAAGAGGGTTTTTCTCCTGATCCATTAAAAGAGAAGGAAGTTAACCCTGTCGCAGGCTTGCTGCATAAATACCAAGGAAGGGTTCTTTTAACAACCACATCTCTCTGTGCCGTCCATTGCCGATACTGTTTTCGACGCCATTTTGACTATGACTCAAACTCTCCAAGCCGTGAGCATTGGAAAAATGCAATTACCTACATCAAGAACGACTCTTCTATACGAGAAGTAATCCTGAGTGGTGGGGATCCGTTAGCGGCGTCGGATCGTCAGCTGTCTTGGCTAATTGAAAGGCTAGAATCAGTACAACATATAGAAACACTTCGTATTCACACTAGAATACCATTAGTTTTGCCTCAACGTTTGACTCTTAACCTATCCAACCTACTTCGAAAAACCAGACTCAAGGTAGTCATAGTTATTCATTGCAACCACGCTCAAGAGATTACGGACCTCGTTAAGGCAGGACTAAATTTAATGTCAGAATGCGGGATAGTGTTATTGAACCAATCCGTGCTTTTGGCTGAAGTTAACGACAGTTCCGAGATTCTAGCGGAACTCAGCCAAAAACTTTTCTCCGTTAACGTCCTACCGTACTATCTACATATGCCAGATAAAGTCACCGGAACTGTCCATTTTTCGGTTTCCCGAAGTAAAGCTCTTGCCATCGTAAAGTCGATGCAAGCCATTCTTCCTGGTTATTTAGTGCCCCAATTGGCTCAAGAAGAACCAGAAAAGCCATCGAAAACACACCTCATTTAGTGTGTTATCTACTGATGTTCTAAATAACCACCGCTCAAGGTCGATGAAATTTAAGTGGAAACAGTACAAGATCAAAAAATAGAGGAAAAAGAGAAGAGCCAGAAATCATCAGAGACCGGCTTCATCCCTCGTAACGCTTCGATTTCAAAGAAATTTACCCTCCTTGTATGCGTCCTCCTAACCTTGACAATGTGTGTTTTCTGGCTGCTTAGCAATTACAACACACAAAATATTTTACGTCAGCAAGCCGACAGCTTGGGCCAAAGCTTGACCGAACAAACCGCGTCTCAGTTGACCGAGCTGATATTAGCTAACGATTTAATCAGCATGAATGTAATCCTAACCAACCTATTAGCCAACTCAGCAATTAAAGAGATTTACGTAATTAACATTGAAAATGAGTTACTTGCAAGCGCATCAAATAGTGAGCCGCAAGTACCTTTGATAATCCCGCTACCGGTCCACTTGAAAAATCTTCAAGTAGAATATTCGGCTCCGATTTCTCTCGCAGACTCAATAGCAGGTTTTGTTCGCCTCCGACTAGATCTCCGCTATATCGAAGCCGGCTTGATAAATAATCTTATTTTCATTGTTGGCGCGACTATTCTAATGTTAATTGCTTCAATCGCGATAACAAACACCTACTTCAAATATCTGATTAGTTTCCCTTCAACTCTATTATCGTATTACCTTAGTAAAATCCGTAAAGGAGAAATTGAGACATGCCCCGAACCCTCGGGCCAAGATGAGCTTAGTCACGTTATACGACAATTTAACGTCACAGCAGAATTCTTAGCTCAAAATACATTTCTAACAAACATCGCTATTAAAAAACCCATAACTGTAAATAAACCTTATAAAATTTTTCCCGGAGAGCAAGATATAACTTTGGTTCGCATATGTATGAGCAACTTTGAGTATTTGGTCTCCACTTTATCCGAGGAAAAAACAACAAATTTATTAAATAGCTACTATTTTTACAGTGGGAAAGTTAGTCAACTATACAACGGCGTTGTCTTTCATTGTTCAGCAGATGAAGTTCTAATAAGTTTTGACGGTACGCAATCTTCGGATGAGCGGGCTTTTTATGCAGTTAGCGCTGCTCAGCTTTTCCTGGAAGTTGTGGGAAATATCAACGATATCGCTGGGAAATCAGCAGTAGCGAAGTACACCCTCGCGGTACATAGCGGCAATGCCCTGAACGGATTTTACTCGCCGGTCACGCAAAGCAAGAATATGCTTTCAGGGAAAACGCTAGACACATTGAGAACTATCGCCAAAGAGTGTCCAGAAAATTCTGTCCTATTAAGCATATCTACGTTTGAACATACCGGAGCAGGTTCGCACATTGAAGCCGAAGAGTTTGAGACTAGTGGTGAGCTAGATATAAGAACTTTTATCGCAAGTGACCCAATATCTGATCATCGAATTCTATTGGAAAAACAGGCAGCGCAGTTAATTAACCTTTATAGCAATTAATTAGCCCGCTGAATTTTTCTTTAGAACCTCGATTCGATCAACATTTCGGAACCCCCTTGGAAGTTTGTTACCTCTCCGTCCGCGGTCACCTCGATAATGTGCTAAATCTGATGGTTTAAGATTATGATGTCTCCGGCCCGCATACACGGTAATGGTATCGTTAACCGATACCAACGCAATCGCTGCTAAGAACTCTAGCCGTTCAGCCACTCTGGACGCGGGAATGTTAATAATCTTATTTCCTTTGCCCTTCGCTAACCGAGGAAGTTCCGCGATGGGAAAAATCAGCATTCGACCCTCATTGCTCACCGAAACAATTAATTCTGAATCATAGTCCTCAAGCACTGAAGTAAAGAGAGTTTTACTCCCCTTTGGGCAACGTAATACAGCTTTACCTGATTTTTTATTGCTGATCAGATCTCTTATCTTCCCGACAAACCCGTAACCCGCATCGCTAGCGAGAAACACATCGCTATCATCCTCGCCAATTACGACACCCTCAAACGTTGCTCCAGAAGGGGGGGAAACTCGTCCGGATATCGGTTCGCCTTGGCCTCGGGCCGATGGTAACGTGTGTGCCGGAAGGGAGTAAGCTCTGCCAGTAGAGTCCATAAAGACGGCCAACTGGTTACTCTTTCCTTTTGCAGCTATCTTAAAGCTATCCCCTGATTTATATTGTAAAGAAGTAGGATCGACATCATGGCCTTTGGCGGAGCGCGTCCATCCTCGGTCTGAAAGAATTATAGTTACCGGCTCGGTCGACATTAACTCCGCCTCACTAAAAGCTTTTGACTCTTCACGTGTTACGAGAGGCGTTCGTCGTTCGTCACCAAACTCCGCCGCATCTGCCTTTATCTCCTTTTTTATCAAAGTTTTTAATCTTGCCGAAGACGTCAACAGTTGCTCTAAGGTTTTACGTTCGGCATTCAGCTCTTTCTGCTCCGCTTTAATACTAATTTCTTCAAGCTTTGCTAATTGACGAAGCCTCAAATTAAGTATCGCTTCTGCTTGGACATCAGTGATTTTAAAGTTTTTAATCAGCGCAGGCTTTGGTTTATCCTCCTGCCGTATTATTCTAATAACTTCATCGATGTTTAAGTAAGCGATTAGAAGCCCATCTAGTATATGTAAGCGATCGAGTATTTTATCTAAGCGATACTGAAGCCTTTTCTTCACGGTCAAAGTTCTAAACTGTAACCATTCCTTTAGCAAGGTAGCAATATCTTTTACTTGTGGTCTTTTATTTATACCAATCATGTTGAAGTTAACGCGATAGTTTTTCTCAAGGTCTGTAGTAGCAAAGAGATGGGACATAACAGCGTCTGTATCAACCCGGTTAGATTTTGGGACGATTACTATACGCGTCGGATTTTCATGATCCGATTCATCCCGAATATCCACGACCATAGGTAGCTTTTTTTTCTGCATTTGTGCGGCGATTTGCTCTAAAATTTTTGCACCAGAAACCTGATAAGGCAACGATGTTAATATGATTTCACCGTTTTCCTTTAAATATGTAGCTCTTGCCTTGAGGGTTCCTTTTCCGGTTCTATAAAGTTCAAAAATCTCTTCTTTAGGGGTAACAAGCTCAGCATCTGTCGGAAAATCGGGACCTCGAATAATTCTGCAAATCTCAGAAATCGGCGCTTTAGGTTTATCTAATAAGTAGATGCAAGCATTAGCGATCTCTATAAGATTATGGGGAGGAATATCTGTCGCCATACCTACCGCAATGCCACTTCCGCCATTTAAAAGTACATTTGGCAATCGAGCAGGCAATACTTCTGGCTCCTCTAAAGTACCATCAAAATTTGGCCTCCAATCCACGGTGCCTTGCCCAAGCTCACTCAGCAATAGTTCTGAATATTTCTGCAAGCGGGACTCTGTATAACGCATAGCGGCAAAAGACTTAGGATCATCAGGGGATCCCCAATTGCCTTGGCCATCCACTATTGGATATCGATAACTAAATGGCTGAGCCATCAACACCATAGCTTCATAACAGGCGGCGTCGCCATGCGGGTGGAATTTACCAATTACATCACCTATCGTTCGCGCTGACTTTTTAAATTTCGCCGTTTGTTTTAGACCGAGCTCAGACATTGCATAAATGATTCTTCGTTGTACTGGTTTTAATCCGTCACCGAGATTCGGCAATGCGCGGTCGTTAATGACATACATAGAATAATTGAGATAAGCCTGCTGCGTATAGACCTTTAACGCTATTTGTTCAACTCCGTCTTCACTAATTGTTATATTTTCATTCATAATTTTTCAGTTTTTTAATCAGCGAAGTCGGCTTGATTACCCGCGGCCTCTAACCATTTTTTTCGATCTGGCGCACGATTTTTTGCAAGTAATAAATCCATGGCCTCTAAAGTGCCCGATTTTCTTTCATCAGCAAAATTATTTTCAAGAGTTAGCTGGATGAGCCTCCGAGTATCAGTAGCCATTGTAGTTTCACGAAGCTGCAAAGGGTTCATTTCTCCGAGCCCCTTAAATCGCTGCACATTAATTGCTCCACTTTTCTTCTCCGCTGCAATGCTATCTAGGATACCTTTTTTTTCGCTTTCATCTAACGCGTAAAGTACTTGTTTACCAACATCGATTCGGAAAAGCGGAGGCAAAGCAACATAAACATGGCCAGCCTGAACAATATTTTTAAAATGTTTTACAAAGAGAGCACATAGGAGAGTCGCGATATGCAGCCCGTCTGAATCAGCGTCAGCTAGAATACAAATTTTGCCGTAGCGAAGGCCATCTATTGCCGCGGACCCGGGATCCACGCCAAGCGCTACCGCAATATCATGAAGAGTTTGTGAAGCCAATATCTCCGATGAATCAATTTCCCACGTATTCATAATCTTGCCTTTCAGAGGCAAGATTGCTTGAAATTCTCTATCTCGAGCCTGTTTCGCGGATCCGCCGGCAGAGTCTCCCTCAACTAAAAATAGCTCGCCCGCCATAACATCTTCCGTAGAGCAGTCGGCAAGTTTACCAGGCAAAGCAGGTCCAGAAGTAACTTTCTTTCGCGCTACTTTCTTGCTTGCTTTTAGTCTGCTCTGTGCATTAGCGATACAAAGTTCGGCTATAGCCTCAGCCTCCGACGTGTGTTGATTTAGCCATAAACTAAATGCATCTTTTATAACGCCTGCGACGAACACATTGCATTGTCGGGACGAAAGTCGCTCCTTCGTCTGACCAGAAAATTGCGGATCTAAAAGTTTAGAGGACAGTATGTAGCTACAGTTCTCCCATATATCATCTGGCGATAGTTTCAGACCACGTGGTAGCAAATTTCTGAACTCACAAAATTCTCGGAGGGATTCCAAAAGACCTGTACGCAATCCGCTTACATGAGTTCCACCCATAGGAGTAGGGACAAGATTGACGTAACTCTCACCGGTGACTTCGCCGCCCTCCGAAAGCCATTGAATAGCCCAGTCCACAGCTTCATCGTTTCCTTGAATCGAACCTGAAAAAGGGTCCATAGGTATGGTTTCAGATCCCGAAGTGGCTTGCATTAAATAATCTGTTATACCGTCCTCATAAAACCACTCCTCACTCTGAGCTTTGGAGCTCGTCACAGTATTGTCGACAAATATAACCCGCAGACCTGAGCACAAAACCGCCTTAGCTCTTAATATATGCTTAAGTTTTGGAATCGAAATTTTTACAGAATCAAAATATTTTTCATTTGGCAGAAATGTAACAGTTGTACCGGTATTCCTCTTACCAACCTTCCCTATGATTTTCAATTCAGAGATTTTTTCTCCATTTTTAAATCCCATCCCATAAATTTTACTATCGCGCTTTACTTCTACCTCAAGGTATTTCGAAAGTGCGTTAACGACTGACACACCAACGCCGTGCAAACCGCCGGAATACTGATAATTCTTATCTGAAAATTTTCCTCCTGCGTGCAAACGAGTAAGAATGAGCTCTACTCCAGTGACCTTTTCCCCTTTATGCTTATCAACAGGCATTCCCCGTCCGTCATCGCTCACCTTAACCGAGCCATCTTTGTTTAACACCAAAGTAATATTACTCGCAAATCCCGCCAGAGCTTCGTCAACGCTATTGTCAACAACCTCCTGCAGAAGATGATTTGGGCGGGTAGTATCCGTATACATACCAGGGCGTTTTCTCACGGGATCTAATCCAGTAAGAACTTCGATTGCGTCGGCGTTATATGTGCTGCTCATTTCGAAACTAAAATTAGAGGGGTTAAAATCTAGAGATGATTAACATCTTATCGCTCGGATTACTTAATTCTTGATAGCAAAAATAGAAAATTCTTGAGCATTTATTTTTTGCATGCCCTCTTAAACGCTTTCACTTGGTTGGATATCCATAATTTGAATTACGCTTATTAGACACAAAAATTTCGTATATCTAAGCCAGGAGTAAGCCGCATCAAATCTTAAGTAATTCTTCCGGCGCTTGGATACTCCTACCGACCTTGAGACAATGTGTTAACCACTCTCCTAAAAAAGCATTCACCCTCATTTTTTCATCTGCGTAATACATATTAGGATTTTTTACCAAATATCTAGCCTGAGAAACTTTATGTCCCTGGGTCGAAATAACCTCAGCAGAGCTGGCATCGTGGTAAATTCGAACTGTCATAGCAGGATTAGTTAACAATTTTTTCATTTCTGGTTTTTGAACTATTTCAAGCGTGTTGG
This sequence comes from Gammaproteobacteria bacterium, assembly GCA_029245905.1. Classification (GTDB taxonomy): domain Bacteria; phylum Pseudomonadota; class Gammaproteobacteria; order Pseudomonadales; family Pseudohongiellaceae; genus UBA9145. The sequence continues at coordinate 22,549 of JAQWOJ010000033.1, forward strand.
TGTATCTAAAACTTTCTAGAATTTCTATTCGCACAGTGACCGGATCATTCGACTCCAGAGATTCAGAAATAGCAAATTCTACTTTTAATCCTACCAAATTTTCATTTTGACTGCCGGGAACTCGGTTTAGGCATCTCGTTGCATAAGCACTTTCTTTACCGCTTTTAACCGGGCTAGATAGTGTCATATCTCTGTATATGGCCAGCTGAGGAATCAGCTTAAGCAATCTAATATAATTCGCATCACATTCTGCCATTTGTTTGATGAGATCGACACTGTATTTAGATTTAAGCATGATTAAAATTTTAATTGGTCGCTTCTGAGGTGAATCAAGCTAATTTTCTTCAAATGGAAATGTAAAAAATATTAAATCTTATGATTCTTTATAGCACTTTTATTCAACATCAGCCATTGCAGCGCTATAATAGACATAGGATTATTAATACTTCCGCTTTTAAGACGATATAAAGCATCGCTGTAAGGCAAAGCTATTGAAGCTATATCTTCATGCTCCTCTTTGAGGCCATGAATACCTCCGGCGTTGGTTGTATCTATCAGACCACAGTAAAGGATCACCTTCTCATTAGTTATGCCTGGGCTATTATAGTATTCACATATCTCAATGAGCTTAAGAACCTTGCATCCTGACTCCTCTTCTGTTTCTCGGATTGCAACATCAGCAAACTGTTCTTTTTCACCAACCATTCCCGCCACGATTTCAAAAATCCAAGCGCCTTGTGAATCATCCATGACCCCGACACGAAATTGTCTGACTAAAACAATCTCTTCTCGTTTAGGATCGAATAATAAGACACCGACAGCCCGTTCGCGGACCAATACCTCCCTACGAATTGGCGGACTCCAATCTCCGTTAAACATTCTATGCTTAAGTTTTACTCGATCTACTTTTAGAAAACCGCTATAAACTGATTCTCTGGAAAGGGTCACGACATCTGACCCAGTAAATTTATGCTCTGGCTTAAACATCTAATTTACTTTTTTCAACAATGTCATAGACATGGTCCCCAACGCGCTTTCCAAGTTAGTCTCGGCTCGTAACTTCAAGCAAATGGTAGCCAAATTGGGTTTTTATCGGGCCCTGAAGCGTATTTACTTCAGCGCTAAAAACTACCTCATCAAATTCTTTTACCATCATCCCAGGTCCAAATTCACCCAAATCGCCACCTTGAGCCTTCGACGGACAGCTAGAATGAGCTTGCGCGATTTCCGAAAAATCTTCGCCGGCGTTAATTCGCTCTCTCAAACTCAAACATTCCTCTTCAGAATTCACCAATATATGACGAGCACTAGCTAAAGACATGCAAATTTCTCCTTTTTTTTGAACGCTTATTATGCCCGAAGCTGTAGGCTAGGGCACACAATTAATTGGAGTTACGTTATAATAAGGCTGGTTTAAGCAGTTTGTGAACTAAATGGGTTTAACTATGGCGTTGCCAGAATCACAAGATAGGAAACTCGCTCACACTAGAGCGATAGATTATAGAGGATATGAAAGAGAAGACGGCTTATGGGATATTGAAGCCCACATGACCGATACGAAAACCTATATATTTAAAAACAACTGGCGAGGAGAAATACAGGCCGGAGAACCATTGCACGAGATGCTCTTACGACTAACTATAGATGATAATTTCGTTATTAAAGATATTATAGCGTCCACAGAACACAGCCCCTTCGAGATGTGCCCAGATATTGCTCCTTCTTATAAGTGCTTGGTCGGCATACAAATGGGGCCCGGTTGGCGTAGGGCCATCAGGCTAAAGGTTGGCGGTATCCGTGGATGCACGCATCTGACAGAATTATTATTTCCGATGGCTACAGTAGCAATGCAAACAATTTGGCCGCTGAGCAAAAAGAATAGAAATAATTTAGAACAAGAACCGAAAAAAAGACCTACTATCCTAGACACCTGCCATGCATGGTCTAGCGATTCATCGGTAGTTAAGGAAAATGCTCCTAAATTTTATAGTGGAAAAGATTAATTGTAGTACAAAGGCATCACTACAGTGATAGTTACTCCCTCTCGATCTTTTCTGTTATCTGCTCGAATCTGACCTCCATGGAAATCAGTTATTAATCGAGCTATATGCAAACCCATACCAAGATGAGGTTGTTTTTGTTTTTCTTGCGGCCTCACCGATATCATAGAATCAAAAATTCTTTGTTTCATTTCCTCCGGTAAAAATGGGCCAGAATTAGAAATCTTCAAAACCGCATGATCCCGAAGTGCCTGACAATAAACTATAATCGGCTGACCTATACTAGAAAATTCCACTGCATTCGCAACCAGTTTATCTAGAAGTTGTGCGATATATTCTGGAACCCCATTGAGGTAAATAGGATAACTTGGAAAATCTACCTCGAAGCAAGACTCTGGATAAACTAATTTATATCCTTCCACACAGCCATTCACTACTTTATTTAATTCGATTTTCTCTTTTTCCGAAGTTTGCAACATCTGCTCTAAACGTGTCGCTTCACTCATATTTGTTAATATAAGGTTTAACCGGCCAATACCTTCTTCAGCTCTCTCAAGATAAACGGTCGATTCTTTACCGTTATCTTGCATACTTAAATTTTCTAGAGAAGAGCGAACAACCGTTACAGGGGTTCGTAGCTCATGGGAAAGCCGAGACGACATATTTTCTAGATAATTCGTATACTGAGTAAGACGCTCAACAATACTAGAAAAACTTCGAGATAAATCACCAATTTCATCCCCGCTGCGCGAGGGAACTATTGTATTTTGAACTCTTCCAACATCATCAATAATGCTCTCTGCTTGATTTCGAAGAAATCTAATTCTCGAAGAAATCCTTGATGCAAAGAGGAATAATCCCAATGCAACTATCAACATAACCGCGAGCATCGTATTAAATAATTGTTCCAGGGCTTGGTTTCGAAACGTTCTTAACCCATTCATATTTTGATCGACTACAACAGCTCCCATTACTTCTCCTTCAGCTAAAATGGGGTGCGCGGCCTCCAGAATTCTGGTTTTAGTGTCTGCCAATGTTCTGAACTGGGTCAACGGTTCCCCTTGCAAGGCAGAATTAATGTGGGCTCCCTCTCGAGTTACATCAGAATAAAGTTCGTCTATAAAATCGCTGCTTGGCTTACTAAGGATTTGAGAGTAAAGAGGATCTAAAATTCCCCTCTGTATATATAGCCAATATTTGTTTTCTGGAATTTCTGACAGGCCTCGCGCCAACTCTAAGCCAGTTGCTGATTGAATATCACCGACGGTAAGCAATACACGACCACTCAGATCGACAACCTGTATTCGCGAATTATTGTGATTCATCCCGGCAACTATGCGATCGATTTCTGGAGTTGGAAGCCGCAATGACCCCAAGCTCTCAGCGTCGGGAATTCTATAAGTTGATACTGCTGTGGTTATAGAACGCTCATCAGTATCATCGACATCGAAAATCGCAAAGCCCAACCTATCACCCAACATTTGCATAGGTATCTGCAACTCAACCTCATAACCGGCATCAACCTCGTACCATTGACCAGTAATTCGTTGTTCATAGGAGGGATTTGAGTAATCATCGTCAACTTGAAAAGGATAAATTGGCTCCGGGCCATAAGGAGCGATAACGTAGTTAGAGATATTCGTTCCGTTTTTAGACAGCATAGTGATCTGTAGAAAATCGCTACGAAATAAGCTTAATGCCTCTTTGTTGCGATAAACCAAACTATCGTCTTCCACTTTAAAATACGCATATAAGGAGCCGTCATACTCGCCCACCATATTTTGGAATCTTATTGAATCGTCGTTTCCATAATAGCGTGCTGGATTCAGCGGGGTCCGCAAGTAATTCCTATAATCGAAACTTACCTCATATTTTTGATAATCCCCCCAATCAATCAACGAACCATCATCGAGCGCCAACGGTGAAAAAATAGGGTAAACATATAGATCCTCGGATCTTCTCGCTGGACTGTAACTACCCTCATTAAATAATTCAGGGCGTTCATTTAATGCGGTAGCAAGAGCTTGCGCCGTCCCCAAAACGGTTTGCTCTTGGCCTCTTTGTAAGTATTCTTCCATCTCCAAAATGTACTGATACCCAAGCAGAGGAATAACAAGCAAGAAACTGGAAAGAAAAACCAGCTTGAAACGAATCCCAAAAACATTTTTCAGTACTTGTTTCATTCTCTCATCACAGGTTCTATATTCCAACGGTAGCCCATTCCATACACCGTTTCTATGCAATCAAAGTCGTGGTCAACCAGTATGAATTTTTTTCGAATTCGCTTGATATGTGATGTAATGGTACTCCCGTCCACGAAAATTTTTGATTCTTGCATTAGTACTTGCCTGCTTTTAACATGACCAACAAATTTCACCAATGCATACACCATCCAAAACTCCGTTACTGTCAAAGGGATCGCAAAATTTTTCCAATGAACTGCAAGCCTTCCTAGATCGAGTAATAACTCTCCCCGCTCTATGAGGTTTTCAGGTGCGGGAGGCTGATCAATAACGTCCAATCGCCTAAAAAGTGCAGCGATCCGCGCTGTGAGATGAGGCAAACTAATATCTTTAGTAAGATAATCATCTGCCCCCATACGTAATCCACTTACGGTGTCGAAATCATTATCTCGCGCTGTAAGAAATATAATGGGCAGCGTCTCAGAAAGAGACCTAAGCGTCTGACAAAGCGCGAAACCCCCATCAATCTCGTTTTCTAACCCTATGTCTATAATTGCTAAATTTGGCAAGCGAATATCAAATGCCGACATCGCTTCTTTCCGATTTGAATAAGTCTGAACGTCGTATCCTTGCTTACGAAGCACATCGGCATAGTTCTCTCGAATAGCCATCTCATCTTCAACAATCGCAATTCTTTTGCTCATTATTCAGATCCGTTAGGACTAAGTCGCGCGGGGCCGACTTAAATTTTTATACCATTGGAGGTCTCAATAAAACTATACCTTATTTGGACAACCATATAGAAATTAATAGCTATCTTTGTCGGAATTGCCATCATTTTGCCATCTTTGATCACCGAATGACCCGAAAATACACTTTGTCTAGAAAGAAATAACTAGTTAAATAAACATTCACAACTAACCGAAGTTCGCTTATCCATTTTGGCACTTACTTGGAATCCAACCGACAATATTTTATTTCAGAAAAGGTACTGACATGAGAAATCATCTATGCGGAGCACTATCTATTTTTTTGATTTGCACTGGCGTTAGAGCAGAAAGTGTAACTGAAACTCAATATGCTCAAGCGTCACTATATGAAACTACTGGATTATTAGGTGGTATTTTTATTGGAGGAATAACAGGAGGGCCGCCTGGGGCAATTATTGCAAGCGGCATCGGAGCGCTGCTTGGTGAAAACTGGAACGAGTATAAAGAATCTAAGAGCAAACTAGAGGTGGCATTAAACGATGCCAACAACCTTATTTCTGAGAAGAACAATACACTAGCGCTCTTACAGAAACAATATGACCTAACTCAAGTTGAAATAAATCTGCTCAAAAGTTCGCCGCCTTCTACCCTCCCTACATATCAGAACGTTAGTTCTAATTTAAAATGTTGCGAGAATATCGTAACTTCTATTTATTTTCGATCGGGTCAAAGTAATATCGAGCCGCACTATGAAGAGCAATTAATTAGCATGGTCGATCTAATAAAGAAGATAGATAATCTTAAAATCGAAATCACAGGTTTCGCAGATAGAAACGGAGATGATAGGGAAAATCTCGATTTATCAAATCGAAGAACAAATTCAGTTAAGTCTTTTTTTAACGAAAGAGGAGTCGAACACAATATTATTACAACGCTCGCTTTCGGAGAAACACAGCCACTGAAAGTTAACCAAACTGCCGAGTCAGACTTCTTTGACCGCCGAGTTGTTGTCAGATTTCTTAGCAATAATCGGTCGATGTTGACTCGACTACCAGATGCTAAATAATAGAAGAGGCGGAAATTATATGAGAGACATTAAGCTTGTAATCGGCGATAAAAATTATTCCTCTTGGTCAATTTGCCCTTGGCTCATGCTAAAAATGTTTAACATAGATTTTGAGGAAATAAGCATTAAGCTTTTTCAAGGCAATACCGCAGAGAAACTTGGACCTTACTCTCCCTCTCTAAAGGTACCCGTGATGCTGCACGGAGATACCACCGTTTGGGATTCTCTGGCGATCTGCGAGTTTATCTCGGAAACCTTTTTAAGGGGGGCTGGATGGCCATCAAAACAGAAGAGCAAGGCCAATGCGAGATCAATCGCTGCTGAAGTGCACTCGGGTTTCCCAACTCTCAAAAAAGAGTGGCCCATGAATTGTGCAACGAATCGGAACCTCGTGCCTTCGGAAGCGCTCCAGGAGGAGATAGCTCGAATAGACGCTATTTGGGGCAATTATCGACAACGATTTGGCGAAGAAGGCCCATATTTATTTGGGAGATTCTCGGTTGTCGATTCTATGTTTGCAGCAACTGCTATTAGTTTTGAATCTTACGGCGCAGAACTTAGCAAACGTGCAGGCGCCTATATGGAAACTCTTTTACACAATTCCTTTGTTAAGGATTGGAAAGAGCTAGGTCGCAAAGAAAAAGGACATTTATCCATCGCGTATGCGGAAAGCGCATAGTAATACTTTAGATTTTTGCAGTGGAGTAAAGCAATTTTAAATGCAAGGAGAATTATGTCGAACGAAATTCATTCAGCCCAAATTGTCTCTCTAGCGATTATACAGTACGCTTCCAACCTTGGCTGCCATTTCCATTATTGAACGCTCAGTAATTTCCCAATCCATACAGGCATCAGTTACCGATACTCCATATGCTAAATCATCCAGATTTTCGGGGATAACCTGATTTCCCGAGTTAATAAAACTCTCTAACATTACTCCAATAATTGATTTATTACCTTCTATAATCTGTCGAGTTATATCTTTTAATACCAACGGTTGTAGATCCGGATCTTTACTCGAATTAGCATGGCTACAATCTATCATGATATTACTGCTTACTCCTCCGCCTTCAAGCGCGTTCTCACACTGCTTTACATTGACAGAATCATAGTTCGGCCCTTTACTGCCGCCTCGTAAAACAACGTGGGCATATGGATTACCCCTAGTCGTAACGACAGAGACTTGACCTTGCGTATTAATGCCAAGAAATCTGTGCGGGCTAGATACAGATTGCATAGCATTAACCGCCACCGTGAGACCTCCATCCGTCCCATTTTTGAAACCCACTGCAGAAGATAATCCAGAAGACATTTCGCGATGGGTCTGCGATTCAGTGGTTCTTGCACCAATTGCTGACCAAGAAATCAAATCTTGAATATATTGAGGAGAAATAGGATCAAGAGCTTCTGTTGAAGTTGGCAAACCAATGTTAATTATATCTAATAGCAATTTTCTGCCTATACGGAGCCCTTCTTCAATTTTAAAAGAATCATCTAAATAAGGATCATTTATAAGCCCTTTCCATCCGATTGAAGTGCGTGGCTTTTCGAAGTAAACACGCATGACTAAGAACAGGCTATCTCTTACTCTATCAGAAAGTATCTTGAGGCGATTGGCGTATTCGATAGCTGCATCAGGATCATGGATAGAGCAAGGACCAACTACCACAAAAAGCCGCGGGTCCTTCCGATCTAGAATTGAAAATATTGTATTTCTAGAGCTCTGAACGGATTCAAGTGCCGATCCCACTAGGGGCATATCGTCCTTCAAGTCTTGAGGCGTAACTAATGCGTCGTTGGCCTCTATGTTAAGATTATCAATTATTTCTGCCATCGTATTCTGCTTTTTAGCTCTAAATTTCAGCGCCAGCGTTAAAAACGCACTAATAATAGCAAATTGTCTTAGCCAAAGTCATACTACGCTTAAATTTAATGATTCACTCTTTTATGTTGGGGTTGTTATGGACATTAGCCAGAATTTTGATGGTGGTAATATCGAGATCTTGTCTTGCGAAAACCCTCGCGATATTCAGCTCCAAATTCGCAAAGACCATAAAGCGAATTTTTCACAATGGTTCTATTTCAGATTGACTGGAGCACGAAATCAAAGTTGTTTGCTGCATCTAAAAAATATAAAAAAAACCGCGTATCCCGATGGCTTTGTTGATTACAGAGTACTATATTCTTATGATCGTAAGCGTTGGTGTCGCCACGATACTCACGTTGACACTGATTCATTAGTGATAGATATCACTCCAAGCAAGGATTCGATTTATTTTGCTTACTTCGTTCCATACTCTATGGAGCGTCATAATGATTTAATTGCAAGAGCTTTGGAGTCTGAATATTGTTCCTATGAATTATTAGGTAAGACTTTGGACAGCAGAGATCTTGATCTTCTTACTTTTTCAAAACCAAGCGATAAAAATAAATCACATTATTGGATTATTGCAAGGCAACACCCAGGGGAGACGATGGCGGAATGGTGGATGGAAGGATGCATAGAAAAATTACTAACCCCTTCGGATGAATTGACGGAGAATTTACTCAAGCACGCGTCGATTCATTTAATTCCAAATATGAATCCAGATGGATGTTTCCGCGGTCACTTAAGAACAAACGCTGCCGGTAGAAATCTTAATCGAGAATGGAAGGAACCCTCTAAAAATAAGAGCCCGGAGGTGTATATGGTCAGAGAAAAAATTTTAAAGACCGGTGCAGATTTCTTTTTGGACATACATGGTGATGAATCCCTTCCTTTTTGTTTTATTGCTGGAACGGAAGGTATATCAACCTGGAATTCAAAAAAACAGAGACAGTTAGATTTTTTTAAAGACCGTCTTGCAGAGATAAATACGGATTTCCAAACGAAAGAAGGTTATCCCCCAAAAGATATTGGGTTTGCAAATATGTCAATGAGTACCACTCATATTGCTTTAAATCATGATTGCTTGGCGATGACATTAGAAATGCCATTTAAAGATTCACTCAATTCGCCGAATAAAGAGTTTGGCTGGTCAACAGAACGCTGCAAAAAATTAGCGCATTCTTGTTTATTAGTTATGGATGAATATCTAACAAGTCAATACTCTTGATGCGATCAAAAGCTATTATTGATTTTATATCATCAAATTTGCTCTACTCTGATTTCTTATTTTAATAATTTGACTTGAGACACGCCAAATATTAATCCATTGCCATATATTCTAATTAGCCCGTATAAGAGTTGCTTACGACTAGAAATTATCATAACGATAATCTCTTCTGAGGAACAAGTGATTAGATAGGGATACAGCTGTATAACCTTTCGTAGGTTTTATAATGCGAACTACCGCAAACATATGATCAGGAAATTCATTTTTAGTTACACTATAAACATTGAGCAATACCCTAAGCCGCCGACAAAGAATCTATTGTGATCTTTAGGTTTCTTTTGGACGTTTAATTCTCAATCTCATAATTTACAAAAAGGCACGAACCATGCGACCTATAGGAAAGTTAGTTGGAATTCTTACATTATGCAGCATCAATTTTTCGCCTAGTTTCGGGGACGATCTTGTAACAATATTAAACTTAGCATTAGAGAACGACCCCACACTTCGGCAGGCTAAAGCAAATTATAGAGCGAACCGGGAAAACGTTATTCAAAGCCAATCGACCTTATTGCCGTCGTTCGGTCTTCAGGCTGCTACAACTCGACTGACGTCTGGCCCTTCAAGTTCGCGCTACATGGATATCCCTAATCCAATTACTGGGGAAGTAGTATCAACCCGAGTAATGAATGATCATAGCTTCTACCCTGGGATAAACAACCACAACTGGGGGGTTGGACTCAACCAAAGCATTCTAAATCTGTCTAACTGGTATAATTTCCAGAGCGCGCAAGCGAACGATAGAGCTGCAGCGGTTAATTTAGCGAGTCAAGAACAAGATCTTATCATGCGCGTTTCTATGGCATATTTTGATGTTCTGCGAGCGCAAGAACTTTTAGATACAAACCTCCAGGAAGAAGAAGCAGCACTTACTTCCTTGGAACAGACTGAACAAAGAGAGGCGGTTGGCCTGGTTGCCATAACCGACGTCTACGACGCTCAAGCGGCTTACGACCTAGCCAGAAACACCACCATATTGCAAAGGGACATACTCCAGGCCAGGTACGAGGGATTAGAGGCGCTTACCGGAAATGCACACCCCTTGATTGAGGTGTTAAGGGAAGATTTCCCAATTATTGCTGCGGAAGGATCCCTAACTGATTGGGAGTTACAAGCAGACAATAGTAGCTTCGCAGTAGCAGCAGCAGAGTATAATTTAGACGCGACTCGCAAGACCTTGAGGGCCCGAAAATCAGCCCATTTACCCACAATTGATGTATCCGGTTTTTACGGCCATATCGTGACTGCGCCTATTGTTAATCAAGGCATCGAGATAGGCGGCGGCGCTAGCGACCGAACGCAAATCGCTCTGAATCTAAATATACCAATATACTCCGGAGGCGCCACAAACTCGCGCCGCCGAGCTGCTGAATACCAAGTTTTAGCCGCACAGGAATCTTTAGAATTCACAAAACGCCAACTTACTCAAAATATTAGAAACGCCTACCGCCGTGTTAACACCGATGTTCTAGTAATTGCACAAAGACAACAATCAATTACATCTGCACAAAGCGCATTGGATGCTACCGAACTTGGGGCAGAAGTCGGGACTCGTAACATTGTCGAAGTATTGTTAGCAAGACAAAATCTATTTCGTGCCTTGCGTTCATATGCGGACGCACGTTTCGACTATGTCATCGATAGTTTAGTTTTAAAGCAAGTGGCGGGCATTTTGACACCACAAGACGTTATTGATCTTAATGAGTGGTTGCAAGAAGCTGAAAGCTAAGCCAGACTGTATCTAGACACTCGAAACACGGCTAAGACGACGAATTTTACCCGCCTAATATTAATGCCTTCTTACCTTTCGAGCTATCAAGCTATAATCCTATAATGGCCGATTTAGACTTCAGTGAGCTCGCGCAAAATATTAAGACCTGGTCGACAGAGCTTGGGTTTCAAGAAACAGCCATAACCGATGCCGACCTTAGCCTATATAAATCACACATGAAAAATTGGATTGATAAAGGGCTGCATGGAAAGATGAGCTATATGGCTCGGAACTTGGAAAAGCGCTGTGACCCAGAAAAACTCTTACCGGGTACTTTTCGAATCATTTCGGTCAGAATGGATTACGTCAAAGAGGCTGGAAATTCTTTCGAAGGACTTTATAAATCACAAAACGCGTATATTTCTCGCTACGCGCGAGGAAGAGACTATCACAAACTAATTCGCAAACGCTTACAGTCTTTAGCAAAGAGAATCATGGCCACTACAGATCAATTCGGCTACCGAGGGTTTGTAGATAGCGCCCCAGTCCTTGAGAGAGCTCTGGCAGAGAAGGCTGGGTTAGGCTGGATTGGCAAAAATACAATGCTGATCAACAAGAATGCTGGTTCATGGTTTTTCTTAGGGGAATTATTTACGAATCTACCTCTACCAATTGATTCAAAAACCTCGAATCATTGTGGAAGTTGTTCCGCATGCCTAGATATATGTCCCACGAAAGCATTTATAGGGCCTAATTTACTGGATGCGACACGCTGTATTTCATACTTGACGATAGAGCTACGTGAATCAATACCTACAGAATTTCGGAGCGCAATCGGTAACAGAATTTTCGGATGTGATGATTGTCAATTGATATGTCCTTGGAATAAATTTGCTAAGCACTCGGAAGAAAGCGATTTCTCACCTAGACACAGTTTCAACGACATCGAATTAACCACTCTTTTTAGCTGGAGTGAGAAGGAGTTTTTAGTTAGAACAGAAGGCTCTCCTATCAGAAGAATAGGATACGAATGCTGGAAGCGCAATATCGCAGTTGCACTAGGAAATGCTAAAACCAGCTATAAAATAGTCAACGCGCTCCAGGCTGGATTACAAGATCACTCTGCAATGGTTAGGGAGCATGTCAATTGGGCACTTAGCCAACATAATTAAGATCAAAAAACACCTTCAATTAAACATCAATGAAGTGGTCTCGATAATATGAAAGTTCTTTTATCGAATCCTTAACATCCTCCAGAGCGGCATGAGTATTTCCTTTGGTTAAACCTTCAAGTATCTGAGGCTTCCAACGCAACGCAAGTTCCTTTAGTGAGCTGACATCAAGATTACGGTAATGAAAAAATTTTTCTAGCTTAGGCATATAATTTGCGAGAAATCGTCTATCCTGACAGATACTATTTCCACACATTGGTGACGTATTTTCTTCTGAATATCGAAGCAAAAATTCCATCGTCTGAGCTTCCGCACTACGTTCGCTGATATTACTTTGTTTTACTTTTGAGATAAGACCTGTCGCACTATGGTGCTTTTGGTTCCAATCGTCCATCTTATCTAGGAGCGCGTCGCTTTGTTTGATTGCTAAATTAGGTCCTTCAGCAATGATATTTAGATTCCCATCAGTTACCAACGTCGCAATTTCCAATATACGGTCCGTCTCAGGTAATAGGCCGGTCATTTCAAGATCGACCCAGATCAAATTTTCTCTCTTATTCATAATTTCTTTAATTCGACTATGGCTGAACTTAGGATTGTATCAGAGCTTCCATACAAGGAATATGTAATAATGTTTGACCACTTACGATTAATTGGTGAGTTTTGAATAGAATGGGAAATCGCAAGCTTAGCGAAAAACAACGACAACGAATAACTGAAAATCAGTCTCAGAGATTTAGTGATACAGACAACGATGAACCCATTGATACACCAAGCTGTAACGGTAGGATAATTAGTCACTTTGGACGACAACTCGATGTTGAGGTACTTAACGGAGATAATGTTGGCGTAGTTATCCGATGTCACTATCGAGCAAACCTGCCAACATTGGTAACTGGTGATCTAGTAAAATGGAAAGCTGATACAAAGGACGTGGGAGTCATAGTTTCAAGATCAGTTCGCAAAAACACTTTTGGAAGACATGATTCTAACGGTAAATTCAAACCTGTAGCCGCTAACCTCAATCGCGTCCTAATAGTTTTCGCTGTTATTCCAACCACATTTACGAACTTAATTGACAGGTATCTAGTCGCTGTCGAAAACTTGAAAATCCAGCCACTACTGGTTTTAAACAAGATTGACCTACTCGACAATAGCAAGAATAAGAGCACGCAAAAACTGCTAACGATATATAAAAGAATTGGGTATCCAATTGTTGAAGTATCTGCGAAGACTGGTCAAGGCATATATACCCTTCAAAAAGCTCTCAGCGGACAAACAGCGGTTCTTGTCGGACAATCAGGGACTGGCAAATCCTCGTTAATAAATCGACTTGGCTTAGCGAAATTAACGGAGACCGCTGGTCTTTCTAAAGCTAAGGACAAGGGAATCCACACAACAACAACTTCACGACTCTATCATCTGGAGACATGTGATCTTATCGACTCTCCCGGTATTCGCGAGTTTAGTCTTTCCAACATGCCAGCTCAAAATGTCCTTAAAGGATTTAGAGAACTTAATGAATTTTCCCTAACCTGCAAGTATAGAGACTGTCGTCATGGGAGCGAGCCGGGTTGCGCTATCCAGCAAGCCATAAAGTCCGGCGACATTTCGATGGACCGCTTTGAGAGCTATCAACGTATTCTCAATGATCTAACCTAACTGATTTATTTCAAACGCATTTAGAGTAGAATTGGGATTTATTAAAAGAAGATTATTATGGCCTTTAAACAAACTTCGTTACTAATAGAGCCAAAAGAACTAGACACCAGCTTAAGTGATAGAGAGCAATTAATTATTGCAGTTTGCTCCGATCAAGTATTTGATCGAGGCCATATCCCAAACTCAGTTCTAGTGCGACCGGAAGAATTGGTTAGCCGACGTATACCGGCTACCGGAAAACTTCCGTCAATCGAGAGTCTAAACCAACTTTTTTCAAAAATAGGCCTTACTAAAGCAACCCGAGTCATCGCCTATGATGACGAGGGTGGAGGCTGGGCAGGCAGACTGTTATGGACTCTAGATGTCCTAAATCATACGAATCATGCTTTGCTAAACGGGGGTTTAATCGCTTGGCATAACGAGGGCTATCACCTATCTCAAGAGGTCAAATCTAGCCAAAATAGCTCATATAATGGAAAACTGAACAAAGAACTTATTGTCGACATGAAAGACATACTAGCGAGTATTTATGATAACAATACGGTAGTTTGGGACGCACGGAGCCGCGACGAGTATGAAGGAACAAGGGTTACCGCTGAAAAAAATGGCCACATCCCAGGCGCAGTAAATTTAGACTGGATTAATCTTATGGATCAAACCAACAATCTTAAATTAAGAGATCTTGCTATGCTTCAAGGCAAGCTAGAAAAATTAGGGATAACACAGGATAAAAATGTAATCACGCATTGTTTATCACATCACCGTTCAGGGCTTACTTATATTGTAGGAAAATTACTAAACCTGAACATTACCGCATATGACGGATCTTGGTCCGAATGGGGAAATCATCCAGATACACCAGTTGAAAATTAATAACTGACAATTGAATATACGATAATGTTTAATTTTTTTGTGCTTATTCAATTTTTACTACCGCATCACTTTTTATCTAAACTCGCTGGGCTTGCAGCAGAAAGTAAATTTCTGAGAAATTTCCTAATACCAGCATTTATACATAAATATAAAGTTGATCTTAGTGAAGCGAAAATTACTGAGCCACGCGCATATCTGAGCTTTAACCACTTCTTCACTCGAGAACTAAAGCCTGGAGCAAGAGTGGTCGATTCGAGTTTAGACACCATAGTGAGCCCGGCCGATGGCAAGATAAGTGCGTGCGGGAAAATCATGGGCTCACAGCTTCTTCAGGCAAAAGGTCACCATTTCTCCCTATGTGACTTGTTAGGGGGAAATAAGGACGTATCAAAATTATTTACTAATGGAAGCTTTGCAACGGTATATCTCTCGCCTAGCGATTATCATCGCGTCCATATGCCTATCTCAGGCAAACTCATAAGCACCTTCTATATTCCTGGAAGATTGTTCTCAGTAAACAAAATGATGTCGGAATCTCTTCCCAATTTATTCGCTCGCAATGAAAGAATTGTTTGTTTATTTGAGACTAATACTGGTCCTATGTGCTTAATCTTAGTGGGAGCTATGATTGTTGGCAGTATTGAAACAACTTGGAGTAAAGAAACGTCTCCTGCTTTTAGAATAAAAGGAGTGCACGCAACTGATTACAGCTCACTAAAAAAACCAATCAGACTATCAAAAGGCCAAGAAATGGGCCGATTTAAATTAGGCTCGACCGTAATCAGCCTCTTTGGTTCGCAAGGTATATCAATAGACACAAAGATAGAGATGAACTACTCAATAAAGATGGGTCAAGGCTTAGGATTTATTAGCCGTTTAAACGCTAATCATTAAAAATGGGAATTACAATGGCGCAAAATGAGATGAAGAAAGCGGTCGCACGATCGGCGTTCGAATATGTAGAATCAATATTGGATCGTGATACGATAATAGGTGTCGGAACAGGTTCGACGGCAAACTTTTTTATCCAAGAGTTGAGCAAAATTAGCGACAGAATCGAAGGAACCGTAGCGAGCTCCTTAGAATCGGACAAAAGGCTTAAAGCTCTCGGAATTCCGGTGTACGATCTCAATAGCGTTGGAGAAGTTCAGGTTTATATTGACGGCGCAGACGAATCTAATGAGCATCTTCAATTAATAAAGGGTGGCGGAGCCGCCCTTACAAGAGAAAAAATTATTGCTGCGGCTTCTGAAGAATTTATTTGTATCGCAGATGAAAGCAAGCTCGTGCACGTTTTAGGAAAATTCCCGCTGCCGGTAGAAGTGATACCCATAGCGAGAAGCTATGTTGGAAGGGAAATCGTCAAATTAGGAGGGGACCCAGTATATAGAGATAACTGCATGACGGATAACGGCAACCACATAATCGACGTATTCAACCTAGATATCATGGAGCCTACAAAACTAGAAGAGAGGCTCAATAATATTACTGGCGTGATAACCAATGGCCTTTTTGCCGTTCGCCCAGCAGACCGACTGTTTCTAGGCGAAGATTCAGGCGTCAGAATATTGCAACGATGACACTCTGTGTGGTCGACTTCAAGCCGTTTACAAAAGGAGAGCGTCACGAGGCGAAAGGCGTAAAAATAGTTAGCCTACCATCCTTCGAGTTCAAGTCCTTTTTCGCGCATCCAGATCCTAACCCGGTAAAACATATTGGGGTCAACTCACGATCAAGAATCGAAACTTATAAAGGAGTCACGTTCTCAGCTTGCGGCCCTTTTTGACCTTGGGTGACGTCCATAGTCACTTTCTGGCCTTCCTGAAGACTTCGCCTTCCCGAACCGTTTATGGCACTGAAATGTACGAATACATCTTTACCGCCTTCTTGTTCTATAAAGCCAAATCCTTTCTCGTCGTTAAACCACTTAACGGTGCCTTCAACTAACTCTGACATATCTTTCTCATATCATCTAAAAATTAAAAATTTACATTAAACTACTTCATTTAAACGCGTAGAAAACACGCTATATTAGTCTACGATGTATGTTAACCAGATGGAAACCAATATTGTTTTAAATTGTAACGAAATGTGTAGCTCTTTGTGCACCTACACGGAATATGACATATCGGCGGAAATATAGTTCATCCAAAGCAATTTTAATTTATGTCCACTAATTTTCCTGGATTCATAATATTATTTGGATCAAATATGCGTTTGACTGCTTTCATATAGGTTATTTCTTCTTTGCTGCGGGAATATCGAAGGTAAGGTTTTTTCAGAACTCCGATACCGTGTTCAGCGGAAACACTCCCACCAAATTTCTGAACTAGCCCAAACACCATCTCAGTCACTTTTTCACATTCTTTGTAAAAATCTTTAGTCGTAAGCCCGGCCGGCTTAACTATATTCAAGTGGATATTACCATCACCAATATGGCCAAAAAACAGCGTTTCAAATGAAGGATAAATCCGTTTGATTAGCTCATCCAATTCCGACAAAAAAGATGGAACTTGAGAAATACGCACCGAAATATCATTTTTATAAGGGGAATACTTTGAAATTGCTGAAGTGATATCTTCACGAAAGCGCCAAAGCTTTTTAGCTTCTCTGCTGCTCTGGCTAATCGTACCATTGACCACTAGTCCGCATTTAAAACAATGCTCAAAAATTGATTGTGCTGTATCCAAATCAGAACTAGTCGTGTTTTCAAATTCAATTAACGCATAAAATTCACAAATCTTGTCAAAAGGTTTTTGCAAAGCATGCTCTTTGACAACATGCGCTAGGGCTTTGTCCGAGAAAAATTCAAATGCGTTGAGCGTAAGCTTGTTTCGAAATGCTTCCAAAACAGTCATCGTATCTATCATGTTATTTAACCCAACTAATATCACGGTCGAGCCTTTTGGGAGAGAGCTTAATCCGATTGTTAGCTCTATGATGAACCCTAATGTTCCTTCAGAACCGATAAACAAATGACGGAAATCTAGCCCAGAAGCATTTTTAACGAGCCCCCGATTCAAATCTAATAATTGACCTTCGCCGGTAACAACTTTCATCCCTTGAACCCAGTTTCTCGTCATTCCATAACGAATAACTTTGATACCGCCTGCGTTGGTAGCAACATTCCCTCCAAGTTGACTCGAACCTGAGGAAGCGAAATCTACGGGATAGTATAATTCTTTCTCCTCCGCATATTCTTGAAGCGTCTTCGTAGTCACTCCAGGTTCACATGTAATCAAACGATCCTCAGCATTGAATTCGAGGATCTTATTCATCCGATCAAAAGATACTACAACTTCCGAATTTTCCGCTAACGCTCCACCGCTAAGGCCAGTTCGGCCGCCAGAAGGCACCAATGCAACTTTTTTTTTATTCGCAAGTGCTACTATTAATTTTATCTCTTCGATAGACGCCGGAAAAACTATTGCGGATGGGTTAGGATTAACGTCATTAGTCCAGTCTTTACCATAGTGATTCAGATCAACGGACTCGGTCTTCACCCAGCGCGGGCCTACAATATCAGCTAGATATGATATCAATTCGTCTGCATTCGACCTCATGACTTAATCCTTGTTTTTAAGCAACCAAGCAAATCGGAAGTGGTTAAATTAACTAAGCTTTTTTCGAGTAGCGTTGAGACATTTCTTCTAAGCTGAATACTTTCTTGATCTTAGAAGCTTGTCCTGCTGTCCCAAAAGATTCCAACCTAGACTTAACAATTTCTCTCATTGCCGTTATCGTAGGGGTCAAAAATTTTCTGGGGTCAAATTCAGATTTGTTTTCTGCCAAAAAGCGTCGCGCTGCGCCGGTTGAGGCAAGACGTAGGTCTGTATCTATATTTACTTTTCGAACTCCATGACGAATTCCTTCTTGAATCTCTCCTAGCGGGACACCGTATGTTTCAGGTATTTCTCCGCCAAATTCATTAATGACTGCCAACCATTCTTGCGGTACCGACGAAGAACCGTGCATCACTAGATGAGTATTTGGAATCCTAGCATGAATCTCTCTAATGCGATCAATTGCCAAAATGTCACCCGTCGGCGGCCTACTGAATTTATACGCACCATGGCTAGTCCCTACCGCAATTGCTAAAGCATCTACCCCAGTTGCATCAACAAAATCTGACGCTTCTTCAGGATCAGTCAGCAACTGATCCATAGATAACAGCCCCTCAGCGCCAATACCATCTTCCTCTCCCGCCATGCCCGTTTCTAAGGAACCAAGACAGCCAATTTCTCCTTCCACTGAAACACCGCAAGCGTGAGCCATATCAACAGTAATTTTTGTCACTCTCACGTTATAATCAAAATCGGTCGGTGTCTTTCCATTCTCAGCTAACGAGCCATCCATCATAACGGAAGAAAAGCCTAATTGGATTGAACGCTGGCAGACAGCGGGTGACACGCCATGATCCTGATGCATTACGATCGGTATATGTGGGAATTCTTCTATCGCACCTAGAATGAGATGCTTCAAAAAATTCGAACCCGCGTATTTTCGTGCGCCCGCCGAGGCCTGCAAAATCACAGGACTATCAACTGACGCAGCTCCTTCCATTATTGCTCGTACTTGCTCTAAGTTATTTACATTAAAAGCTGGAACACCGTATTCATGCTCAGCTGCGTGATCAAGCAATTGCCTCAAGCTAATTAACGCCATTATTCCACCTTTGTGTCTTTCTAGTTATTTAGACGCCGTCTAATTTTAGGGGTTATTTCTTGCCATTCAGG
>JAQWOJ010000034.1 GCA_029245905.1 Gammaproteobacteria bacterium
GCGAAATATTCCATTCGATATTTAATTTTTCTAAAAGTTGGTCATACAGTTATTTAGTCTTGTTAACCTTTCTGCTTAGGCCCCATACATCGTGGTCCCGCCGACAACTGTGCGAACAATTTCTATGTTCTTTATCTCGTCGGGATCTACGTTATGAGGGTCGTCCGCTAGGATAACGAAGTCCGCAAGCTTGCCAACAGATATACTGCCTTTAATGTCTTCTTCAAAAGAAGCATAAGCGCCATTCATAGTGCAGACGCGCAATGCTTCATCAATAGTGATTCGTTGATTTGGTCCCCATATGCGACCGTCGAAATCCTTTCTAGTTACCATGCTTTGAATCGCCATCATTGGTTCATAAGGCCCTGGGGTATAATCCGAAGCCGGTGCAACTGGGATTCCGTAATCTAAGAAAGATCTGTGCGCAAACATCCAGCGCATTTTTTCTTCGCCATACTCGACCCATTTATTGCCGTGATAATGGATATAAGTATAAAACGGAGCAGGTATCACTCCTAAATTTTTGATGCGTGCTAATAATTCTGGATTTACTAGAGAGCAATGTTCGATTCGATGTCTGGGATTGTCCCTAGGCCAGAGTTCTTGAACCCGTTGGTAGGCATTCAATACCATTTCAATAGTAACGTCGCCATTTGCATGGATTGCTACTTGAAAATCATTCCGGTGAGCATTTTCTACAGATTCATGAATTTCCTCCTCGGTCATGTAAAGTAGCCCATAGTCATCGGGTCTGCCTTCAAAGGGAGTGCTCATGCGCATAGTGCGTTCCGAGGCTGAGCCATCTGCCGTGAATTTAACTGCGCCGATGCGAAATACTTCGTCTCCCATGCCGCTCCGCACCCCTGCGTTGACCAGGTCATTAAAAAGTTGCCCTCTCGGGAATAGATACATACGAAAGCGCATGTTGCCTTCGGCTCTAGCATCTTGATAGGCCAGCATATCGTTGCGACTCGCTCCTGTTTGATGTACCGAAGTAAGACCAGATTTGGTCATTAGTTCGGTGATCAATTTCACGCCATCTTTTCGTTGCTCTCTGGTTGAGTCGGAGGGTATAAGCGAATTAAATACTGATCGAGCAGGCCCTGCCACCAAACCGGTGAGAGCGCCGGTAGAGTCTCGATAAAATCTCCCTCCAGGAGGGTCAGGAGTCTCTGAAGTGACTCCTGCCATAGCCAAGGCCATGCTGTTATATACGCTTGTGTGACCACCTCTGTGACTGACTGCGACTGGATGGTCTGGAACTAGCGCATCTATATCAAAACGATTGATGGGGCGGCCCTCGGACAACTTTGTATCGTCGTATTTGAATGCGCGAATCCATTGACCTTGAGGTGTCGCGTCAGCTCGCGCTCGAAGCGCTCCTGCAATTGCAGATACCGATCTTAGATCTGCGTTTACCTGCACTAATTCATTGACGCCCGCTCCAGCCGGGTGCGAGTGGGCGTCAATGAACCCTGGAGTTATCGTCATTCCTTCTGCGTCAATTATTTCAGTTCGCGAGCTAGCAAGATTTCGTATATCACTGGTGGTTCCTACCGCAACAAAACGATCTCCTTTAACAGCAAATGCCTCAGCTAGCGGTATGTTATTGTCAATTGTTAACACCCTGGCATTAAGTACTACATAATCGGGGGCAGATTGAGTATCTGCTGGTGCCGCCGCAGCCAACGCTGCCGTGCTGGGAAGACCTATTCCCGCTACCGCTAGGGCTGAACTTGAGCTAATGAATTTACGCCTAGAAAATTTTGCCATCTTAAGCCTCTCGTTGTTTTTCTTTGCGGTGAGAAAACCTCGTATTTTTCACTGAATATGAGTGCTACGATAAACCACTATATCGTTCACTTAGTGTAAGCGCAAAGTTGTTGGAGCTAGATTACTGGTTATTTTCGATTGTGATCATCAAAAATGAGCAGAAGTTCGAGAGTAGGGTGACCCGAAATCGATTCCATATATTAACAAGATCGTTATTTCCGTCAGGATTTATATGTTTGAAAAATATTCCATGATCATCTTCTACTTTAGTATTCTCATGCTCTTGGGTTACTTGGCGTCAAAACGAATTCGTAATATGAAGGATGTTGTCATTGGCGGTAAGTCGTTAAGCTTTTGGGTCGCTGCCTTCTCGGCTCAAGCTACTGGTGAGTCCGCCTGGTTATTGCTTGGGCTCACGGGTATGGGTGCTATGGTTGGGTTTTCAGCATACTGGGTTGTGGTTGGTGAATTCCTGGGAGTAGCCGGCTGCTGGTTCTTGATGGCCAAACGTTTCAAACGACTTACGGACAAGTATGATTCTATGACGGTGATTGACTATTTAGTCAGTCGTTTTCAATCTAAGACCCACTTTCTTCGAGTTTTGGCTGCATTCGGTCTTTCAGTATTTGTTCTGATTTATATCTCCGCGCAAATAGATGCGACAGGTTCGGCATTCGAAACTTTCTTGGAGTGGAATTATTTCGTTGGCGCGATTACTGGGTTCGTGATTGTGGCTATTTATTGCGTTGCTGGAGGGTTTCTAGCGGCCGCTTGGACTGACATGTTTCAAGGTGCGGTCATGCTAATGTGTTTAATCTTGTTGCCTACGGTTGCCTTTTTGTCGTTATCAAATGCCGATTCCATCTATGCCGGGCTTTACTCTATAGAACCTGGTTTAGTCAGCTTATGGGGCTCTGGTGGGTTTAGTCTGATGAACCTTTCCGTTGTGATTGGTATGGCTTTAATTGGCCTAGGATTTTTAGGCTCCCCTCAGGTCTTCGCTCGCTTGATGGCGATTCGAGGCGAATCTCAAATTAACCGTGGAAAATGGGTGGCGGTGATCTTTACGATTTTGGTGGATTTTTCTGCCGTAAGCATCGGTGTTCTAGGACGCTATATATTCACGAGTCAGGGAGTAGAGCCGGATACAGTTTTGGGCAATGGCGCGCAGAATGTCTTGTCCGAACTGGTCGAATATACGTTCCCACCTTGGATAGTAGGGTTATACATCGCGGCTGTGCTATCAGCGATAATGTCTACTGTTTCGTCATTGTTGATAATGGCGGCGGGAGCCATTACCCATGATTTATATGAAAAGATTTATAATCCGCAGCTCTCGGACTCTGATGCAGCACGCATGTGTCGCCAAATAACTATTGCCTTGGCTATTTTTGCATTGGGGGTCGCGGTACTTGTTTCTATCCTTTCCCCTAACCGAACTATTTTCTGGTTTGTTATTTTTGGGTGGGCGGGAATTGCGGCGACTTTTTGTCCAATGATTATCCTATCGCTTTTTTGGCCAAAATTTACGGAAAGAGCAGCGATCGCTTCGATGGCTACTGGGTTTTTGATGACAATAGTCAGTAAATTTATTCTTCAGGGATTAGGCTCCGTTGGTGCATATTTTAGAGCCTTAGAAACTATGCCTCCGTCATTTTTCTCCGCACTGATTGTGGGTTATATTGTCGCTAAACTCTGGCCTGATGAGAAATTAGAGGCAGCATATCGAGCGCAACTATTAGAGATTAATGAGGTCGATAGAAGAGCGCCATTAATTAGCGGTTCAACGAAAATATAAGTGAAGGATAATTAGATATCATGACCGATCTTGACTTAAGCGCCCACTGGATGCCGTTCACGGCTAATCGTCAATTTAAGAAAGACCCCCGTCTCATAATGTCAGCCGAAGGAGTTCACTATACAGATTCCAATGATAAAAAAATATTCGATGGGCTGTCCGGGTTATGGACCTGTGGAGCCGGTCATAATCGAAAAGAAATAAACGATGCCGTTTCATTACAACTGGGAAAGCTCGACTATTCTCCAGGTTTTCAATTTGGGCATACACTGAGTTTTGAATTGGCAAACAAAGTAGTAGAGTTGACTCCTTCAGGGTTAGATAAAGTTTTTTTCACGGATTCTGGATCTGAAACAATAGATACTGTTTTAAAGATGGCACGGGGTTATTGGCGTAATAAAGGTCAACCAGGTAAAACCAAATTTATAGGACGTCATAAGGGTTACCATGGAGTAAACTTTGGTGGTTTAGGTGTCGGTGGAATTGGTTTCAATCGGAAACTGTTTGGGCAAACTGTGGAAGCCGATCACATACCTCACACGATGCTTGAAGAAAATAGATTTAGTCGAGGGATGCCAGATGAGGGGGTCCACTTAGCGAATGAACTTGAAGAGCTTGTGGCGTTGCACGATGCATCTAATATCGCGGCTCTTATAATAGAGCCAATGTCTGGTACGTCTGGAGTGCTGCCGCCACCAAAGGGTTATCTCAATCGCCTGAGGGAGATCTGCGATAGACACGATATTTTGCTTATTTTTGATGAGGTTATAACCGGGTTTGGGCGTATGGGGTCATTGACAGGTGCTGAAGAATTCGGCGTCACTCCGGATATGATGACTCTAGCGAAGCAAATTACGAACGGAGCTATTCCTTTGGGTGCTGTGGTGGTTACATCTGCCATCTACAATGCTTTTGTTGAAACTGATGCGCCTGAATACATGGTCGAATTTCCTCATGGCTATACTTATTCGGCACACCCTGTTGCTTGCGCTGCCGGAATTGCTGCTCTTGACCTCTTGATTAATGAAAACTTGGTTCAGAAAGTTAAAGAAATGGCACCATTTTTCGAAGAATGTATTCACAGCTTGAGGTCTGCGCCCTTTGTAACGGATATTCGAAATTATGGATTTGCCGGTGGAATTAGCCTAGAGCACTACCCTGGAGAGCCGCTCAGGAGACCTTTTGAGGTGGGGGTGAAATGTTTCGAGAAAGGGTTTTATGTCAGGTGGGGAGCCGACACATTGCAAATAGCACCTCCATTTGTATCAACCAAAGAACAGATCGATACTCTGATAAATGCACTAGGAGAAACCCTTCATGAACTCGCGTAAATCAACTGATAATCAAGATAAACCATTGGTTGGTCACTTTATAAACGGATCAGAAGTCGTTGGTGATGGAAGGACGACGGATATTTTTAACCCGGCTGATGGAAGAGTTAGTAAAAGAGTCGTCCTTGCTGGAGAGGATGTTTATCAGGCTGCAGCGCGTGCTTCTGCGAAAGCTTTTCCTGCTTGGAGAACTACTCCGCCACAAAAACGTGCGCAAGTTATGTTTCGTTTTAAGCGACTATTGGAAGAACATTCCGATCACATTTGTGAGTTGATAACGAGCGAACATGGAAAAGTTTTAGATGACGCGCGAGGAGAATTGACGCGCGGTATTGAGGTTGTTGAGTATGCTTGCGGGGTTTCTGAGTTATTGAAAGGAGAGTTCTCAAAGAACGCAGGGCCTGATATTGATAGCTGGTCTGAGTTTCAACCGCTTGGTGTTGTGGCGGGCATAACGCCCTTTAATTTTCCGGTTATGGTCCCTATGTGGATGTTCCCATTGGCAATTGTCTGCGGTAATACCTTCATTTTAAAGCCTTCAGAGCGTGACCCAAGTGCATCAATTTTTATCGCGGGATTATTGAGTGAAGCGGGGTTGCCAGATGGAGTCTTTAATGTTGTAAATGGCGACAAAGAAACTGTGGATTTTATCCTTCATGATAAGCGAATTCAGGCAGTAAGTTTTGTTGGGTCTACACCGATAGCAGAGGACATATACAGAAAAGGAACGTCGAGCGGAAAGAGAGTGCAAGCTTTGGGAGGAGCTAAAAATCATGCGGTTATTATGCCTGATGCTGATCTGGAAAATGCTGTTAATGCCCTAATGGGAGCGGCATATGGCTCTTGCGGGGAACGTTGCATGGCTATTTCGGTGGCGGTATGCGTGGGAGATGAGATTTCTGATAAGGTTGTGGCTAGCTTAAAAGATCGGATTAAGAACTTACGTATCGGGCCTGGGACTGACATATCAAATGATATGGGACCTTTAATTACACAAGAAGCTTATACTCGGATTCATCGTTATGTGGAGAAGGGTATACAACAAGGGGCTGACCTTGTAGTGGACGGCAGAAATTATCAAGTACTAGGATACGAGGATGGTTTTTTTGTTGGTGGATCCTTGTTCGATAAAGTTACCCAAGAAATGGATATTTATACCGATGAGATTTTTGGACCTGTACTTTGCATTGTCCGAGTAGATAGCTTGGGTGAGGCAATGAGGTTGATAGATAAACATGAATATGGCAATGGTACTTGTATTTTTACCCGGGATGGTGGAACAGCTAGATATTTTGCAGATAACATTCAGGTGGGTATGGTCGGAGTAAATGTTGCTTTACCAGTGCCGGTCGCTAGTCAAAGTTTTGGCGGATGGAAGCGCTCTCTTTTTGGAGATCTCTATGTTTATGGCCCGGATGCTGTAAGGTTTTACACTCGCCGCAAAACGATGACGCAGCGCTGGCCCGAGCAGAATAAGACAGAGAAAGCCAGATTTGCTTTCCCCAGTGCCGGGTCTTAGTTAAATCTCCTGATTGCGACTTTTAGAGTTAAACTCACACTGATTGGTTCTGCACCGTGAATGCATGCATTCGAGTGTTTTTCTGCGCCCCTTATTTCATGAGTCCTTGGCTTAAAAACATCAGATCTAGGGCTCTTTATCATTCAGCTCTTGTAAATTTAACTTGAAAAAATATTTCACTCGCGTAATTTGGATTATAAAAGTTCTTCCTAAAATCCCGAAAGAGTGGAGGGTAAAATGAAAATAAGGGCTTTATTTTTACCAAGCTTGGCGATTAGCTCTATCCTTGTAATTCCGACGGTTTGTGCGCAGTCTCACGAAGATAGGCTAACCGAATATGGATATCCAGACCTTCAAGGTACTTACACCTACCGCACCATTACCCCGCTAAATCGTCCAGCTGAGCTTGCTGACAAAGAAGTTCTTTCTGCTGCTGAGGCTCGTGAATGGGAGGCTTATGAGAATCGTCGACAAAATCGGGACTTAATTATTGATTCAGTTGGTGGAGCCGGTTATCCGCCCGGTGTTATTTCTTATAATGAATTCTGGTATGAACGTGGAAAAGAGACTATTGCTGATCGTCGTACATCCCTAATTTATGATCCGCCAAACGGCCGTACTCCTCCATTAAATAGTATTGGTCAGGAGCGGTCAAAAATTAGATCAGAAAACCGACGACTGAGTATAGGCCCAGAGGCTAGGACTTTGGCAGATCGTTGTCTCATGAGTGGGGGTGCAGGACCACCCTTGGTCCCTGGCGCTTACAATAACAACATACAGATCGTTCAAACTGAAGATCATATTATGATTTTGAATGAGATGATCCATCGTGCTCGTGTCATCCGAATTGATGATGCTCATCAGACTCGGCACCTTAAATGGGATGGTGATTCTATTGCGCGTTTTGAAGGTGAAACTTTAGTGATAAATACAAGACACTTTTATCATCATGATAACGGTCGTGGTGCTTCGGATCACATGATACTCGAAGAGCGGATACGACGTATCGACGGAGATACGTTAGAGTATGACTTCACTATTGAGGACTCAATGTCCTGGGATACATCCTGGTCGGCGCGCTTTCCATTGAGGAGAACTGATTATCCAATTTACGAATATGCATGTCATGAGGGTAATCACGGTATGGTAGGCATCCTGGCTGGTTGGCGCAGATACGAATCCATGGGCATGAATGGTGACGGCAGTGAAAGAGAAGACTAAAGCACAGCAAAGGTTTAGGGGAGTAAAAATGAGATTTAGAAATAACATGTCAGTGGTTCTTGTCTGGTTCATGGCTTCTTTTGCTCCGGCCGTCGCTTTGGCTCAGGCGTTGCCCGGGCCTGATCCGCTGCAAATGGAGGTGGCTCCAGACCTTGGTTATCAGGCTGTGCCGCACGGGTTAAAAATCCCATCAGATATCGAGCTAGGTGCAGCTTCTAGCGTAGTTTGGACAGAAGAGAATCATTTGATTTTATTCAATCGCGGCCCTAACCCGTTAATGGAGTTTGATCCTAGGGGTCGATTACTAAAGACTTGGGGCCAGGGTGATTACATTCGACCCCATGGAATGCGCGTAGACCCACAAGGAAACATTTGGACCACCGATGTTAATGGACATACCGTTAGAAAAATGAGTCTAACTGGTGAAGTATTATTAACTATCGGTAAGATGGGAGAGCCGGGGGAGCCAGAAGATGGTTTGTTAAATGAACCTACTGATCTTACTGTTAACGAATATGGTGAAGTTTTTATACTGGTAGGGCATGGTCGCGGAACCCCGCAACTTCTTAAATTTGATGCAGCAGGGCGGTTTATGAAGAAATGGGGCGGTCCAGGCGCGGCTCCTGGACAGTTTGATACTCCTCATTCAATTGTGGTCGACGCAGAGGGACTCATTTATGTCGCTGATAGAGAGAATCGTCGTATTCAGATTTTTGATGATGAGGGACTCTATATCAAAGAGTGGCATTACAAAGGGCTACCATGCGGCTTACATTTTGATAGTGAGGGAACCTTGTGGATGGTCAGCGGTTTTGCAGGTGAAATACTGAAGTTGGATAAAAATGGCAAAGTTCTTGCCGCGACCGGAGAGCCTGGAAAGAAATTAGGCGAATTTGGAGAGGCGCATTATATGACAATAGCGCCAGGTGATGTTATTTATGTTGCGGATACGATAAAACCAGATTTACATAAATTTATTGACAATCCAACTCAATCGAAAAGTCATTTTCATCGCTAGTGTAATCACAGGGTTTCTCGGCTGGAAAACAGGGTTTTTTATTTGTATTTTGCTTTTTTTGACGAAAGTCGACGGCGAAGCACTAAGTCTAGCGCACGGGAGCTATTTAACAACGCAGGCAGATTCCGGTGAGCTCCTCTACGAAAGAAATTGCGCGCGTTGTCATGCAATCGAGTTTTATAAGAATATAGCAGTTCGATGGCATAGTATGAGCGTTCTTGATTATTTTTATAAGATCAGGGGCTCTATGCCAGCAGATAACCCTCGATCGCTTACCGATATTGAGTATCTCGAGGTTGTGGCGTGGGTGCTATCGGTAAATGGATATCCTAGCGGGGATCAAGCTTTGCAAGCAAAGAATTATCTGGGGTTATTAAAATTTGAAGAGTAATTTTTTTAAGTTTGCAAATTTTGCATTAAATTCCACATTTTATTTGGCGAGATAGGCATATCAACATGCCGCACATTATAGTCAGAGAGAGCGTTAACAATGGCGTTAATAATAGCCGGCGGCGCTCCGATGGCCCCTGCTTCACCAGCGCCTTTTATCCCCAGCGGATTAGTTTGACAAGGTACTTCGTTTCTGTCGAAACGTAGTGGCGGAAAATCATCAGCTCGAGGCATGGTGTAATCCATAAAGCTGGCGGAAAGTAACTGCCCTGAGGCTGATTCGTACTGGCAACACTCTAGAAGAGCTTGACCTAAACCTTGCGCGATTCCGCCGTGCACCTGTCCTTCTAGCAGTAGAGGATTGATTACCTTTCCAAAGTCGTCGACCACGGTGTAATTAACAAGCTCCACTTCGCCCGTAGTTTTATCTATCTCTAACTCGCAAACATGGGTGCCATTAGGATAGGTTGCCTCCTCTGGTGCAAATGTCTCGTTTTCGTCAAACGCAATATCTTGCCCGTTGGCTGCGGCTTTTGCGATTCGCCTGAAATCGAGCGCACGGTCTGTTCCTACAACTCGAAACTCGCCGTCACTGAATTCAACATCGCTGACCGCACTCTCGAATAAGGTCGCGGCTGTTTCTTTTGCTTTTTCAATAACTCTTTTTGAGGCGTATCCTATCGCAGATCCGCCCACTGGGACTGAGCGAGAGCCCATAGTCCCGCCACCTGTCTTAACGAGGTCGGAATTACCCTGAACGATAGATACCTCATCAAAAGCGAGTCCTAGATTTTCACACAGTATTTGTCTAAACGCAGTCTCATGACCCTGACCATTTGATTGCGTTCCTATATAAAGAGTCACGTGACCAGTACTGGCAACCTCTAGACGTGCTTCTTCGGGTGATCCACCTGCGCAACGCTCAATGTAGCTAGCTAGGCCAATGCCTAGTAATTTTCCGCGATTCTTGGCCGCTGTTTTTCTTACGTCAAACTCCTCCCAATTGGAATTGATTACGGCGTCTTCAAGGTTCTTTTGAAATTCTCCAGAATCGTAATTTGAGCCAAGTATAGTTGAAAAAGGCATCGCCTCACTTGGAATAAAATTCCGTTTTCTAATTTCCGTTGGCGAGATGCCAAGATCAAAAGCGGCGGTATCAAGTAATCTTTCAATTGCATAAATAGCTTCTGGTCTGCCCGCTCCCCGATAGGCGTCTACCGGTGAGGTATTAGTAAATACTCCTTGGACTTCTACATATGCTGTTGGAATATCGTAACAGCCAACCAGCATGGAAACGCCCGCATCTGTGGCTACAAAGGGAGCAAAATTTGATAGATAGGAGCCTAAATTTGCAATTGTGCTTACTTTCAATCCGAGTATTTTTGCATTTTCGTCGAGTGCAAGCTTTAAGTTGCTTAGGTGATCCCGTCCATGACTATCGGAAAGGAAGGCTTCGCTTCTTTCAGATACCCATTTAACTGGACGCCCTATCTTTTTAGCGGCAAAAAGAATAGCGACATATTCAGGGAATAGAAAAATTTTCATCCCGAATCCTCCGCCTACATCGTCGCAAGTGACAAGGATTTGATCTTCGTCGACATTAAAGATTTGGGTTGCTAGCAGCCGACGCATTACATGCACGCCTTGACAGGAAACGTGCAAGGCTAATCTACCGTCTTCTTTTAAAGAGGCAATGGCTCCCCTAGTTTCCATTGAAGTTGGTACGACGCGATTATTTACTAGATCTAATTCTACTATATTCTCTGCTTCGGAGAACGCCTTCTCTGTAGTCTCCGCATCACCCGCTTCCCAATTGAAGCATTCATTTTTATTTGCATTCTTCCAAATTTGGGGAGCATTATCAGACATTGCTTCATTTGTTTCGACTACAGCTGGCATGACTTCATAGTCAATCAAAACGGTTTCTGCAGCATCGGTTGCTTGTTCCCGAGTCTCTGCCACTACGACCGCTATAGCATCCCCAACATGGCGCACTTTACCTTGTGCCAACGCCGGTCGAGGTGGCATCACACATGGACTTCCATCTTTATTAGTTGCAGGAGCCGCACAAGGGATGTCGCCAACGCCCTCGGCTTTTAGATCGGCGACCGTATAAATACCAAGAACACCGGGCATTGCCTTGGCTTTACTTGTGTCGACTGAGAGTATCTCCGCATGGGCATGAGGAGAACGGACAAATATCGCAAAGCTTTGCTTCTCTAGACTAATGTCGTCTACGTAGCGTCCTTTGCCCGAGAGCAAGCGGTCGTCTTCAAATCTCGTAACAGCTTGCCCAATACCGAACTTTTCCATCATGCTGTTCCTTTATTATCTTTAACGTGTTCGGAAAATATCACAGAATGATCGATCGTTTAAGTAATTTGCTATTTAAGATGTTTTCGTAGACGTTAGCAATTAGAGTGAATAAACAGTCTGGTTCAGTAAAGCTCAAGAAGCTTAAAAAAAGACAAGATTCGTTCCCACAGGTTTGGAGCGGGGCGTGAATCTAAATTTACCCATCGGATGCTTAGTTCTCTGGTTTTTCGAAGGCGAGGGTAAATCGATCAGTTTTTCCTTGTACATCTAAATCAAAAACAATCATGTTGCGATTGTCTTCTGGGTTGCGAAGTGCATCAGTAGAATCTATAAATCTAAAACCAGCTGCTTCAATTTCGCTCCGCGCAAAGCTTTCGTTAATACGATGCAAGTCCGCCACTAAATTGTGGTTCATGGTTTCGTCACCCGCGTGATCTACTATTACAAAGCGACCACCTGGCTTCAGTGCTGTAAAAATCTGGTCTAGAAAGTATTCAGTATTCGCGGGATCGCCCACTGGAACATATTCTTCGCCGTTGTAACGTTTCGGCACTACATAAAGGTCATGATAGGCCATGACAATTAGTGCCCCGTTTATACTTTCTGCTGCCAAATCTAGATTTATTCCACTGCGGGTAAGGCGGACAATGTTTCCTGGGTCTCGTCCTGGCTTAAAGCGATCCGAAAGGCTATTGATTCCCCAAGCCTCGAAGCCATCATTGTTGTGTAAGATTGCTTCGCCATCTTCGCCTAAAACGGAAGCTAATAATTCAGTGTAATATCCGCCCCCAGCAAAAATATCTATTACGCGATCACCTGTTTGAAGATTTAGTAAAGGAATAATCGCTTCTGGCCTGCTGCGCTGATCACGTGCGATATCTTCTTCGAGGCGTTCTTCTTTGCCCATAGCGAGGATTACTATATTTTCATCAACTGATTCTGCGAAAGAGGTGCATGAAACTGTTAGTTGTATGAGGGTTACTAGTGCCTTTTTCATCATGCTTGATCATTCCATTCTTTTTCTCGTAACTCAATGCGCCGTATTTTGCCACTAACAGTCTTCGGTAGTGATGCAATAAATTCGAGTCTCCGAGGATACTTATAGGGCGCAGTAACTTGTTTAACATAATCCTGCAACTCTTTCTTTAGGGCCTCACTGGCTTCAAAGCCTTGAGTCAAGACTACGAAGGCTTTAACTACTTCTCCACGAGTTTTATCCGGGCTTGAAACTACAGCGGATTCTGCGACGCTGGGATGTTCGATTAGCGCACTTTCGACCTCAAAAGGTCCAATTCGGTAGCCGGACGACAAAATTACATCATCAGATCGAGAAACGAACCAGAAGTATCCGTCCTCGTCGACGTATGCGCGATCACCAGTGATGTACCACTTTCCTTTCCGAGTATCAGCCGTTTTTTTCGCATCGTTTCTATATTCTTTAAACATGCCTTGTGGGCGAGTTGGCTTAACGAGTACCGCAATATCACCTTCGATATTTTTGCCGACTTCTTTACCGTTATCATCGATTATCGAAAGACAAACACCAGGCGCCGGTTTACCCATAGAACCAAACTTAGGTTCTATAAAGTGAAAATTCCCGCATAAGATAGAGGTTTCTGTTTGACCGTAACCATCCCGAATAATTAGCCCGGTCGCCGCCTGCCATTTGTCAATAATTTCTGGATTAAGAGGTTCTCCCGCACCTACGCAATGGCGTAAGCTGGGAAAAGTGTACTTTCCTAGTTCTTCAAGGACTAACATGCGATAAATGGTAGGCGCTCCGCATAACGTCGTGATGGGGTATTTTTCGATTATTGAAAGAGTTTGCGCTGGATTGAAACCACTACTATGGTGCACAAATATTGCCGACCCGCAGGTCCAGGGTCCGTAGTAACTGCTCCATGCTGCTTTAGCCCAACCAGTGTCGCTAATATTCCAGTGTAAATCCTCCTCACCAAGATTTAACCAATGCGAGCCAGTTACTTGGTGCGCGATTCCATAGTCATGTCTATGTATCGTCATCTTGGGGTATCCGGTCGTGCCAGAGGTGAAGTAACACATCGATTCTTCATCTGCCAAAGTGTTGGGCGAATCGAAATTATTTGAAGCTTCTTCAATCAGTGTTTGATAGTTGAGCCAGCCTTCCCTTTGTCCATCGATCAGCACCTTGGTATGGAGGGTAGGGCAGTTAGATTCGACTTGGTCTATTTTCTCGGCATTTGCGGAATTAGTGATGATGCAAGATGAGGAGGCTGCATTAATTCGATATTCAATATCTTTGGCTGAAAGTTGCGCAGTGCCTGGAGAAATAACCGCGCCCATGCGAAGGGATGCGGTGAAGGCCTCCCACCATTCAATTTCTCGACCTAATATTAAAATTATGACGTCGCCACGTCTTACGTTTTTTGAGGATAGTGCACTTGATAATCGTTTTGAATAATCAGAAATTTCAGAGAACGTGCGTGTTTTCTGGTTATCTTCATCATCTATCCAGAATATTGCTAACTTCTCTTCATCTTGGTTTGCCCAGCGATCAATCACCTCAGTAGCAAAGTTATAATGAGAGGGTTCGTACCAAGTGAACGAGTCGTAGAGTTCTTGATAATTAATTTTGGTCGGCTGAGCCATACAAGTAAGTCCAGACAATGGGGTTTTGAATAAGACACGATAAAAAGCCCTACTTTTTGAGGCAGGGCTTCTTATTTTAAAAAACTAACGTATTTTAGTTTTCAATCGTTGCCGGCCAGAGAGCTCGCTTCTCTCTCCTTTCTTTGCGCAACAAGTTTTTCATAGCCCTTTTCATCGAGGTGAGTTATGGCTAACCATGCATGCGACATTTCATCGCCTGTCCTGCTACCCCCATAAACCCATTGATCAGGATCGGGATTATTAGGGTTGTTGGCTGTGTTGTCGTACCACTGTTTTAGGACAAGTACCGCACCGGCGGGAACGAGGGGCGCTACTTCAGGTTCATAGATATGGCTATGATGCCAAGTAGCACTCCATTTTGATACCTGGCTTATTTGTTCTGTCCGACCGGTGTCTGGATAAAAAATTTCAAACGAAGCGGCATTCATTCTTAAGTGGCCATGGGGCTGGAAGCTATCGATTCGAACTGGGTGGTCAAAGGAATGAAATCCTTGAGTCATGCCATACCCGTTAGGGGGTATTACCATATTTTCATTACGGGTGAGCGCGCCTTTAAATTGAATATCGTATTGAGCTAGGTCTTGCTTGTATATTCCATCAGCTGCTTCATAGCCCTCATCGTGGAACCAGAGACCAATTTCTACGACATTATCTTCTATTATTTCGCCCTGGGCTGTTGCGCCTACTCCGCCTGGAAACATATGAATGTTCCATTGGATTTGAGCCCCGGCTGGCAAGGTTCGGCAAACGCCCTCTGGCACCATTTCTCCCCACTTGCCCATTGCATACTCGGTTAGCATGCCATAGCGCTCAAATCCATCTTCACCATTGGGTATGTAAACGGAAGAGTTCGCATGATGAACAACTGCAGAGGCATCGCCCCGAGGCTTTACTTGAACGGCTTTGATGCACCGGTTGGTTGTAACACCAGAGTCGACAAATTCTCTGCTCCATAGATCATTGCCGCTGGCAGGAATATCGTATGAGCTCGAAGGCACAACTAAGTCGGGTTGCCCTAGTTCAGCAGCAAAATTCCACTCATCAGGGTCTTTCAGCTGATAGGGGGGAGGTGCTAGGTCCGGATCGCCTAAAGGGGCCCCGTGTTCTACCCAGGCAACAATCTGATCGATTTCTTTTTGGTCTAAGCGCCAGTCTCCTATCAGGTCTTGGAGACCAATGCCATGATCATAGGCGTACGGTGGCATTTCACGAGAAGCAACTTTTAATTGGATTAATGGAGCCCAAGGACGAACTTGATCATAAGTCTGAAATTGCATTGGACCGATGCCACCTTCTTGGTGACACACAACACAATTTTCATTAATTATCCGCCCTATCGCACCATTATAGGTTAACGTTTGGCCTGCATCTTGGGCATGGATAAAGCTTGCGAATAAAATTAAGGGTGGAAAACTTAAAAAGCTGCTTAATTTGTTCATTTTTATTGTCTCAGCTAGTTAGGGTTTAAGAAATCACTGAATAATTGTGATTGTTTTCCATTTAGCATTTTGAATACTATACGGCGATGGTTTATTAAACTGGGAGGTTCACGCATAGTCAAGCAAAATGGTCATATTGGATATACTTTAATCGTTGCTGAAAACCCTATTATTAGGGGGTTATGGAATGTTAGGCTCGTATTAAGTTGATCAAAAAAGCGTAAATTTTATGAAAAGCCAAAAGCCACTCTTAATCTCCATAATTCTGAACCTCGTCACAATGGATATTTGGGCACAATCTATTGAACCGGTCGTTCACGGGGTTCGTAATGACCTCCCTCGACCTTACTTTACAGAGCGAAATTGGGGTGAATTGCCTGAGGGAACCAATGATTGGGCAGCGGTAACTGCCGTAGAGCCTTCGCCTGAGGGGGATTATATCTATGTGATACATCGCTGTTTCGAGAATTCTTGCGAAAGTCGTCCAGAACCTCCTGTTTTAAAATTTGATTATGATGGCCATTTAGTTCAAGCGTTTGGAGCAGGACTTTTTGTGTTTCCTCATGGGGCGACAGTAGACCATGAGGGTAATTTATGGGTGGCTGATGCCCGAGGTAATGAGGTAATTGGCCATCAGGTGATTAAATTTAGCAAAGATGGCGAAATCTTGATGACTTTGGGACAAAAGGGGATCGGTGGCTCAGGCCCCGATCTATTGCACTCGCCAAATGATGTGGTCATAGACCCAAATGATGGAGATATATTCGTCGCAGATAGTCATCGTCGCGGACTGAACAATCGAATAGTGCACTATAATGCTGACGGCGCTTTTATAAAGGAATGGGGGTCGACGGGTACCCAGCAAGGACAGTTCAGTGAACCTCACACAATTGCGATGGACTCTCAAGGACGTCTGTTTGTAGGCGATCGCGAAAACAATCGAATTCAAATATTTACGCAAGATGGCAAATTTGTTGATGAATGGCATCAGTTTGGACGACCCAGTGGAATATTTATAACCCCTAATGATCGTATATATGTCGCTGACTCTGAGTCAGGCCCTGACACTGGGGCAGGAGAATTGATGGGGATCAAGAAAGGCATTCGAATAGGGTCAGCAAAAAATGGCAGTGTAGATGCTTTTATTGAAGACATGGAACCGTTGCGTGATGACCACTCTGGCGCGGAAGGCTTAGGTGTTGATGCGCAAGGAAGTGTTTATGGCGCTGTTGTTCGTCGACGTATGCTAGAGAGACATGTTTTAAGGTAAATATTGAAAGTTCTTGTTGGGCGAAGTCATAGTAAAAAGTGCTATACTGATTCTATGTCCAAGTGATTTGTTGTTTTTAAATGTTAATTTAATATAGCGAACTAAAATATGAGCAAACTAATTACCCTGATTGGAGCGGCTTTTCTTCTCTCGGGTTGCGAAAGTCTTTATGAAGCTAATGATGATGGGATTCCGACAATACGCAGTCAGCGAGATGTGGACGTCTATAATGAAACGGTGAGTTCTGAAAGTGAAAAGCTAGTTTGTGAAAGAGAAACAGTGATTGGCTCAAATATTAGGCAATGGGTTTGTTTAACTGTCGCTCAGCGGGATTATTTAGCAAGGCAAGCACAAGAAGATATCGAGAATATAAGGCAAATTACGCCAAGTCGTTGAGTGATGACGCGAAACGCAATGGCCCTTGAAGAATCTTAAAATTCAAATGGCCGTTTTAAAACGAGGTATTCTAACTTCTAACTAAGGTGGACGCGCGCTTATGGAAAAGACATTTTTGCTAAAAAGAATAAGAGTCCAAGCTAGTGTGTTTTTATTAGCTCTTCTTGCGATGGTAATAGGGAGCAGTTTGCCTGTTTTAGCTGATCATCATGGTGAGATGAAAGCTCTTACAGCACAAGATTTTGAACAAATAAGATCCCTGTACGCGCGTTACAACCAGGGCAGTGACTTTCGTGATGTGGAGTTGTTTTTGTCGGCTTTTGCTGAAGATGCGGTGATGACTCGAGAGGGCGGAAATATTGTTGGAATGGAGGAATTAAGGGCCGACAGGGAGCGAAGATATCAAGGTAAAACTGGCGATGTCGGTCGGCGCCATATTAACGGCAGCTACATAATAACACCCACAGAGGATGGAGCTGAGGCGAGAGCTTATTATCTCTTGATGGACGTTACTGTACGTCCTCCTAATGTTATTTCATCTGGCTATTACGAAGATAGTTTCGTAAAGACTTCTGACGGATGGAAGATCAAGCATCGCACGCTGTACCGGGATACTCTTGATTAGGATCGATGGCTTTGATTTCTTTTAAAATCAGCTTTTGTTTGAAGACAGAAAAGGTTTATTGAGCCGGTATAAACCATATTGGTGATGACCAGCCGCGCTCTTGAATTGTGGTGGGCAGATCAGCCCTCGGTTGGACTCCGGCCCGAATTGCATCCCAGGTGGACCAGCGACAGCTAGGGTTTTCGATTACGCGAACATAATAGAAAGCATGCTGGGCAGAATCATAGTCAGGGTCTACCCATCTTGATTTCAATTCGGCTGCACCAAGGTCGGTGCTAATACTACAGTCTTCCTCGTTGACGCTGGCGCCGTTATCTTCACATCGATGGCTGATGGAATCAATTTGCATCTCATTTGCACAGGCGATATCAAAAACTTTTTCGTATATTTCTCCGCCTTTAGTCCAACCTTTAATTATTTGCAGACGCTGCAGGGGGGCGCTATTTGGGTCTTTAGCTGCCCAAGCGATAAAAGTAGCAGCTTGGTTGCTTCTGGAGATAAAGTTTCCTCCCATGCTCACGCCATTGGCATAGGATTTTTCGACTAGGTCTCTGTCATCGATTTCAGGTAAATTATCCCCGGCGAAAAACCTAATTTTTATCCTTGGTCCTGAGGTGCCAAATGTCTCTTTCCGCTTTAAAGCGTCATAGATAGATTCTCGAGTGTTTTGTTCAGCCCATACTCCGGCTAAACCCGAAGCTCCAAATCTCGCGTACCGATCAAAGTATATGTCCTCCTCTTCTTGAGAAGTACCTAGAGGCAGAGAGCCTCGTTTTTGGCCGTCGCTATCTAAGAGGCCAGAAACCCCATAGAAATTATCTTCACCCCCAACATGGGTTGCATTGTGATTATCGCTTGATCCGATTACCCCAAATTTAAAAGGGTTAAAACCCTGCTCGGCTTGAAATTTTATTCCGTCAAGTAGCGCTTTTCGCACATAACTACCTTGTGTTTGAATGGGTACTGAGCCCCCGATTTTAAAAGGCACCAATTCGAACCCCGCGAGTTCGTCATTAGGCGATAGCGCTGGATGAGTTTCTGAGGTGCCTTTTACTTGAGTGATCTCAACCAGTGGTTCATTTCTGATCC
Source organism: Gammaproteobacteria bacterium (assembly GCA_029245905.1). Taxonomy (GTDB): domain Bacteria; phylum Pseudomonadota; class Gammaproteobacteria; order Pseudomonadales; family Pseudohongiellaceae; genus UBA9145. The sequence goes on from JAQWOJ010000034.1 coordinate 18,835, forward strand.
GTTGATTGGCGTAGGCTGAGTCTAACGGTCTACCTCGGTAGTCCGAGAGAGAGAACATTAATCCGTCCGACACGTTTGAATTGTGGGGGATGGCTAAGCTTTCAATTCCTGCCGCGCGGTTTGAATCCATCCAAGACCAAAGGTCTTGCGGATCGTCGGAATCGATTCGCGAGAAAGGCACTTCTGGTGCGACTGAGTCTCGGAAAATGACATTTCGATGCAACACCTCTTCTTCTGGGCCTGTACCAGTATATTCGTAGGCAATAAAAGTTGTAAATTTTCCTGGTTCATAATGTCGATTAGCGCTAGTAACTATGTCATCCCAAGCATTTTTCACGACTGTTTCATCCATGATTTCACTGCCGTTGCCTGCGCTTGCGAAATCGGCGAATCTGCGAAAAATAGATCTGCGGACGTTTACGTCCTCATCTAAAGAGTCAATGCCTTCTGCCACGGGATGTTGGGAAAGGATAGAGCTTCCCAGCGCCATCTCTCTGACGATTCCTAAGTAATAAGCATGATCACTAACCCCATAGAAATCCATGGGTATATCTAGCTCCATATCGAACCCAGCGGGATGACGAATTGTCCCACCCTTCGCAAACTTATAAGCATCATCTGGGGATGCGATGCCTCCGAAGATGAAAGCGTCATAGGAATACATGGAATGAACATGTAGGTCACCAAAATAGGCTTCGCGTTGGGTATTGTATTCGGTCGTAATCTTTATTGGGCTATTACTTTTATTCTGAGCTTCTATTTCCACATTCTCGTTGTTTGCGTCACAAGAGATAAGAAGGACGAAGACTCCGAAACCCAATAATGGTTTAAACAATGCTTTCTCCTTTCTTTTTTCGGAGCTTAGATAAACTTAAGCGTTGACTCTAGTAGGGTAGCAGCTTTTATGTCGATCCCGCCATCTAAGATTCTGTGATTCAGTGAAAATAGACTTCAGTACATGAGGGGGGAAATTATTTGTGAGCTGCGTGCAAAAAACCAATAGGAGGCGATTCCGCCGCTCAAATATACTGGAGCTACAAAAAGCCATTTATTATTTTTTATTGATGTGACCCTCGCTATAATTAGAAAGATCATAATTACAGCTAGTTGCCCTAACTCTAGTCCTGCGTTAAAGAAAAACAGGGCGCTTATCTGATTTGATGGAGGCAACCCAATTTCAGTTAGGGCGCCCGCGAAGCCAAGTCCATGTAATAATCCAAAAGCAAAGGTTATGAAACTTAGGTGTCGTAAATTTTTAGTGCCGCTCGGGCGAATATTTTCAGAGGCTAGTAAGACAATACTGGCTGCGATAATTGCTTCAACTGGAGTTTGCGAGATTTTGAGGATGCCGAAGACTGACAAAGCTAAAGTAATTGAATGTGCGATTGTGAAAATGGTAACAATTTTGATGATATCTAATGGTCTATGTGCCAAATAGATCAGCATCAACACAAACAGGATATGATCATAACCGTTCAATAGATGGTTAAAGCCGATTGAAAAATAAACGGGTAAGCCGAGATTTTGGTTACTTAGACTAATTCTGGGTTCGTCTGCTGTAATTAGAAGAGTAGAATTTTTACCTGCTCTGTCGCGGTGGTAAGTTATCCTAACAAGCGTATCGATCATAGTGCGGTCTAGTCCTACAATTTCAATTTCTTTGAGGCTCTCTTTATCGCAACTTAAGTTAAAAACTTCCGTCAAGGCAGACATATTTGCACTCGAGGAGACGGGCTTTTGCTGACAGTTCGTGTCTAATGATAGCCCTAGGAAGCGCCCAGCTACTTGGGGCTGACGGAATGAAGCTTCATATGAATTAGAGCTATCATGTTGGATGATTTGTAAGAAGGCTGGTCGTATTTCATGACCCTGAGCTAGGCCGCCGAGAAAGAGAACGATTAAAACGAGATGTCGGCTCATTTCAATTCAATTGTTATTGTATATTTATCAGTTAATTCTTTAATAAAATTATTTCGCGCATTTTCTTCTCGGTCTCTTTGGTAGTCCATAGAGATTTGACCTTGAATGTTCTCGAATGGTGTAATTTCCTCTTCATGGAGCGCTATTAAATCAATTAAATGAAAGCCAAGTCCGCTGGCCAATGGTCCTTGCCATAAGTTAAGCCTAGTCGTGTCTAACCGACTAAAAAAACCAATTCCAAAAATTGCGTTGATTTCAAGTTCGCTATTGTATGCGTATTCTGAGTTTAACATGGATGGTTTGGCTAAAGTTTTGAAGTCTTTTCCATTCTTAAGTGAAAGTAAGGCGTTATCTGCTTCCGCTTCAGTTTCAAAATACAGCTGTCGAAACGTATAGCGCTCAGGAAGTGTATAGCGATCAAGGTTCTCTTGGTGGAAGTTTTGCAGTATTGATCTATCTGCAGGTTCAGAGGGTCCAGATTCTGCAATAAAACTTAGTTTTTGTATCAGTCGCCTGCGAACGATGGAGTCTTGATCGTCGAGGCCTAGTTTCAGGGCTTCCTGATATAATATTTCTTCTTCGATCCAGTTGGTCACTAGAGAATTAAGCTGTTCTGGTGTTGCAACATAACCTGTTTGTGTCTCCCAAAGCGTTGCGAGTCTTTCTTGTTGGGATAACGTAACGGTAATTTCTTGTCTGTCATATTTATTCAAAGACTCAAAGAAAAATAAAGCTAATCCTAATATCGAAAACAGAAATAGCGGGTGTTTAAAAGCCATTCGTCACCACTAGTTTGCCTATTTTTTAGAAAAATTTTGATAAGGTTGCTAAACAACAGCCTTGGCTGGTTTGTGTCTTACATCGCTCGAGTCAAATTCACGCGTCCAAGCCGCGAACTCCAGCATGATGCCGTCGGGATCCGTAAAATATAGAGACCGTACAAAGGTTGTGTCAGTGATCGTGGAACTCGCGCCTCGCTCTGAATCGTCATGATTAACCACTGAGGTCACATCTACTCCAGCATCTTCTAATTTTTTTTGATATTCATCGATTTTTTCTGCAGGAACATCGAAGGCGACATGATTCATAGAGGCGTGAGCAGAGGTGATTGGTCCTCTCCCAACTATTGCAACTGGATGGCTTACTCCTGGCTGGCTCTCTGGTGCGTCAGGGAACCAAAAAAATGCTAGCGAGTTTCCTTTGCCAATATCAAAGAAAAAGTGTTGTCCCATATTATTTGGTAGTTCGATGGTCTTAAATAAGGGCATTCCTAAAATTTCAGAGTAAAACTTAACGGTTTTCTCCATGTCCTTGCAAACAAGGGCTAAATGATTGAGACCCTGTATATCAAATTTTTCATTTTTGGTCACGAGGACTTCCTCTTTAATTTTTTATATAGCCATGATTGACTATTTGCATCTAAAGTCAAGAGCTTTATTTTCTGCTATATTCGAAGTTTGTCTTTCATTATAGAGAGAAATTTATGCCCAGACTTAAAGGTGTTTCAAAAAAAGATACTGCTGGAACAATCGCTAAGTATTACCAAGCTCTTTTTGGTGATAAAGATCCTATAGAGGAGCCCGGAACCGCCACTGGAACCCCGGGAAACTGGTGGACTGTGTTTGCTCGAGTTCCTTATATTTTTGAACATGCAACAAACCATTTTGGTATGTTTGGTATGTTTTCGGATAAAAGCGTCAGTCAGCTAGACCCTAAAACTAGAGAGCTTGGCATATTGCGAGCAGGTTTCACCCAAGGCAGTCAGTTTGTATTTTCACAACACTGTAAGGCCGCTCGAAAATTTGGGTTAAGCGATGAAAAAATTCAAGCAATTCCGCATTGGCAAGTATCGCCATGCTTTGACGAGAAAGAGAAAGCAATACTCGCTTGGGCGGACGCGCTAGTCCTTCAGGGTGGGAGAGCTTCGGACGAGCTATTTGATGCGCTGCATTCATGCCTTTCAGAGGAGGATATCTTAGAGTTAACTTACCATATCATGGGTTACAATTTGCACGCGGTTCTTTGTAAGGCGCTAAGGTTAGAGTTTGATGATGTGCCGGAAAGAATTCGGGAGATACCGATCCCAGGTGGCGGTGAGGTTGCCGATTGGGCGGGATCAGCATGGAAAGAGAAGTGATCACATTTACTTGTAGAGAGTTTTTTTAATTCACTTAAAGTTATCAAGGCCGATCATTTTATTATATTCATCAAAGCCCGTCTTTGGAGGAGTTTTCTGATTTGAATTAAGTAGTGCTGAGTAGCAATTTTTCAATGTATTTGATACAGCCAGTAACGCGGAGATTGGCCTTAAGATTATCTTAAAGCCAATCTCCGCTACTTCATCAAACTTGAGTTCGGGTGTCTTTCCACCTTCGACTATGTTGGCAATTAGATAAGCGTCAGGGAATTCGGTTTTAATTCTTTGCATTTCATCGACAGACTGGGGTGCTTCAATAAAGAGTATGTCAGCGCCAGCATTCAAAAATGCTTCGCCTCGTCTTAATGCTTCATCTAGTCCATGTATCGCTCTGCTGTCTGTTCGAGCTGCAATCAAAAAATTATCGGAGTTTCTGGCTTTAACCGCTGCGTTAATTTTTGCGGTGGCTTCTTCAAGGCTTGTTACCTCTTTGTTATTCATGTGCCCGCATCGTTTTGGTATTACTTGATCTTCCAATTGTATGCACTGTACTCCAGCCTTTTCATAGGCATTAACCAAGCGGGCTACGTTATGGATCCCTCCGTAACCGTTATCTCCATCGGCGATTAACGGAATATCCTCTAATACATCAACGATTTGTGAAGCTCTTGTGATCATTTCCGAGGCAGTAACTAAGCCTATGTCTGGTTTGGCTAATAATGAACCTGCCACCCCAAAGCCAGTCATGTACAGAGCTTTGAATCCCGCCTGTTTTGCGAGCAAAGCTGAGAGTGCGTCAAACGCGCCAGGAATCAGTATTGTTTTTTCGGTTAGAAGTAAAGATTTGAGCATGCGTTATTAACCACCTAGGAGCATCTTGCTTTGTAGGGTTTAAGTAATTTAAGGTAAAAAAGTGCTGCTAGTAAATTGAAAGTCGGTATAGCTATCAACAAGGCTTGCCGGATTCCAGTATCACCGCCAAAAAATGTGTCGTTCAACAATGCAACTATCGTTGCCCCTAAGGCTAAACCAACAATACTTATTACTAGAAGATAAAAGGCGGAAAGAGTGCCCCTCATTCTATTTGGTGTGGTCTCTTGCAGCATCGCAGCCGCTGCAGGTATTGGGGCAACCATGAATCCATAGCCCAGCCCAAAAAAGATTAGTGCGACGAAAGGGTTTTCAGTAAGAGTAAAAAGAGCGGAGAAAGGAATCGCAAGGAGGGCGCATGCTAGGCAAAAAATAGCCTTGCCACCGATAAAGCGAATAGACAACTTATCGCTTAGCCACCCGCCTCCAACCAATCCAATTAAGCCGCCAAAAATTAAAGAAGCGCCAATATATAATCCGGCTTGGCTGAGTGACCAGTCGTGGATTCTTATAAAGTAAACAGAGACCCAAGAATTGATACCTACTAGGGCGAGGTTGCTAAAACTAACTGCTGAGTGATGTGGTAAATAAAAATCTATATTTTCCACGAAGAATTTTTTTACTTCTTCGATTGGGGTAATCAAATTGCCATTCGCATAAGCTGTTTGAGTAATTATTCTGCGTGGCTCTTTGATGAGCATTGTTAACGCGGCAATGAGTAAGCCAGGTAGTCCTACTAATATGAAAATCCATTGCCAGCCCGATAAAAACTCAATGCCAAATAATGAAATGCGACCCACGTTATTTTCGGTAACGAAAGAAATTATCGAGCCGCCAATTATGAGGGCGAGCCCCGCACCGACAGCGGTACCCATATTAAAGATACCCATCGCTAGACCGAGTTTTTTTGGAGGGAAACTATCGGCGAGCATCGAATATGCAGCGGGTCCAAGTGTTGCTTCGCCAACTCCGACACCTATTCTTGCTAAAAAAAGCTGTGAGTAGTTTTGGGCTAAGCCACAAAGGGCAGTCATAAGGCTCCAAAGTGTTATGCCTACAGCGACTATATTCTTTCTGGAGTGCGTGTCTACCAATCGTCCTATCGGCAGTGCGACCAGGCAATAAAAAATTGCGAAGGAGAGGCCTAGCAAGAGACTCACCTCTGTGTCAGAAATTTGAAAATCTGCCTTGATCGGCTCTATAAGTAAGCCAATTATCTGTCTATCGACGAATGAAGAAATGTAAGCTAAAAACAAGATGCTCAGTGTCGTCCAAGCGATGTTTGACTCTGGGAAATCACTTTTAATTTCTTCTTCAATCATCGTTTTATCCGGACGAAAATAAACCTTCGCTTTGAATTTTGTTCTATTTTTTTAGTGTCAGGGTTTAAGTAAATATACTAACAGTCTATGACCAACAATAAGGTCAGTAATCGCAAATCCTGAAATTTAAAAAAGTCCCAAACATATTAACCCTTGGGAAGGTGTAGTGATTAACGTCCAGCTTAGTTTAACTCATTATCTTCTAGAATAGATATCCGGTTCTGCGGTAAAGGTAGTCCCGTCCTCAAATTCGATTGACTGCAGGTACATCGTATAATCTCGGCGACCCTTGCGACCTGTAGCAATAATTCTTTCTCCGATTTCTAGGTGTTCGAAGCTAACACCCTGTCTTTGTAGTGTAGTTCTGGAACTAGATTCAATTAGCCAGAATGTTTCAGAGGCTGCTTCGTCAATATTCTTTACTAAAACTGACGAGTGGGGATTTTGAAAACGAACTTTTTCGATTAAACCTGCTACTGAGATAATTTCTTGGGTGAAATTAGCATTCGTTGAATGGTGCGCTGTTGTGTAAGCGGCGATGCCTAAAAAAAACAAAAGGAGAATATTTCTTTTCATCTCGGTGCTCCTACTCCGCTGAATTTAGTTCATTGAACCAATCATAGTTAGCTTCAGTGCATTCATAAGGGGTAATTTCTGTTTCATCTATTTTTCTAAAAAAATAATTAAGGACAAAAGGTTCTTCATATAGTTCTTTATCAATGTAGGTATGAGTAACGTGTAACATGTTATTTTCAATTTGCATCTCTTCGATCGTTTCGGTGGTTTCTGATTGAGGTATACCTCGAGAGGTTCTAATATAGCCAAGGGTGTGATTTTCAGACTTAATAATCAGTTTATCATTATCATATCTTGCGAAAGATGAACCCATTTCGGAAAAGTATGACCCTTGTGTATTTCTAGTGCTTGGTAATTCTGAAAGGTCGAATTCATCCCCAATAGGTATTTCGCGTCGCAAATCAAAGAGCTCATAACTGATGAGGATATTCTCTTGCGTTTGCGTGATAAGGATTCTAGATCCCGGATTTGCCCATATTCGAGACGCGCTCGCGGGTATGCAAGATAAGCTAGGATCATCTACTAAGAGGTCATATTCACTCTGGATGCGAAGGCCTTTCTCGGTTAACTTTACTGCGCCCTCATTGCCTGGGCCGACAAGTAGCCACATGCCGGAAATTTGAGGTATCGCATTAGCGTGTAGTGATGTGAACAGAAAGATAAATATAGACGAAAATCTTGACATGCGGTTACCCTACCATATTTTTTGAGGGGGGTGCTTGCGAGAATCAAATACTTTTTAAAATTAAAAGCGCTTTCTTGTTGCGCGCGACCATGGTGGCTATGGAGCATTATTAATGCGGGTTGGTATTAGGGGAAAAT